>JBEARB010000309.1:0-18553 GCA_041163625.1 Pseudomonadota bacterium | reverse complement strand
CGACGGCCAAGGCCAAATGGCAGGGCTTCTTCCTCTCGCTCAACGTCGGCTACAGCACGCACGGCGGCGCAACGGGAGTGACGATCCCAACCGTTCGTGGCCTCGGCAAGATCGCCGTCGGACCTGGCTACGACGAGGCTGTGACGACTGCTCGCGGCAACGGGCTCGCGATTGCGTTGCAGATCGGTCACAACATCAAGGGATACGCTTCGATTTGGGCCGATCTCGCGTGGAATGGCGACTTTGGCATGCAGAGGCGCGTCGACCAGGACGGATTCGGGACGATCTCGCTTATCGCGGCGATCCACCCGCTCCGCTTCTGGCGGGCGGACGCACCCGTCGACGTGAAGCTCTACGCTGGCTACGGCTTCTTCGAAATCCTCTACTACTACGAGATGCAATTTCAAGCCAAAGCGACCGGCAAGGCGTGGACTGGGACCGCGATCCCGTTCGGCCTCTCGGGCGAGTGGCGCGTGCCAGACTCGGTCTTCGCGATTGGCTTGGACCTGCGATTCGTTCGTGGTTCGTACGACACCTGGATCTACAACTACGACAAAAACTACTCGTCCGACCTCAGCGCCGACCCGGTGACCACGCTGCGTTTCGCGCCGCGGGTCACCTTCGGCTGGCACTTCTAGCGAAGAGGCCGGGCGCGCTCGACCATTGACGCGCGCCGCCTCGCCGCCCCAGCATGCGCCCGAATCCGGCCACCCGGCCGTGGAGGCGCCGATGCTGTTCTCGAACCCGTTTCGTCGCACGCTCATCCTGCTGTCGATCGTGCTCGTCGGCCTGCCGCTCGTCGCGCATGCCAACGTCGGCAAGGTCCAAGAGATCCTCGAAGGCGCCGGGCAATCCGGCGTCGCGCGCGGCCCGAAGACCGTCAGCGACGAGGTCAAGGCCAAGCTCGGCGCGATGGCCCGCGAGCTCGCCGGCAAGACCGGTGCGCGCGCCTACATCGTGGTGCTCGCCGACGGCAGCAACGTCGACGACTACGGCAAGGTCTACGACCGCATGAAGCTCGGCGGGGCGGACGTGCTGATCGTCTCGGCGGGCAGCAAATGGGTCCTGCGCTGCAACGCCATCGCCGCGGCCGACAAGCAACGCCTGATGAAGCAGGTGATGAGCGCAGGCGGCAACCCGCTGGATCGGATGGCTCGCCTCACGGCCGCCCTGCCCGCAGCGATCGCAGCCAGCCAACAGCGCGCTGCGCCGGCGAGCTCGCGACGCAAGGCGGCGCCGGCGCGCCCGATCACCACCGAGCCGGCGTCGAGCTCCGGCGGCTTCGGCTTCGGCTTCGCCTTCCTGGTCCTGCTGCTCGTCGGCGGTGCGGGCGTCGTCTTCTGGCGGCGCAAGAGCCGCGACACCCGCCTCGCGGCCGAATTCAAGCAGGCGCTCGACCCGGGCGAGCAGGCGATGGCGAACATCTTCCTCGGCATGGACGCGGTCGAGGGCAAGCCGGGCTTCGACGCGCTGCTCTCGCGAGCGACGGACCTTTCGTCCGATTTCGACGCGCTGAAGGCGCAGCCGCCGAGCCGGCAGGCGATCTCGCGCGCGACCAGCCTGGGCCAGAGGGCCAAGGCGCTCGAGGGCGAGTTCCGTGCGCTCGGCGGCGGCAGCGGCCCGAACCTGCTCGGTTGATCGACCGCGTACGCGCGGACGGAGGCGACGATGCGATTGGTGGCCCAAGGGCGAATCTACCTGCCCGGCGAAGAGGTGTTCCGCGAGCCCAGGTTCTGGGACAAGGTGAAGCATTTCCTCGGCGGGGAGATGGACCTGCGCACCGGTGAGCAGCAACTCACCCGCACCGGCCTGGCGCTGACCGAGCAGGTCCAGCTCGGGCTGGCCCGCGCGGGCGTCGACAACGCCGTCAGCCTCGTCGTCGACACCGACGTGGTGTTCCAAGACGACGCCGGCGTCGCGGGCGACGCCGAGATGCTCGTCGCCGCGATGCGCACGGCGCACGATCGCTTCGACGCCGGATTCGCAACCCTGCGCGCGGTCTTCGAGCACGCCGAGGCGGGGCTGCACGCGCTGATCGAGATCACGATCAAGATGCAGCACGCCAGCGACGCGCCTGCCGCGACCGTCGCCATCGGCGCCCGCGCCGACGAGCTGCGCCCGCGCGAGGGCGAATCGATGGAGGACGCCCGCGAGCGCATCGGCAAGCGGCTCGCGGAGCCGACGCTGGTGCCGACCTACCAGAACCTGCTCGCGGAGTTCTGCACCCGCATCCACCAAGGACTCGCGGCTTCGTTCCCGCGCGGCCGGGTCGAGATGGATCCGCCCGAGCTGGCGGTGGTGCGCCCGTCCGCGGCCGAGATCCAAGACGCCGCTCAGGACCGCGACCAGCGACGCGCCTCGTTGCGCAGCGCGCCCGCCTACCCGCGCGGCGGCTACTACGGCCCATACTACGACCCGTGGGGCACGTACTACCGCGATCCGATGGATACCTTCGTCAACCTGATGATCCTCGACGCGATGATGTCCCCGCGGCATTCCTGGGGCTACGGCGCTGGCAGCCTCGGCCACTCGTGGGGCAGCTACGGCACCAACGTGCACGTGATCCACAGCAGCGGCACGCCGATCTGCGACGCCACGCAGGTCGACCAATACGGCAGCGCGCTGGGCGGCGTCAGTGAGGTCGCGAGCCTCGATTTCGACGCGGCGACCTGGGACGACAGCTTCATGAGCTCGTACGAGCCGCAGCAAACCTCGTGGGCGAGCACCGGCAGCAGCAGCAGCGACAGCTGGGATTGCGTCGGCTACAGCGGCTCCTCGGATTGCAGCAGCGATTGCTCGTTCGACTGCAGCAGTGATTGCTCCTGGGACTGCAGCAGCGATTGCTCCTGGGACTGCAGCAGCGATTGCTCCTGGGATTGCAGCAGCGGCTCGGATTGGTGATGGAGGGCGCCACCGCCCTGCCCGCGGCGCTGGCGGAGTTGCCCGTCTGGCGCGCCGACCGCCTGCTGCACGGCGTGGTGCGCGGGCAGCGTTGGGTCCACAATCCCGCCGTCGACGACGGTCTGGTCCTGCTCTCGGCACCTGCCGCCGCCGTGCTCGATTGCGCGGACGGCCGCACGCTCGGTGCCATCGCCGCCGACCTCGCCGAGACCGACGCCGGGCGCGCGCGACTGGTCCAATCGGCACCGATCCTGCTGCGCAACGGCCTGTTGCGTACGCCCGATCCCGCGCCGTTTCGGCGGCCGCGTCCGGCGGCGCGGGCCGAGCGTGTGTTCGACCTGTGGCTGCACGTCACCAACGACTGCAACCTCGACTGTCCGTACTGCTACATCGACAAGGGCCCGCAGCACCTCGACGACTCGACCGCCGAGCGCGTCCTGGCGTCGATCGAGCGCGCCGCTGCCGCGGGCCACGCCGACCGCATCCACGTGCGCTACGCCGGTGGCGAGCCGATGTTGCGGTTCTCGGCGCTGCGCCGCTTCCACGAGGCCGCGATCGAGCGCTGTGGCCGCCACGGCGTCCGCTACACCGCCGCGATCCTCAGCAACGGGACGGTGGTGCCGCGCGAGGCCGCGGCGTGGGTGAAGCAGGCCGGCCTGGGCGTCTCCATCTCCATCGACGGCAAGGGCGCGCTGCAGGACGCGATGCGCCCGACCCGCAACGGTCGCGGCAGCGCTGCACACCTCGAGCGCGGCTTCGCCGCGTGGCGGGAGGCAGGTGTGCGCCCCTATGTGCTGGTCACCCTGGGCGAGACCAACCTCGGCGGCCTGTTGCCGTTGGTCGATTGGTTGCTACAGGAGCGCCTCGGCTTCCGGCTCAGCCTGGTGCGCGACCTCGAATGGGGCGCCGGCACGCTCGACGACCGGCATGGTGCTTCGCGCCGGCTCGAGCAGGCACCGCGACCGGGCGCAGAGGGCATCCTCGACGGCGACGCCCTGCAGCGCGTGCGCGGGCCGCTCTTGGCCGCCTACGACCGCATCGAAGCCGCCGTGGCGGCCGACGTCGACGCCGGCCGAGCGCCCGAGCCTTCGTTTCGGCAGACCCACCGCTTCTGTGACCTCTCGCCGTTTCGGCCGATCCGCAAGGCTTGCGGCGCAGGCTCGAGCTACGCCGCCGTCGGTCCGGGCGGCGCGGTCTCGCCGTGTCAGGCGGCGCTGCACCACGAGACCGACCGTGCTCCGATCGACGGCAGCCGCTCCATCGTCGAGCAAGGTCGCGCACACCGGCCGTTCGGCCCCTTCGAGCGCCAGGTCGGCAACCCGGTGTGCAACAACTGTCGCCACCAGCAGAGCTGCGCCGCGGGTTGCCCGCTGCTGCTCGCTCGCCGGGATGGCCACATCGATGGGCGCTCGCCCTATTGCGAAGTCTTCCGGGCGGTGATTCCGCGGATCGTCGGCATCGCTGCCCTCGAGCTCTGGGGGGAAGCGAAGCGGCATAGCGAGGCGGTGCGCGCATGATCGAGAACCTCGAATCCATCGGAACGCTGCGCGTGGGCGGCAACACGGTGCGCGATTGGCTGGTGGCGCTCGCGCTGGTGCTCTGCGGCGCGATGCTGGCGCGCTCCGGACGGCGCACGCTCGCCCGCGTCGCCGAGGTCGGCACGCGCTCGACCAAGCTGGTGACGGCGACCGGCGTCCGCGTCGTGCTGCCGAACAAGCAACTCGCGGAGCAGCCGATCGAGACCCTCTCGGTGGTGAACGGGCTGACGGTCGAGTTCGATATCGGCTTGGTCTACCAGACCACCGCGAGCGACCCAGCTGCGCGAGGCCCAGGCGCTGCTGCAGACCATCGTGCGCTCGACGCCAGGCACGCACGACGACGTCCGTGTGCATTTCCTCGGCTTCGGCGCGTACAGCCTGGACCTGCGCGTCTGCTTCTTCGTGACGGAGTACGAGCGCCAACTCGACGTCCGCCATGCCGTCAACTTGGCGATCAAGGAGCGCTTCGACGCCGCCGGGCTCTCGTTCGCCTACCCGACGCAGACGCTCTTCCACGTCGGCGATACGCAAGCCACGACGCGCGATGCAGGCTCGCTCAGAACGTGAGGCCGCCGGCGCTCTCACGCGCCGCGCAGCGATCGCATTGCTCGAGCCACGGAGTGTCGTCCAGCGCGGCATCGGGCATGGACCGCCCGCAGTCGACGCAGACACCGTAGTCCGGTGTGCCGAGCCGCCGCTGTGCGCGGATGATCTGATCGAGGAACATCCGCAGCTTCTCTTCCTTGCGCAGCCCGGGCTTCTGCTCGTGCGGCAGCTCGAGGTCGAGGAGCTTGGCGTTCTGGTTGGCCTTGAGCGCGACGAGCGCCTCGTTGACGGCCATACCTTTGCGCATCAGGTCGCGGCGCAGGCGCTCGATTCGTTGCGTGTCGACGGCGGCCATGGGGACTCCGACGCCGTAGCGGACCGCACCCGTGCGGCACCCGATGCCCGGCCCGGCCATCGTGCCAGCATCCCGCGCGCGACGCGATGACGCGGCGCGTCGCTTGCGCCGTCGGCGGCCTGACGTCATGCTTCCGGCCAATCGCGAGCCCGTCGCGACCGGAGCGCACCCGTGGCGACCTTGCCGACCGACACGCCGACGCCCGCGCCGGACGACCCGAAGAATCCCTTCTTCGAGGCGTTGGCGCGTCTGACCGTGCGCCACCCGATCCTCGCGCTGCTGCTCACGGTGGCCGGCACGCTCGCGTTTGGTGGCTTGGCGGCCACCCGATTGCAGATGGACAACTCCGTCGAGGCGTTCACCTCGAGCGCGTCCGATGCCCGCGAAATCCTCGAGCGTTTCCGCGATGATTTCGGCCGCGACGACTTTTTCCTGGTGATGGTGGAAGGCGACGTCTTCTCGCGCCCCTATCTCGAGCGGCTTCGCGCGCTGCACGACGAGCTCGCGCAGCTCGACATGGAAATCCCCACCCTCGGCCAGCGCAAGCCTCGTCGGCACTCGGCATTGGGAGGGCCGGAGCCCGCCCCGGTCGTGCCGCCGGCACCGCGCCGCGCCAAGGCGAAGGCGCCGCCGGCGGCGCCCTCCGAGGCGACCGTGGCCGCGGCGGCGACAGCGACGCCGGCGGGCAGCGACGACGATCCGTTCGCCGATTTCGAAGGAGCCGGCGAGACCGGCGGCGGCGGCGCCGAGGCCGCCACGGCCGCCACCGGCGTCGAGTCCGACTTCGGCACCTTCGGCGAGGAAGGCGAGGACCTCGCCTGGGGCGACGAAGCCGGCGGCACCATCATCGACGAGATCACCAGCATCCTGAACGTCCGCCGCACGCAGGCCGTCGGCGACGGCATTCGCATCGGCGGCTGGCTCGAGCCGCTGCCCGAGGCGACTGCGCTGCCGAAGCTGCGCGAGCAGATCCTGGCCGAGCCGACGCTGGTCGGACAGGTCGTCGGCGCGGCCGGCCGCCACTCCGTCATCACGATGCGCACGGCGTTCATGAGCGAGGAAGACTCGGCCCGTGTCTATCGCGAAGTGATGGCGATCTGCGAGCGCCACCGCGCACCGGGCTTCGAGCCGCGCGTCGCCGGTCCGCCGGCCCTCGGCGCTGCGATCAACGACATCATCCTCGGCGACCTGCGCCGCACCGGCGTGGTCGCCGTGCTCGCGATGCTCTCTGCGCTGCTCTTCCTGTTCCGCCACCCGATGGGCATCGTCGGGCCGCTGCTGGTGGTCGGGCAGGCCGCGATCTGGACCTTCGGGCTGATGGCAGCGGTCGGCTGGCCGATGACGATGCTCTCGAACATCCTGCCGGCCTTCCTGGTCTGCGTCGGCATCGGCGATTCGGTCCATATCCAATCGGTCTATCGCGACGCCCGGCGTCGCGGACGCGACAACGACGACGCCATCGTCTACGCCATCGCCACGACGGGAATGCCCGTCCTGTTCACCACGCTCACGACGATGGTCGGCTTGCTCTCGTTCCGCTTCGCCACCGTCGACGCGATCGGCGAGATGGGGACCGCCGGCGCGTTCGGCGTGGTCGTCGCGTTGATCCACTCGGTGGTCTTCTTGCCGGCGTTCCTGACCTTCAACCGCAAGAGCCTGCTGGGCGCCAACGCCGCTGGCGGTGGTGCCGGCCTGGACCGCTTCCTCGATCTGGCGCGGCTGTTCTCGGCCGATCCCGGCGCGCCCTCGGGCGGGCTGCGCAACGCCCCGAAGCGTCGCCGCGCGCTGCTGCTGGGCCTGCTCTTCGCCGGTCTCTCGGTCGTCGGCATGGGCGGGCTGCGCGTCTACCACAACCCGCTGTCGTGGATCCCCGAGAAGTTCCCCGTCCGCCCCGCCTTCGACCTGATCGACGAGCACATCGGCGGTACCGCCAACGTCCAGCTGCTGATCTCCGCCAAGGAGGGCCGCACGATCAAGGATCTCGAGTTGATGCGCGGCCTCGAAGGGGTGCTGGAGCACGTCCGGGCGTGGCGCTATCCGGATACCGACGTGCAACTGGTCGGCAACGCCATCAGCCTCGTCGACGTGGTCAAGGAGACCAACCGCGCCCTGCACGGCGGCGATCCGGCTTTCTACCGACTGCCCGACGACGATCGCGCCCTCTCGGATCTGCTCTTCCTCTTCGAGAACGCCGGTCCCGACCAGCTGCGACGGCTGGCGACCAACGATCTGCGCAAGACGCAAGCGACGATCCGTGTGCGTTGGGTGGACGCCACCTCCTACGGCCCGTTCACCGAATACCTCGACGAGGGCATCCGCAAGCACATCGGCGACCGCGCCGTGGTCGAAAAGACCGGCGCGGTCTACAGCTTGTTCAACATCGTCAGCTCGATCATCGCCGACTTGATCCGCAGCTTCGGCGTCGCGTTCGTGATCATCACCGTCATGATGGTGTTGATGTTGCGGAACCTGCGCCTCGGCCTCATCGCGATGGTGCCGAACTTGCTGCCGATCATGATGATCATGGGGCTGATGGGCGCGGTCGGGGTGCCCATCGACATGTCGAACCTGCTCATCGCCAGCATCGCGATCGGCATCGCGGTCGACGACACCATCCACTTCCTGCACCACTTCCAGGCGCACTATCAGCGGCGTGGCGACGTCGAGGCGGCGATCTCGTATACCTTCCACCACAGCGGCCGGGCGATGGTCTCGACCAGCGTGATTCTCGCGATGGGGTTCTGCGTCTACATCTCGGCGCAGATGACCAACCTCGCCCGCTTCGGCGTGTTGGTCGCGTTGACGGTGGTGATGGCGCTGCTGATCGACCTGATTTTCGCGCCGGCCCTGCTGCGGTGGGCCTACCGTGACCGCAAGGAGGAGATGCGATGAACCTCGACCTTCGCCGCGCCGCGAGCGCCTTCGGCCTGCTCGCCGGCACCCTGCTGCTGCTGCCGTTGGGAGCGTCCGCGCTCGACCCGGGCGAGACCGACGCCAACAAGATCATGGCTGCCGTCGAGAACCGCGACACCGGCGACAAGATGGTCTCGCGGATGCAGATGACCATCCGCGACAGCGCCGGCCGCGAGCGGGTGCGGGTGGTCCGCTCGCGCTCGATGAAGGTGCCGGGCGGCCGCAAGCAGCTGATGATCTTCGAGAGCCCGGCCGACGTCCGCAACACCGCGCTGCTGACGATGGATTGGGACGCCGGCGACAAGGACGACGACCAATGGCTCTACCTGCCGAGCCTGCACAAGTCGACGCGGATCTCGAGCGCCGACAAGTCCGGCGCCTTCATGGGCTCGGATTTCTCGTACGCCGACATGACCAAGAAGGATCCGAAGGACTACGACTACAAGCTGAGCAAGCCCTCGGCGCCGGTCGGCGGTGAGGATTGCTGGCTGATCGAGGCGCGTCCGAAGACCGAGAAGGAGAAGCGCGAGACCGGCTACGTGAAGTCGCTGGTCTGGATCAGCAAGACCAAGCTGGTGCCGCTGCAGTCGAAGATCTGGGTCGCCGAGGGCAAGAAGATCAAGCTGCTGAAATCCGACAAACTCAAGCAGATCGACGGCATCTGGGTGCCTCACCGGATGGCGGTGCGCACCGTGCGCGGCAAGGAAGTCGAGTCGACCACGGTGCTCGACTTCCTCAGCGTCAAGCTGGGTGATGCCTCGGTGAAGGCGAGCGACTTCACGCAGCGCCGACTCGAGCAGGGTCTGTAGCGATGCGCGGCGTCCTCGTCGCTGCCTTGCTCGGGCTGTGCGGCGTCTGGCCGCTGCTCGTGCACGCCGACGAGGCGCCGGCGACCGCGTCCGGGTCGAACGACGACGGCAAGGCGGACGACAGCGGGACCGACGAGGGCGGCGAGAGCGACGAGTTCGACTTCGGCTCCGAGCCCGCGGCGGTGACGCCGACGGCAGCGCCGGCGCCGGCGGCAGCGCGACGTTGGGCGTTGACCGGCATCCTCCGCAGCGACGAGGCCCTGTGGAGCGAGCGGTTCGGGGACAATCCGTTCGCCAAGGCTCGGCAGAGCCTGGATCTGGCGTTCTCCTACAAGCACGAACGCTGGCGGATGATGGCCTCGGTGCACGGCGAATACGACGCCGCCTACCTCGTCGAGCGCGACACCTACGACGACGCGACGCTCGGGACTTACGAGTCGCTGACGCAGATCCGAGACACCTACGTCGCCGGCTCGCTGGGGCCGTTCGAGTTGACGGTCGGTCGCCAGATCGTGGCCTTCGGCGAAGGCGACGCGCTCAGCCCCCTGGACCTGGCCAACCCGCGCGACCTGCGTGAGCCGGGTCTCGCGGACCTCGTCGACGTGCGGGTACCAGTGCTCGCCACGCGCCTGGGCTTCTTCCACGGCGCCCACCGACTCGAGGCGATGTGGATCCACGAGGCGAACTTCGGCTTCCGCGTGCCGCCGATGGGTCCCTTCTCGCCGCTGCCGGCCGCGCTGAGCGGCAGCGTCCCGGGCATCGACGTCGGAGCCTTGCTCGCCGACCGACAGCTGCGCTACGCCCACGTGCAGAAGACGTTTTCGCTCGGTACGCAGCAACTGCTGCTGCGCTGGGTCCACCGGGGCGAAGGCGTCGACCTCGGCGTGGTCGCCGGCAGCGTGCTCGACCAGCAGGGTGTCGTCCGGAACCTCGACATGGCGGCCCTCGCCGCTGGCGGCGACGCCCCGATCGACGTGCCGTTGGACCACCTGCGGTACGAGATCCTCGGCACAACCGGCGCGTGGGTGAGCGGAGCGCTGTTGCTCAAGTGGGAACTCGCGCTCACGCGGCGGCGCCCGATCGGCACGCTGCGCGACGACGGTCCGATCCCCGTGCTGGGCGCGGCGCGCTCGGCCACGGTCGAGACCATGGTCGGGCTGACGTGGCGCGGGCTGCCGCAGACCACGCTCGGGCTCGAATTCGCCCGCACGACGCTGCTCGAACCGGTGGCAGACATGCTCTTCCCGGTCGACGCGCCGATGGCGGTGCTGCGCGCGCAGCGGACCGCCCTGCGGGAGCGCCTGGAGCTGCAGGCCGTGGGGATGGTGTTTGGGCTGACGGCGCAATACGGCTGGCTGGCCCGGGCCGAGGCGAGCTATGCGCTGCGCGACGGATTGCGCGCCGGCGTCGGCTACGTGACCTACCAACCGGGCGAGGAATTCGGCCCGTTCGCGGGACTGGACCGGCACGATCGCCTCATGGCGCGGCTGCGTTGGGATTTCGCGCTCTAGCGGCGAGGGTCGGCGGCGGTCATCGGCTCGGGTCGTCGGGCGTCGCGTCGTGCGGAAGCCCGGCCTCGAGCGCGCTCTCGCGCAGCGCATGGGCCGCGCGCCAAGCGTGGTAGCCGAGGCGATCGACCAGGCGGGCGGCGCCGAGGCGAGCGTCCGCGTCTTCGGCAGGCCGACTCCCGACCGCAACCTCCGCGAGGACCCGCCCGCGGTCGTCCTTGCGCGCCTGCGCGAGCCCGCGAGAGGCGGCGGCGAGCGCACCGGCGACTTCGGCGACGTATCCGGGCCCGATGGCGTCGGCGGCGAGCCGTTCGCGCGCCGCCACCAACTCGGGCAGCAGCGCGGCCAGAGGCCGTGTGCGCTGCTCGACCGCCTGCAGCGCGCGCGCGAAGGTCGCGACGAGCGCGCGCCGCGCCATCTCGAGCGCCACCCCAGGCACCGCGATGGTCGCCGACGAGAGCTGCAGCCCAGCGGTCGCCCCAGCCGGCTCGGGGACCATCCGCTCGACCAAACGCGCAAACGAGCCGAGCACCGGGAGTACCATTGCCACCCCGAACAGGTTGAACACCGTGTGGAAGAGCGCGAGCTCGACGGCGGGATCGCGGGTGGCGCTCTCGGCCGCCACCCAGTCGATCAACTGCACGGCCGGGCCGAGTACGGAAAAGGCGACCAGGCCGGTGAGGACGTTGAAGAGCAGATGCCCGACCGCCGCGCGCCGCACCGCGACACCCCCGCCGATCGAGCCAAGCAGCGCGGTCACGGTCGTGCCCACGTTCTGCCCGATCACCAGCGCCGCGGCCGCCTCGAGATCGAGCGCACCGCTCGCCAAGGCGGTGATGGTCATCGCCACCGCCGCGGACGAGGACTGCGCGATCACCGTCATCAGTGCGCCGACCAAGACCAACACGATCCTGCCGCCGAGTTGGTCCGCCGTGCCGGCGACGGCGATCTGCGTGGTCGCGTCGGCCATGCCCTCCTGCAGGGTCGCGATGCCCAGGAAGACCAAGCCGAAGCCGGCCAGCGCGTGCCCGAAGACGCCGCGTCGACCATGGCGAAGCAGACGCCACGCCGCACCGGCTGCAATCAGCGGCAACGCGAACGCGCTCGCCTTCACCTTCAAACCGATGGTCGAGACGATCCACGCCGTCGACGTGGTGCCGACATTGGCGCCGAGGATTGGACCAACGCGGTGGTGCCGGCGCCGAGCGCGAAGACCCGCCAGCGGCTGCCCGCCAGCGTCCGCATCGCCCGTCGCATCGCACCGCCGCCCACCGCGGTGAGACCGTCGGTCATCAGGCTCATGCCGAGCAAGAACAGGCCGAGGCCACCGAGTACGGTCACGATTGTCTGGGTCTGCACACCACACCCCGAACTGGTTCGGACCCCCGATGTGCCCGCGAAGTCTTGTAAAGCTAGGCACAGCGACTACCATCGGCGCGCCCGATTGGCACGCACGGCATCGTTCGTCGCGTGCCCGCCCCTCGACGCGCCGCCCTGCGCTGCGCACCATCCGGAGTTCGTTCATGAAGAATTTTCTGCATCTCGTGGCCGCTGCCAGCGCCTGGATGCTCCTCTGCGGGGCGACCCCACTCGAGCACAAGGGCTCGATCGAGGCCGGCGTCTTCCTCGGCTACAACGTCATCAGCGATGATTCCGAGCTGGGCAATGCGTTCTACCCCGACAACATCCCGGATTCTGGCCTGCTCTTCGGCGGCCGGCTGGGCATCAACCTGAACAACCTGCTGGGACTCGAAGGCGAGTTGAAGTACGCGCCGTCGAGCTACATCCGGGGCGGCGAGACGGCCAACATGGTCGGCTGGCGTGCCAACGCGCTGGCGCACTTCGGCCTGATGAAGCACCGCTTTCGCCCCTTCGTGTTGATCGGCGCCGGCGGTGAGAGCCTGCTCGACGGCAAGGACAACAGCGCCAGCGACGTGAAAGACACCGCGTCGACCGACACCGACTTCGAGTGGCACCTCGGTGTCGGCGCCAAGTACCACGTGCTCGACAACCTGCTGATCCGCGCCGACCTGCGCTACATCAACATCGCCGGTCGCATCGACCGGACCACCAACAACTTCGAGGTCATGATCGGCGCGTCGTGGTGGTTCGAGGGAACGCTGGCCGACACCGATCTCGACGGCATCATCGACCGCGACGACAAGTGCATCGAGCAGGCCGAGGACAAGGACGGCTTCCAGGACGCTGACGGCTGCCCCGACCCGGACAACGACGGCGACGGCATCCTCGACGGCAGCGACAAGTGCCCGAACGAGGCCGAAGACAAGGACGGCTTCGAGGACACCGACGGCTGCCCCGAAGCCGACAACGACAACGACGGCTTGGTCGACGGCAAGGACAAGTGCCCGAACGAGGCCGAGGACAAGGACGAGTACCAGGACGACGACGGCTGCCCGGATCCCGACAACGACAGCGACGGCGTGCCGGACGTCGAGGACAAGTGCCCGACCCAGGCCGGTGTGAAGGAGGAGCAGGGCTGCCCGATTCAGGACCGCGACAAGGACGGCATCCCGGACAAGCTCGACAAGTGCCCGGACAAGGCCGAGACCTTCAACGGCGTCGACGACGAGGACGGTTGCCCCGACAAGAAGTCGCTGGTGGTCATCACCGAGACCGAGGTCAAGATCCTGCAGAAGGTCAACTTCGAGACCGGCAAGAGCGAGATCAAGTCCGACAGCTTCGCGCTGCTCGACACCGTGGCGCTGGTGCTCAACAAGCAGCCGATGATCACGGCCATCCTGATCGAGGGTCATACCGACGATGTCGGCAAGGACGAGGCCAACCTCGCGCTCTCGGAGGGCCGTGCCCAAGCCGTGAAGGCCTACCTCATCGAGAAGGGCGTCGCGGCGAGCCGCTTGGAGGCCAAGGGCTTCGGCGAGACGGTTCCGTCGTGCACCAAGCTCGGCGAGCTGATGGCGAACAAGAAGCTCGAGCGGAAGAACAAGCGGAAGATCGCGGCCTGCCGCGAAGAGAACCGCCGCGTGCAGTTCAAGATCCTCGAGATCCACGGCAAGAAGGTGGACGCCACCGACTCCGTGACCATCAAGGAGAAGAAGGAGGTCCAGCAGTAGCCGGATCGACCACGCGAGCCTCGCGCGAGGGTGGGCTTCGGCCCACCCTCGCTGCGTTTTGGCCCGGCTGCAGCGTGTCGATTGCAGCACCGGGGCGGCGAGGCTACGCTCCCGCGCCGTCCGACTCGACCACCGGACGCTGGAGGTTCCATGGCTAGCCTGTTCGCCGAGCTGCAAGAGCGGCTCGACGCCCTGCACCAGCAATACCACCTGCACTTCGCCGGTCAGCCGCGCGTCACCCGCAATCCGGAGATGATGCGTGTGATGCTCGAAGGCGCGCGCGCCGTCCGCCAGGAGCTCGCCGGCATCGCTCGCAGCGACGAAGTCGCGGCCGCGCAGGCGCTCGCCGAAGAGCGCGTGAACCTCTACCACAACGAGCACAAATCCATTGTGCAGGCGCGCAGCGAGGCTGGCGACAAGGGCGTCGAGGCGTCGTGGCTGGGCCAGCGCGCCAACCACGTCTTCCATCGCTACCGCCGCCACTTCGCAGGCAAATCGCGCAGCACGCGCGACCTCAGCCTGCTCGTGGAGATGGTGCGCGATCTGCGCGCGCTCCGCTCGGAAATGGCGACCCTCGGCAGCGGCTGGCGCTCCGAGCAGCTGACCCACGATATCGGCGTGGTCGACCAATACATCACCCTCTTCGAGGGCGAGCAGAAGGCGATCAAGTCCGCCCGTGACGCGCATCCGCCCGAGGAGGCGGAGAACGTGCTCGCACAGCTCGCCAACGAGCAGTTCGAGCTGTATCGGCTGCACTTTGCGGGGCTATCGCGCGTCAGCCGCCGACCGGAGCTGCTCGAGCGGATGATCGGGAATCTCGACACCATTCTTGCCCGGATGGAGGCGCTGCCGGCGCAGGGCTTCCACGGCCAGCACAACGGCCAGAACATGCAGATCGTGCGCGAGCGCGCGACGCAGTGGCGCGAGGAGCTCGAGGCGATCCGCAAAGTGCGCAGCGAGACGTCCCTGACCCGAATGGTCGAGGAGCTGGGCTCGGCGGCCGACGTCGTCCTGCAGCTCTACAACGAGCGCTTCGCCGGCCAGAGCCGCAAGGATCGCGATATCGGCCTGCTCGTCGCGCTCTGCGACCGGCTCTGGGACCTGACCCGGCAGATGGAGGGCATCGCCCGCGTGCACGACCTGGTCGGCAACGAGCGCAACCTCGAGATGACCTACGACCTGCTGAACATGATGGAGACCGAGCACGACGAGATCGCGCGTGCCCAGGAATCCGGCAACTGAGCCCACGGACGGCCGATCAGCGCCGCCCTACCCCACGGAGAAGCCGATGACCCTCTCGACTCCGCGCCTGTTGGCGCTCTCGCTCGCGCTCGCTGCCCTGACCGCCGGCTGTGGCGGCGTGGACACCGCGCGCACCGCGCGCCTCGCCTCCGCCTCGGGCGACGCCGACGCCGCCGCGCCGGTCTACGCGGCCAACTGCGCCGGCTGCCACGGCGCCGACGGCACCGGCAAGAAGGGCAGCCCGAACCTGATGGGCGAGCACGTCCGTGGCATGTCGCGCGAGAAGCTCGCCCGCGTCATCCTCGGTGGCGACGGCCCGATGCCCGGCTTCGCCGACAAGCTCGACGACGGCCAGATCGCCAACCTCATCGCGTGGATCAAGCGCGGTCCGAGCCAGGAGTAGCGCCATGATGGACGCCAGCACCCGGGGTCGTCTGCAGCAGACCCTCGACGAGATCGCCGCCGCCGGCCTGGAGAAGCGGGAGCGCGTGCTGCGTTCGCCGCAGGGCGCGGCGATCCGCGTGGCCGAGGGCGAAGTCGTCAACTTCTGCGCGAACAACTACCTCGGCCTGGCGAACCATCCGCGCCTGCTCCAGGCCGCCCACGCAGCGCTGGAGAGCCACGGCTACGGGATGAGCTCGGTGCGCTTCATCTGCGGCACCGCCGACATCCACAAGGCGCTCGAGGACGCGGTCTCGGCGTTCCTCGGCACCGAGGACACCATCCTCTACTCGAGCTGCTTCGACGCCAACGGCGGCCTGTTCGAGACGCTGCTCGAGGCCGATGACGTGATCATCTCCGACAGCCTCAACCACGCCTCGATCATCGACGGCGTGCGGCTGAGCAAGGCGCAGCGCGTGCGCTGGAGCCACGGCGACTTGGCCGAGCTCGAGCAGCATCTGCGGGCCACGCAGGGCGCCCGCACGCGCCTCATCGCGACCGACGGCGT
Organism: Pseudomonadota bacterium; assembly: GCA_041163625.1. Lineage (GTDB taxonomy): Bacteria > Myxococcota_A > UBA9042 > UBA9042 > UBA9042 > JACKFC01. Next base: position 2,700 of record JBEARB010000309.1, on the reverse strand, counting down.
GTTCTCGATGGACGGCGACATCGCCGATCTCGCGGCCATCTGTGACCTCGCCGAGCGCTACGACGCCTTGGTCATGGTCGACGACAGCCACGCCACCGGTTTCGTCGGCAAGACCGGCCGCGGCACGGCCGAGCACTGCGGCGTGATGGGCCGTGTCGACATCATCACCAGCACCCTCGGCAAGGCGCTCGGCGGCGCGTCGGGCGGCTTCACCAGCGGAAGGCGCGAGCTCGTCGAACTGCTGCGGCAGCGTTCTCGCCCATACCTGTTCTCGAATACCCTCGCGCCCGTCATCACCGCGACTTCGCTCGAGTGCCTCGCGATGCTCAGCGAGACCACCGAGCTACGTGATCGCCTCGAGGCCAACACCGCCCGCTTCCGACGCGAGATGACGGCCGCGGGCTTCGACATCCGCCCGGGCGTGCACCCGATCGTGCCGATCATGCTCGGCGAGGCCCGCCTGGCCGGGCAGATGGCCGACGACCTGCTGGCCGAAGGCATCTACGTCATCGGCTTCTCGTATCCCGTCGTGCCCAAGGGCGCCGCGCGCATCCGCGTGCAGATCTCGGCTGCCCACACCGACGCCATGATCGACCGTGCCGTCGCCGCCTTCGTCAAGGTCGGTCGCGCCCACGGCGTCATCCGCTAGCCGACCTCCCCCACAAAGCACACCGCCGGGCCCCTGCGCAGGGACCCGGCGGCGGCGCGCTCCCCTCCGAGGGATGCGTTATTTCGTGCAGGCGCTCGCGTCCCACTTGGTGGGCGAGGTGGCGCCGTTGCAGACCTCGCACGGCTTGGCCGGGTTGGCCGTGCCGTTCGCCCAGCACGCCCCGTCGATGGAGCAGGCCGAGGCGGTCACCTGCACGTGACGGATGCGGTGGTTGTAGCTGTCTCCGACCACGACGTTGCCGTTCGGCAGCGCGAGCACACCCTGCGGCGCGTTGAAGCGCGCGACCGAGATGCTGCCGTCGACGTAGCCACCGGCGAACCCGGCGACAGTCACCGTCAGGCCACCCGAGATGCGGCGGATCCGGGCGTTGTTGCGGTCGGCGACGAAGAGTCGACCCGCGGCGTCCACGTCGATGCCCCACGGGCGGTTGAAGCGCGACTTCGCGGCCTCGCCGTCGGTGTAGCCGGCAGTGGTCCCTGCGATCGTGGTCACGGTGCCGTCGACGGCGACGCGACGGACGCGGTGGCCGTCCCACTCGGTGACGTAGGCCACGCCGCCAGCGTCGACCGCGATGCCGATCGGGTATTGGAAGCGCGCTGCGGCGCCCTTGCCGTCGAGGTAGCCGTAGGTCGAGCCCGCCAGCGTCGTCGTGGTGCCGTCGGGCGTCACGACGCGGATACGCTGGTTGCCGAAGTCCGCGACGAACGCGACGCCCGCGAGGGTCGCCACGCCGATCGGCTGGTTGAACTGCGCCGCGCCGCCCTTGCCGTCGACGTAGCCCGCGGTGCTGCTGCCGGCCAAGGTGCCGACCGTGCCGTCGGCCCCGACCGTGCGTAGGCGGTTGTTGTAGCGGTCGGCGACGACCACGCCGCTGCCGTGCAGGTCCACGTCGCTGGGCAGGTAGAACCACGCCGCCTCGCCCTTGCCGTCGACGAAGCCCGCCTTGCCCGAACCGGCGATGGTCTTGACCGTGCCGTCAGCCGCGAGGGTGCGGATGCGGTGGTTGTTGCTGTCCGCGATCCAGTACGTCCCGGTCGCGTCGAGCGCCAGACCCACCGGCTGCGAGAACTTCGCCAGAATCCCCTTGGCGTCGACCCAGCCCGCGGTAGAGCCGGCGAGCGTCGACACGATGGTGTCGGCGGTCGAGGCGGTGCAAGCGCCGTTCTGGCAGCGCTCGGCCACCGTGCAGGCGTTGCCGTCGTCGCACTGCACGGTGTTGGGCGCGCTCTGGCAGACGTTCTTGTTGCAAACGTCGGTGGTGCAGAGGTTCTTGTCGTCGCACTGCGCGTCGGTCTCGCAGTAGCCCTTGCAGCCGATGATCTTCTTGAACACGCAGGAGCCGGTGGTCGCGTCGCAGCTGTCTGCCGTGCAGTCGTCGCCGTCGTTGCAGACCACGGTCTTGCCGGCGCACTTGCCGGAGGCGCAGGTGTCGGGCGCGTTGCAGAGCTTGCCGTCGTTGCAGGCGGTGCCGTCGACCGCCTTGCTGAAGGCCGACTTGCTCTGCTTGGCGTCACAACGCTCGCAGCTCTCGGTCGCAGACGGCCAGCCGGCCGACCAGCACACCCCGCCGATGGAACACGGTGTCGCCGTGGCCTGCGCGAAGCGGATGCGATGGTTCGCAGCGTCACACACGTAGATCCGGCCGTTCGCGGCGACGGCCAGGCCGCGCGGGCTGTAGAAGCGAGCGCCCGCGCCCTCGCCGTTCACGTAGCCCGCGACGCCGCTGCCGGCCCAGGTGGTGACGGAACCGGCGGCGTCGATGTGGCGCAGGCGCTGGTTCGAACCGTCTGCGACCACCAGCGCACCGGTCGGCAACGCGACCACGCCCCACGGGCGGTCCAAGCGCGCCTTGGTCCCGACGTCGTTGATGAAGCCGTGCTGCCCGTCGCCGGCGATGGTGCTGACCTTGCCGTCGATGCCGAGCTTGCGGATGCGGCTGGTGCCGTAGTCTCCGAAGTAGACGCTGCCGTCGGCGGCGACGTCGATGCCGATCGGGCCGGACAGGCGGGCGCTGGTGTCGGAGCCGTCGA
>JBEARB010000308.1:0-2955 GCA_041163625.1 Pseudomonadota bacterium | reverse complement strand
GCCGGGCGTTTCGACGAAACCGCGCCCACCCACCGCAAGCGCGCAAACCCCACCGCCGGCGCCGCCAGTGACGTGCCCTCGGGGATAGGTGCCGGGCGTTTCCTGCGGGGATAGGTGCCGGGCGTTTCGACGGTAGCGATCCGGTCCGGCTGCGGCAGGTGTTGATCAATCTTGTCGGCAACGCCTTCCGTAGGTGCCGGGCAATTCGACGAAGCTGCTTCCGTAGGTGCCGGGCAATTCGACGAAGCGGGAAACGCGCTCAGAAAGCGCGCATACCAGCCCGCCGGCGCCGCCCCTGGCGTGCCCGAAACCTCCCGACCCGTCGCCGACAACCCTCCGCTCGACCGAGCTCCGAACGCCTCGCCAGTCCCGAGCGCCGCGCCGCTGAACTACACCACCAGCGCCCGCCAGAACATCGCCGGCAGACGGCGCCGCGCGGCCTGGGAAACGCCGACCAACGCCTCCATCGTCGCGTGCGCCGCATCCCGCCACGCCGCCTCTCGAGCGCGCAACTCCGCCCGCAGCGCCCGACGTGCTCCGGCGTCCACGCACAGCACAGAGGGCGCCCGCGAACGCTTGCTCCGCACCCGCGAGAACGGGTCCTGCGCCAAGACGCGCTCGACCCCGAGCGGCTGCCTCCCGTCCGCCTCGCGAGCCTCGTCGGCCTCTGCCTCGATGTCCGCAATCATGTCCTGCACCAGCTTGCGCCACCCGGCCTCGGGGAGGTGCTGCCAACACGGCAGCGCGGTCAGTTCGATCGGATAGATCGTCGTGAATGCCTTGAGGTTCTCGACAAAGTTCTTTCGCCGTCTCGCGTAGTACAGCTCCGTTCGCCGAATCCACTTGCCCTTGAGCACCTTACCGTCGCGCAGCCAAGGCAGCGACGAGGCGCCCGGCCAGTCCGCCGGCTTGGCGACCAGGTTCTCCTTGACCCCGTGCGACAGAATGTAGCGCAACCTCCAGACCTGCGTGGCGCGGTCGGGCGAGATCGGGATGGAGCGGAAACGGCGGCCCCACATGGCGTCGTCGCGGTCATTGATCAGGTTGAGTTCTCGCGAGATGTTGCCGTTGAGCAAGCACATGAAATCGCTGAGTGTGTTGCTGTCGGGAACCGAGAGCAGCATGTGGTAGTGGTTGCTCATGAAGACGAAGGCGTGCAGTTGCACGTTGTGCGCTCGCATCGCGTGACCGATGACGCCGAGGATCAGGTCGTGGACCTCCTTGGTCGGCGTGGTGAGCAATTGACCTCCGGCGACGCGAGTCGAGAGTTCGTACAGGCCCCCGGGCAGGGAGCTACGCAATGGCCTCATGTCGATCTCCTGTGTGAGCGGCCGAAACGGGACCGCGGGTTCCACAGGGAATGATCGGGATTTGGTTGAATTCGCGTCGCAGTCCGGTGCCGATTCTCTGGCGACCGGGCCGCAGTGTTCTGTTTGTCGAATTGCCCGGCACCTCGCGTCGCACCTCACGTCGCGACGTTCGTCGAATCGCTTCGTCGAATCGCCCGGCACCTCGATCGCGGGCACCTCGATGGCGGCTTGGCACCTCGCGTCGCGACGTTCGTCGAATCGCCCGGCACCTCGATCGCGGCTTGGCACCTCGCGTCGCGACGTTCGTCGAATCGCCCGGCACCTCGCTCGGGCACCTCGCTCGGGCACCTCGATCGGGGATCTCGCACCTCAATCTCGATCGGCGATTCCTCGTTGCCACGACCGCCTGACTCCACTATCACGCAGGACCAGGCAGGTTGGGAGTCCAAACATGTCGCGCGTCCAAATCCCGTCGTCCGCCTCATCCACGCTCCCCCGCGTCGGCGTCTGGCTGCTCCTCTTCGCGCTCGGAGCCTGCTCGGACACCGCCGACGGCAGCGACGCAACCGACACCGCCGCCACCGCCGACAGCGCGGCAGACACCGCCGCGGACGTCGCCACCGACGTGGAGGCCGACACCGGAGCGCCCGACACCGGCACCGCCGACACCGACGCTCTGGCAGACACCGCCGACACGACGCCCGACGTGGCCGTCGACACCGGTTCCACCAGCGACGACACGACCGACAGCAAGGCCGACATCGGCGCCGTCGACGCAGGCACCGACGCCACCGCCGAGGATGCGGGCGACGCCACGGGTTCGGACGACGACACCAAGGCGCCGCCGTGCACCCCGGCAACGCCGTCCGACGAGGTCTGCAACGGCAAGGACGACGACTGCGACGGGCAGACCGACGAGGGCCTGATCGAATGCGACGACGGCGACGTCTGCACCGGCGGCGAGACCTGCCAGAACGGCGAGTGCACCGGCGGCTACGTCTCGGCCTGCAACGACCAGAACGACTGCACCCTGGATACCTGCGACAAGACGCTGGGCTGTACGCACGAGGTCGTCGCCGGCTGCGGCATCGACTGCGACACCGCCAAGCCCTCGTGCCCCAAGCCCCTGTGGTGCGTGGCGGTCAAGGCGCTGACGTGTGGCGGTCCGGGGCGCTGTGAAGTGCCGACCGAGACGTGCGTCGGTGCCAGCGGCACGGCGGTCTGCGGCTGCGACGGCAAGACCTACCCCAACGCCTGCGAGGCGGCGAAGGCGAAGGTCGATGTCGCGTCCAACGACTCGTGCGGCGGCTAGCGTGACCGCGCCGTCGGCTCGCCCTCCTTCGCCGCTCTTGGGCTATCCACGCGCGGCGCTCGGGCCGGCCCTGGCGGCGGCCGGCGTCCCCGCGGGCCACGCCGACCGCCTGTTCGTGCATCTACAGAAGAAGGGCCGGCCGGCCGGCGCGTTCTCGGCGATGAGCGAAATCCAGCGGGCGCGCTGCGAGGCCGCGTTTCCGGCCTGCGAGACGGTCTGCGAGGCGCGCCGTCGCGACGTCGACGGTACCGAGCGCTTGGTCTTCGCATTGCACGACGGCGCGCGCGTCGAGGGCGTGCTGATCCCCGAGGGCCCGCGCACGACGTTCTGCGT
>JBEARB010000307.1:0-9376 GCA_041163625.1 Pseudomonadota bacterium | reverse complement strand
GAGCGCCTCGCGCGCCAGCGGCGGGTTGCAGGCGCCGAGGATGGTGTAGCGGTTGGTGTCCAGGTCGAGCTTCTTCTTCATCGTCGCCTGCACGTCGATGGTGGTCAGCACGCCGAAGCCCTCGCCCGCGAGCGCGGCGGTGGTGCGCTCGACGGCCGCGTCGAAGTCGACACCCTCCAGGCGCGTGTGCAGGCCGTAGGCCGGGGCGTTGCTGAGGTCGAAGGTGGTCGATGCCATGGGGAACTCCTCGTCGCGGGGTCTGGGAGCGCGCGGATCGAGCCGGCGCCGGATGGGGAACGTCGCCAAGAGGCGCCGGCGGTCGGAAGCGTTACGAGTCGATGCGCGCCGCTCAGGGCTGCCACGCCTGCATCGATTGGTGCAGGCCGTCGCGCGGGGCGCCGGCCGGCAGCGCCGCGATCGCGGCCTTCAGCGCGGCGCGCTCGCCCTCGAGCTTGTATTTCCGCGCGAAATCGAGCCACGCCTGCAAGGGCACCGCATCCTCGGGCTTGCGGCGCGCGAGACCCGCGAACGCCGCCGCGCCGGCCTCGGGCCGACCGAGCTCGGCCTGTGCCTTGGCGTACCAATGCCAAGCGCCGCCAGCCCACGAGGTCTTGCCGAAGCGGGTCGCGAGCTCGCGCCAGAAATGCTGCGCCGTACCCGGGTCGCGCCGCACCCGATGGTGGTAGCGCCCGAGCACCCACAGCGCCTCGGCCGCGCGCTCCTTCTGATGGTCCCGGCGCTCCTTGGCGTGCGCGTCGTCGCCGGCGATGCGGCCCAGCGGCGCGAAGAGCAGCGGCTCCAGCGTCGCCTCGGCCTCCTCGCGCTTGCCGCGCACCAGCAGCGCCTTGCCGAGCGCGAGGCGGGTGCCGTCGTCGCCGGGTGTGGCGGCGAACGCGGCGCGCAGCCCGGGCAGCGGGTCTTTCGCCGAGAGCGCGGCCTGGAAGGGCGCCGTCCAGGCCTGCTTGCCCTCATAGCCCATCACCCGCACGAGCTGCTCGCCCTGCGCGTCGAGCACGACCGCGGTCGGCAGCCCCAGAATCACGTATTTCTCGACCCAGCGGCGGTTCTTCTCGTCGTCGAAGTCGACGTGCACGGCCACCAGCCCCGACAGCAAGCGGCTGCCCTCGGGCGTGGCGAGCACCTCGCGCTCGAGCTGCCGGCAGCTCGGACACCAACTCGCGTCGAAGTCGACGAACACCCGCTTGCCGGTCTTGGCGGCGTGGGCGAGCGCCTCGCCGAGGTCGCCGTTGAAGTAGCGCACGCCGGCGGGGCCGGTCGGCGGTGCGGCGGCCGCGGCAGGCGTCGGCGCGAGCAGCGGCGCCGTGGCGAGGCAGCTCGCGACCAAGGCGGCGGCGAGACCGCACGGGCGCGCGCTGGGGCGGCGGTGGTGGCGGGTGGTCGGCATCGCTCCCTCCGAGGCATGAGCCGGCGCAGGGTAGCCGCCCGGTGGGGGCTGCGCTAGCGTGTTTGCAGGAGGCAGCATGAGCACACCCTCGCCGAGCGCGGCCGAACGTATCGAGCAGATCGATTGGGCCGCGTGGCAGCCGATCGACGTCGCGACCCTGCTCTTCGTCCGCGAGGGCGGCCGGGTGCTGCTGATCGAGAAGCAGCGCGGGCTCGGCCAGGGCTTGGTCAACGCGCCGGGCGGCCGCGTCGATCCGGGCGAGACGCCGGCCGAGGCGGCGCTGCGCGAGGTCTGGGAGGAGCTCTGCGTGCGGCCGCACGAGGCGCGTTGGTGTGGGGAGCATCGCTTCCAGTTCCGCGACGGCTACAGCATGTGGGTGCACGTCTACCAGAGCGCCGGCGCCGAGGGCGTCGCCACCGCCACCCCCGAAGCGATCCCGCTGTGGACCGACGAAGACGCCATCCCCTTCGAGCGGATGTGGGCCGACGACGCGTTTTGGATCCCGATGCTGCTGCGCGGCGAGCGCTTCAGCGGGCATTGGATCTTCGACGGCAAGACGATGGTCGACCACGCCCTGCGCGTCCTGCAGCCGGGCGAGCCCGACGGCGACGTCGGCGTGCGCCGGCCCGGAAAGTCGACGCCCGCGTAGGCGCCGCTACCCTCGTGGTCGATGACCACGCCCGCCGCCATCGCCGACTTCCTGCACCACCTGCGCTACGAGAAGGCTGCGAGCAAGCACACGCTCGTCGCCTACGAGCGCGACCTGCAGGACCTCGCCCACTACCTACACGACCGCCTCGAGCTGCTGCCCGAGCAGGCCGAACGCGACGATCTGCGCGACTACGCGATGACGCTGCACGACCAGCTCGCCTCCTCGAGCGTCGCCCGCCGCCTCGCCGCCGTCCGCGCGCTGTACCGCTGGCTGCGCCGGCAGAACCGCATCGAGGCCGACCCCGCCGACGGCCTCGGCAACCCGCGCCAACAGCACAAGCTGCCCCGGTTCCTCGGCGTCGACGAGGCCCTGCGCCTCGCCAAACACGTCGACGCCGGCGCCGACCCCCTCGTCGAAGCCCGCGATCGCGCCATCGTCGAGCTGCTCTACGGCGCCGGCCTCCGCGTCGGCGAGCTCTGCGGCCTCGACGTCCGCGGCGTCGACATCCCCGAGCGCCTCGTCCGTGTGCTCGGCAAGGGCCGCAAGGAGCGCATCGTTCCCTTCGGCGCGCCCGCCGCCGCCGCCCTGACGACCTGGCTCGAGCGCCGCCCGCTGCTGCTCGTCCGCGCCGGCGTCGAACCCACCGACCAGCCCGCGCTCTTCCTCGGCGTGCGTGGCAAGCGCCTCGACCCGCGCAGCGTGCGCAAGCTGCTCGACGCCCGCACCGGCGCCGCCGGCGGTCACCGCACCATCCATCCGCACGGCCTGCGCCACAGCTTCGCCACACACCTGCTCGACGGCGGCGCCGATATCCGCGAGGTGCAGGAGCTGCTCGGCCACGCCCGGCTCTCGACCACGCAGCGCTACACCCACACCTCGCTCGCGGCCCTGCAGCGCGCCTACGACGCTGCCCACCCGCGCGCCCACACCCCCTCGCAGGACGAGCCGTGAAGGCGGTGCGTGCGCTCGCCGCGCTGACGCTGCTGTGGGCGTCGGCGCTGCCTGGGTCCGCCCGGGCGGCGGCGCCCGTCGTCGAGCTCTCGCTCTCGGCCGCCGGCGGCATGGAGCGCGTCGACGGCGAGGGGCTCGCGACGCTGGTGCCGCGGCTCGGCATCCGAGCGGGCGCGCTGCAGCTCGATCTGGCGCCGCCGCTGCGCATGGTCGTCTTCTCCGAGGCCGGCGAATTCGGCCTGCGCGACCGCGATTGGGACGCGCGATCGGAGTGGCTGCGGCCGCTCGAGCGCCTCTCGCTGCGCACCGCGGACGGCAGCGCCGGCGTCTTCGTCTCGGGCAACGCCGGTCTGACGCTCGGCCGCGGCGCCGTGGTCGACGGCTACCGACCGGCGCTACTGCCCGACGCCTTCCGCGCCGGCTTGCACGCGCACGGGCGGCTCGGTCCGCTGGGCGCGGAGCTGTTCACCCACGACGTGCTGGCGTGGGAGGTGCTGGCGATGCGCTTGGCGGTGACGCCCTTCGGCGGCGAGGCGCCGCCCGAGACGGGGCTCGGCAGCCTGACGCTGGCCTTCGACGTCGCGGCCGATCGCAACGCGCCGCTGGCGCAGCCCTCCGCGGCGACGGGGCGTTCGAGCGCGCCGCTGGCGATCGGCGCCGCCGAGCTGCGGATGGGCGTGCTGCGCGACGCGCGGCTGGCGCTGGGCGTGTGGATGGCGGGCGGGGCGTCGAGCCACGACCAGCAATTCGGCCTCGGCGCCGAGGCGGGCGCGGTGCTCGGCTGGCTGGACGCGGCGCGGCGTCGGCGGCTCCTCGAGGTCTCGTTGGCGCCGGTCTGGGCCTCGGGGGCGTGGCTGCCGGGCCGGATGGACGCCGCCTACGAGTTCGAGCGCGACCGGCTCGGCGGACAGCTCGACGCGGTCGACGCCGCCGGCGGGCTGGGCTTCGGCCTGCGGGCGCGGGTGCGGGCCGAGCCGTTGCCGGGGCTGGTGTTGCGTGGCCAGGCGCGGACGCTGCCATGGGCGCCGGGGGCGTTGGATCTGGACGCCTACGCGGCCTCGGTGCGGGTGCAGAACGCGTTCGCCGCGCTGCCGGGCGAGGGACTGGACGCCGAGCTCGGCTGGATGCGGCGGCCCGGCGGCATCCACCTGATGGCCGGCAGCGCGTCGTGGGCGTTCTGGCCGCAGCTGCGCGCAGGCGTGCGCATCGAGCGCGCCCTGCACGGGGCGAACCGGCGGACGTGGGACCTGGGGCTCTGGGTGTCGGTGGGGCTCTCGGGCTTGTAGCGCCGATGCGAGGCGTGAAGTCTCGGCGACGTTCGAGCGTGCGGGCCTACACGGGACTTGGCTCGACTCCAAGGCTGGCGAGCAACGCGGCGAGGCCTTCGTGCAGCGACGTGACCTCGCGCAGGCCGAGGTCGTCGCGCATGCGAACGGGATCGACCGAGGAATGACGCACTTCGCCGCTGCGGGCGGGGGCATGTTTCGGTACAATGGGACGGCCGACCAGCTCGCTCATCGCGTCGAGTAGCTCGAGCAGATCGACGCTGGTGCCGGTGGCGATGTTGACCACGCCGACGGCCTCGCCGAGAAGGGCGGCGCGGTTGGCACGGGCGACGTCGGTGACCGCTACGAAATCGCGGGTCTGCCTGCCGTCGCCGAAGATGGTGACCTCGGCTTGCGCGGCGATGCGCTCGCAGAACTTGCTGACCACGCCGGAATACGTCGAGCGCGGATCTTGCCGCGGCCCGTACACGTTGAAATAGCGGAGGCCGCAGCTCGAGAGACCGTAGAGTCCTCGGAAAAGTTCGGCGTATTGGTCGTTGACCAGCTTCTCGAGCGCGTACGGCGAGAGCGCGGCAGGAGGGGTCGACTCGCGGACAGGAAGCGTGTCCGGCACTCCGTAGACAGCGGCCGACGAGGCATACACGAAGCGTTGAACGCCTGCGCGGCGGGACGCGTCGAGCGTCGTGACGAAGCCGCCGACGTTGACAGATGACGAGAACGCCGGCTGTTCGATCGAGGTCGGCACGAAGACCTGTGCGGCCAAGTGCAGCACATGAGTGATGCCCGTCATCGCGCGGGCGACGGTCTCCGCGTCCCGGATATCCCCTTGCACGAATGAGAAGCGCTCGCCGTGGCGACGAGCGTCTGCGAGGTTATGGAGGTCGCCGCTACTCAGGTCGTCGAGGACGCGTACGCGGTCGCCGCTCTGCAGTAGATGGTCGACGGTGTTGCTGCCGATGAAGCCGGCTCCGCCGGTGACGAGCACGTGCATATCAAGCCTCGTGGTTGCGGTTTCGAACCGCCAGCCCGTCGCCTTGTAGACGATCTACCGCTTTGAGACCATGCCCGTGGTGTGCGAACGCTCCGCAGCGGGCTGATGCTGTCGTCCATGCGGGCGCCTCGAATGGCACAAGGGGGGGCCAGGTATGGCAGAGACGCCAATCCAAATTCCGGAGGCAACGAATCGGCGGCGGCCACGGCGCGTTGCGTCATCGAGGCCGGCGGATAGACGCGCAGAACCTTGATCGTAGCGAGGATTTGTGCCATGACGCGCGGCTCTTCGCGCGCCATGGCGCCGCCCCGGAGGGGTTGGTGACGACGGCGAGGAGTCACCCGGAGGTTCGAGGATGAAGGTAGCCACCCGCTCTTTGCTGGCGTTCGTGCTCTGCACCCTGCTCGCCCTGCCCGCGATCGCGGCGCCGGCGATGCTCTACGTGGTGCAGCCGGTCGACATGGCGGGCGTGACCATCGAGGTCGTCGTCCCCATCGAAGAGCCCGGTCTCTCGGACTCCGGCATGGCGACCCGCGCCAAGCGTGCGTTCGACGCGCTGAAGGCGCGCGGCGGCAAGGCGTACGGTCAGAGCGCGCTGACCATCGAGTCGCCGACCAAGGCGACGCTGGTCATCGACCAGACCGCCGAGGCCGATCGCGTGCTGGCCGAGGTGTTCTGGACGATGGCGTCGCTCGGCATCTCCGAGCTCGGCGCGGCGCCGATCGTGCAGGGTCAGGTGACGCTCGACCACATCGCCTACGGCGCGCACGTGCCCTTGCTCTCGGTCTTCGACCTGCTGGCCTTCGAGCGCATCGAGCAGGTGCCCGCCCGCGCCTTCGTGGCGGTCGGCGGTAAGCCGATGCCGGCGACCGAGGCGGCGCGCGCCCTCGCCAAGGGCGACAGCTCGGTGAAGGGGCCGGTCCTCGCGGCGCTCTCGGGCAAGAGCCGGCGCGCGAAGCTGATGGTCATCGAGGCGGTCGGCCGCGCCGGCGTGCGCGCGACCTACAAGCTCAAGGCCGACGATCTGGTGCCGGCGCTCGAGGATACCGACGGCGCGGTGCGCTCGGCGGCGCTCGACGCGGCGATCCAGGCGGGCGTCAAGGGCAGCAAGGCCGTCATCGCGGCGCTCGAGAAGTTGGTCGAGGGCGATGCGGACACCGACCTGAAGCTGCGCGCCGTCAAGGCGCTCTCGGCGGCGGGCGTGTCCCGCTTCGACGACCTGCTCGAGGCCGAGAAGATCCGCACCGGCAGCGCGGCCGAGGCGATGGCGGCGGTGCAGAAGCTGAGCAAGAGCAAGCAGGTCGCGGTGGCCGCGCCGGCGCTGGTCTCGGCGTTGACCCATACCGACGCCGGTGTGCGCGACGCGGCCTTCGACGGCTTGGTCAAGCTCGAGCAGTGGGAGCTGTTGCACAAGGCGCTCGGCTCGGACGTCAGCGACAAGATGCGCGAGCGCATCGCCAAGGTCCTGGTCGAGAAGGGCAATGACGCCGCTCGCGACGAGAGCCTGGAGTGGTTGATCGGCAAGGGCGGCCCGGACGGCGCGATCTTCGCCGCGCAGACCTACGGCAAGCGCGGCAGCAAGGCGGCGACGCCGTTGCTCATCAAGGCGCTCGACCACGAGAGCGCGCAGGTGCGTCAGGCTGCGGCCGAGGCGCTCGCGGCGCTCAAGGACGAGCGCGCCATCGTCCCGCTCGCCGATGCCGCGCAGAAGCGCCGTCGTGACGAAGAGTTCATGATGGCCGCCGCGGTCGAGATCATGAAGACGCTGCGCCTGGATCAGGTCAAGCGCCTGGTCACCAGCAAGAACACGATCGTCCGCCAGATGGCGATCCGCTCGCTCTCGGAGTTCACCAAGGGTGCGCGGCCGCGTCCGGACGTCGTCGCGCTGCTGATGGACGCGCTCAAGGACCCCGAGGCGTCGATCAAGCGTTCGGCGGCCTACGCCCTCGCCCGCATCGAGGACGACGGCATCGCCCGCGACCTCGCCGCGCTCAAGGACGATCCGGACGTGCAGATCCGCGTCCAGGTCTGCTACGCGCTCGGCCACGCCAGCGCCAAGTACACCGAGGCCGGCCCGATGCTGGTCGAGATGATGAAGGACCGCGAGAAGCTCGTCCGCGTCGCCGCGATCGACGGCATCGCCCTGCGCAAGGAGACCTCGGCCTACGCCCAGCTCGTGCGCCTGGTCAACTACCCCGATCCGGAGATCAAGCGCGCGGTCTACGGCGCCCTGCTCGCCCTGCGCACCCCCGAGAATGCCGACGAGCTGCGCCCGAAGTTCCGCAAGGGCATGGAGTTCCGCGACTCCAACGTGCGCATGGTCTGCCTGGATGCGCTCGCCGAGGGCACCGTCAAGGAAGACTTCGAGGCGCTGCGTCAGGCGGCCTTCGACCCCTCGCCGGACGTGAAGAAGAAGGCCATCACCGTCATCGCCGGCTCCAAGCTCCCCGAGGGCATGGAGGTGCTGACGCTGTTCTTCGGCGACGCCGACAACGGCGTGCGCGAGGCTGCGCTCGACGCGCTCGGCGCAATCGACGCCAGCGGCAACTGGGCGGCGAAGAAGAAGCGCTACCTCAACGACTTCATCGGCACGCCGAACATGCCCGACGCGCTGGTCGCCAAGGCCAAGTCGCTACTGAAAAAGGGCTAGCCGGCCCGTCTCCACGACACGGGAGCCATCATGACCACTGGGACCGCCGCGGCGCCCGAGCGACGCGGCCTCGGCCGGGTGTTCTGGCTGCTCTGTTCGATGGAGATGTGGGAGCGGCTCGCCTACTACGGCGTCCGCGTCGTCGCGCCGGTCTATATCGCGCAAGCCGACGAGCCGGGCGGACTGCACTTCTCGCAGGCCGACAAGGGCACGATCTACTTCTGGTGGTTCGTCTTCCAATCGGTGCTGCCGACGTTCACCGGCGGCCTCGCCGACCGCTACGGCTACAAGCGGACCATCGCCTTCGCCATCACCATCAAGGTGCTCGGCTACGGGATGATGGCGACGCAGCGCGACTTCACGGGCTTCTTCATCGGCACGATGCTGCTCGCGACCGGCACCGCGCTCTTCAAGCCCGGTATCCAGGGCAGCTTGGCGCAGACGCTCGACCGCAGCAGCGCCAGCCGCGGCTGGGGCGTCTTCTATTGGCTGGTCAACGTCGGCGCCGCGCTCGGACCGCCGCTCGCCGGCATCCTGCGGCAGATGAGCTGGCCGATGGTCTTCTACGCCTGCGCCGGCATCGTCAGCCTGAACTACCTGATGTTGCTGACCTACAAGGAGCCCGATTCGGGTTGGCAGGGCGGCAGCTCGGTCGGCGCGGTGCTGAAGACGACGTTTGCCAACCTGTTCGAGCCGCGGCTGGTCAGCTTCCTGCTGCTGCTCTCGGGCTTCTGGCTGATGATGTACCAGCTCTGGGACCTGCATCCGAACTTCGTCACCGATTGGACCGACAGCGGCGCCGTGGCGGCGTTCGTGCCGGAGAGCTGGACGCAGCAGACCGACCGTGGCGTGCAGGTGCTGCAAGAGAACCTGCTGAACCTGAACGCGGCGCTGATCGTGCTGTTGGTGGTGCCGATCTCTGCCGTCTCGGGCCGCTTCAAGACGCTGACGGCGATGCTCGGCGGCATGGTCGTCGCGATCTTCGGCATCTTGGTCTCGGGGCTGACCCAGAGCGGTTGGGTCTTCTTGCTCGGTGTGCTGCTCTTCTCGCTGGGCGAGATGCTGACGGGACCGAAGAAGAACGAGTACCTGGGCCTGATCGCGCCGCCCGGCAAGAAGGGGCTGTACCTCGGCTACGTCAACATCCCGGTCGGCATCGGCGGCGCGGTCGGCAGCAAGCTCGCCGGTTGGCTCTACGGCAGCTACGGCGAGAAGGCGGTGCTCTCGCAGCGCTACCTGGCCGAGCACACCGACTTCCTCCAGAAGGCCGGAAAACCGGCGTGGGATGGCGAAGTCGGCTCGTTGGCGGGGACGCTGGGCGTCGACCGCGCCGGGGCGTACGAGGCGCTCAAGGCCGAGCTCGGGCAGAGCGGCGCGGCGGTGACGGATTTGCTGTGGCAGACCTACGCGCCGTGGAAGATCTGGTTCGTGTTCGCGGCGA
>JBEARB010000306.1:0-14003 GCA_041163625.1 Pseudomonadota bacterium | reverse complement strand
AGCCGGCCAAGGCGCAGGACGCCGGACTGCGCGCGCTGCTTCGCGACGACGGCACGCCGGACCTCTCCGCCGTCTGCCAGCGGCTTGGCGCCGGCGGAGAGGCTTGCATGAAGGCGAGCGGCGACACGGCCGCCACCGTCGAACTCGACCGAATCGTGCGCCTCGCCATCGCCGTCGACGCCCGACCCGGGGCGGTCTACGTCAACGGCCGCCGCTGGCTCGGCCTCGCCACCGACGAGGGGCTCGCCGCGGCCGTCGACGGCTCCCGGGCAGAGGCCGCGCGCGCCGGCAAGCGCGGCGGCACCGGTCCGTACGCTCGGTTGGTCGCCGGCGGGCGAGAGCGCAGCGAAGCCGAGATCGATCTCGATCCCGCAGAACCCCTCGGCGACACCCGCTTCGTGGTCGACCTCGGCGCGGCCGGAGCCCCGGGCGTGCCGACGGTGCCGGTCCTGCTCTTCGTCGACTTCACCCGCCCCGCGTCGCGCGCCGCGTTCCACGCGCTGCGGATGCTGCGTGGCGACGAACACCACCCGGTCGCGCTCGGCATCGCGTCGATCGCCTCGGCGGCCGAGCCCGGCGTCACACCCGCCGCGGCGGTGCTGCTGACCGCGGCGCGCAAAGGCAAGGGGCTCGCGGCGGCGATCGAACTGTTCAAGATGAACGACCCCTACGATTGGCGGCAAATCCGGCGCAGCTTCCGCCGACTGGGCTTCTCGCCCAAGCAGCTCTCGGACGGCGCGGCCGATCCGCGAGCCAACGCCGCCATGGCCGCAGCGGCGGAGGCCGCACGACGGCTGGACATGCGCGACGAACCGGTGATCTACATCGGCGGGCGGCGCTACGTCGGTCCCATCGACGAGAATCGAATCCGGCGCGCCGTCGCCGCCGTCGCCGCCCGCCGTCGGAGCCGCTGAGCATGACGCCCGAACGCGTCGCCCTCGCGCTGCGCGGCACCTGTTTCGAAGTCCGCGCCGCGGACGTCGTGCGCCCGAGCGAGCTCGAGCTGCGCTTACAGCGCCGCAGGGGCGGTCGGTCCGGAGCGCAGTTCGACGTGCGGGGTACGCTCCGCGTCGCTGACGAGCCGGATGCCGACGTCCAAGGCTCCCTCGAGCTTCGGCTCTGGCCGCGGCCCGCCGCGCGCTGGGAGCTGGAGCTGGCTTCGAGCGGCGAGACGCCGTTCGGTGCGCAGAGGGTGCGGGGCGATACGCAACCGAAGTGGCTCGTCCCGATCGACAGCCTGACCCGCCTGTGGCTGCGCTTCGAAGGTGAGGGCGGCGTGGTCGCGCTCGGCCTGTTGCGTTTCGACGTGCGCCGTGATCTGTTGCCGCTGCTCGACGGCTTCGCGAGCCGTCTCGGAGGGAGATCGTGACCGACAACGCGTCTTCCGCGCCCAACGTGGTGCGGCCCCGTCTCTCGCGTCGCGGCCAGGACGCGCCGGCCTCGCCGATTCGTCGACTCACCGCCCTGGCCGACGGTGCCCGCGCGCGCGGCGTGCACGTCCACCATCTCAACATCGGGCAACCCGACCTGCCGACCGTCTCGGCCATGTTGGCGGCCTACCGCAGCTACGACGAAGCGAGCGTCGCCTACAGCCCCTCGCAGGGAACCCTGGCGCTGCGCCGCGCTTGGGCCGACGCCTACGCCCGCCAGGGCCTGCACGGCACGCTCCCGCCGATCGACGCGGACGAAGTGCTGATCACCGTCGGCGGCAGCGAGGCGCTGCTCTTCACCATCGCCGCGCTCTGCGACGTCGGCGACGCGATCTTGGTCGCCGAGCCCTACTACACGAACTACAAGGGGATCGCGCACCTACTCGGGGTCGACGTGGTGCCGCTCGCGACCACGGTGCAGGACGGCTTCGCCGTACGCGCCGAGGCGGTCGAAGCGGCGCTGCAGCCGAGGGTCCGCGCCATCATCCTGCCGTCGCCCGGCAACCCCACCGGCGCGGTGCTCGACCGCGCCACGCTGGTCGCGCTCGGCGAGGTCGCTCGTCGGCACGGCGTCACGCTGGTGCTCGACGAGGTCTACCGCGAGTTCGTCTACCGCGACGACATGCCCGGTGTCGCGCCGAGCGCTTTGGCGCTGCAAGGGTGCGAGGACCACGTCGTCGTCGTCGACTCGGTCAGCAAGCGCTTCGCCGCCTGTGGCGCCCGCATCGGCGCGCTGGTGACCCGCAATCGCGCGGTCTACGACGCCGCGCTGCGCTTCGCTCAAGCGCGCCTCTCGCCGCCGACGGTCGATCAGCACGCCGCCGTCGCCGCGCTGGGCACCGACAGCGCCGAGATGGACGCGATGATCGCCGAGTACCGCGCCCGTCGCGACTACCTCGTCGCCGCGCTCGCAGAGACCCCCGGCGTGTTCGCGCCCTGCCCCGACGGCGCGTTCTACCTCGTCGCCGATCTGCCGGTCGACGACGCCGATGCGTTCTGCCGCTTCCTGCTGACGGACTTCGACCACGAGGGCGAGACGGTCATGCTCGCGCCGGCCGAGGGATTCTACGCCACCCCGGGCCAAGGCCGCTCGCAGGTCCGATTGGCCTACGTGCTCGAAATTCCGGCCTTGCAGCGCGCCGTCAAGTGTCTGCGAGAGGGGCTGCGGGCGTTCGCCGCGCGCGGCTGAGGCGTCGATTCAGGCGTCGGCACCGGCCGCTTTTCGCCGCGTACGCCACGCCTTGACGCCGAAGTAGAGTGCGATCAGCACGATCACGATCAACACGCCGTTCTCGGCTTGTCGCGCCTTCTGTACGACCATGTCGAACTCGGCGCCCCAATACCACGACGAGACCACCAGCGCCGGCACCGAGAGCAGCGCGGCGAGGCCGTCGAAGACGACGAAGCGCGTGAGCGGGATGCCGAGCGTGCCGCTCGTGAAGAAGACGACCGAGCGCAGACCCGGCATGAAGCGCGCCGAGAACAGCACCTTCGCGCCGTTGCGCTGCAGAAAGGCCGTCGCCTGCTCGAGCCGACCGCCACCGAGGATGCTTCGGAAGGGCCACCGGTCGATCAGCCGCGTCCCGAAGCGCTTGCCGAGGGTGAACATGAAGCCGTCGCCGATCATGACGCCGGCCAGGCCGATCAGCACCGCGACCACGACGTCGGCATGAGGGCGCGCGCTTCCGTCGGGCATCGGGTGATAGGTCATGTACCCCATCAGCAGCAGCGTGATGTCTTCGGGGACCGGCAGGCCGAGCCCGCAGAGCAACAGGACCGAGAAGCCGATGCCGTAGATGGTCAGCCCATCGAGCGACATCAGCGCCGTGGTGACTTCGGCGACCCATCCGTCCATCGCTGCCTCGCTCGCCGGGGCCTAGCGGCCCTCGGCCGCCGCCTTGTTGCGGGCCCGGATCGCTCGCGCGGCGTCACGCGCCCAGCGCTTGACCTGCGCCGGCTGGGACCAGTTCGTGAAACGCCCGACGCGGGCCAGGAATGCCGCGTCCTCGTCGGTGCCGATGCGGCCGGCGAGCTCGAAGGCAGCGTCGAACGTGTGCGGCGCCGGGTGGTCGAAGAGCTTGCGCAGCCGCGGGAGGATATCGGCGCTCGGCCGGGTGGAGAGCGCGTCCGAGGCGCTGTCGCGAACGAAGGAGTCCGGGTCGAGCAGCGCCGTCATCAAGGCGCGGTCGATGTCGGAGCCGGGCACCCGGCGCATCGCGCGCGCCGCCCGCATCCGCACCAACCACTTCGAGTCGTCGATGGCGATCAACAAGACTTCGGCGACTTCCTCGTCGTCGGGCCAATGCTCGAGCCCCCCGACAGCCGAAGCCCGGACCTCGACGACGGCGTCCTGCGTCAACGCGACGAGCCGCTCGCGGGCAGGCTCGGTGCCCCAGGCGGCGAGCGCGTCGACCGCGAGTTCGCGGACGGTCGGGTCGTCGTGGTGCGAGAGCTCGAGCAGCCGTGGCTCGCAGTCCTTGTCGGCCAGCTCGGCGCGGCGGGTCTCGAAGTCGTCGGGCCGCCGATCGGACTCGGTGTCCGGCCCCAGGCTGCGAGCGAGCTCGCGCAGCGCCTTGCAGATGGCGTCGGGATGCTCGGCAAAGAGGGCTCGGACTGTGACTCGGCTCGCCATCGCTTCCCCCTGCGCTATGCTGCGCGCGCGCGGCATAGCGCGCACGCCACCCGATGTCCAGCCGACCGAGGCCCCGATGACGACGCGCAACCCACGCCACCCCGACCATTCCGAGACGGTGATGACGCAGCTCGTGCTGCAGCAACACAGCAACGCCGTCGGCACCCTCTTCGGCGGCCAGCTGCTGGCCTGGGTCGATATCGCGGCCGGCGTCTGTGCGATGCGTCACGCGGGCCGCGTCGCCGTGACGGCTTCGTTCGACGAGGTCGCCTTCAAGCTGCCCGTCCGGCACGGCGATATCGTCGTGCTGACCGCGCGCATCACCTGGGTCGGCCGCACGAGCATGGAGATCCGCGTGCGCGCCGAGCGCGAGGGGCTCGATGGCGCTCGTGAGCTCGCCCTCGAGGCCTTCACGACGTTCGTCGCGCAGGACGACGCCGGCCAACCGACGCCCGTGCCGCCACTGCGGCTCGACTCCGACGCGGATCGCGCCTGCTACGCCGAAGCGCTCGAGCGCCGCGCCCGCCGACTGGCCCACGCCGGGCGCTGAGACAGGAGGTCGACCCGTCGGCCTAGGGAGCGGCGCGAGCCGGCGCCCACTGCCGGAAATCACACGCGACGCGGAAGGGCACGTCCGGCGGGCGATCGGGCACCAGCACCGGCCGGGTGAGCTCGCGCGGACACTCCGGGCACGAGTTCAGGAAGGGCTCGCAGCGCAGCGTGTGCCGGCTCCCCGAGACCAGGGAGACGCGCGCAAAGCCGGTGTCGCTGACCAGCTTGTTGTCCAGGTAGAGCTTGGCCCATGCCGGCGTGCTGCCGAGCGTCACCTCGACCAAGCCGTCCTCGGGCTCGGGCGGAGAGGCGAGCTTGGGGCCGGCGCTACGGACCGTGGTCTCCTCATTCGCCTTGCTCGCGGGCGGTCGCCGCGACGGCCGAGGCGGCCCACGCGGCGGAGCCTTGGCCGGCTGCGCCGCGGCAACGCGCTCGGGCTGCTTGGGCTCGGTCGCGCCGGCATCGGCCTGCACCGGAGCGGTCTGCGCGGCGCGCGCGGCGAGCTCGGCCTCGATCCGACGAATCTCGCTCTGACGCTTGGCCTCCTGCAGGTCACGCTCCTCGGCTGCAGCGAGCTCGGCGGTGTTGGGCGGCAAGAGCTGCGGCGGCTGCACGGCGACGGCAGGAGCGACGGCGGGGACCTCGGGGCCGGGAGCCGTCGCAGGCTCGGCAAAGTGGCGGCGCACGGCGACGGCGAGCCCGGTGGTCACCAACGCCCCGAGCGCGACGGCGGCGACGGCGCGGAGCCGACGCTTGCGACGGCTCTGCGAGGTGAGCTCGGTCAGCCCGCGACGTGGCTCGGCCGCGTCCGGGTCGATCGCCATGGCCCGGTTGTACGCATCGATCGCCAGGGCCAACGAGCCTTCACGGGCCTCGCGCCGCCCCTCGGCGCAGAGCACGGTGATCAGGTTCGGTCGGATCTCGTGTTGGAACTGTTCGGGCGCGGTGAGCAGCCGACGCAGCAGCTTGTCCGGCTCGACCAACTCGTGGTCGCGCAGGTAGGCGGCGAGGGCCTCCTGCGCCGCCGACATCGTCGACCAGCGGTCGTCCGGGTCGCGCGCCAGACAGGTCGCGAGCAGCTCCTCGAAGCGCCGACCGACCACGGCGTTGTGTCGACTCGGCGGGTCGTAGACGCCCTCGAGGATCAGGCGGAAGAGTGCGTGCGGGTTGCTCGCCATGAAGGGCAGTCGGCCGGCGACCAGCGCGTAGAGCAGCGTACCGAAGGCGAACACGTCCACGCGCGCATCGACGGTACGCCCCTCGATTTGCTCGGGCGCCATGTGCGCCGGCGAGCCGAGGATGGCGCCGGTGGCGGTCATCTGCTCGAGGTCCATCGCCGTCGCGATGCCGAAGTCCATGAGCTTGATCGTGCCATCGCGCGAAATCATCAGGTTGTCGGGCTTGATGTCGCGGTGGACGATACCGGCGGCGTGTGCGTGCGCGAGCGCGCTGGCGATCGCTTGGCCGATCAGCGCGGCGGATTGCGGCAGGAAGGGACCGTGCGCGGCGGTGAACTCGGTCAGCGTGACGCCGTGCACGAATTCGGTGACGAGGTAGGCGCTCTCGCTCTCCCCGTGCGAGAAATCGTAGACGTCGACGATGTTCGGATGGTGGAGGCGAGCGATGGCCTGGGCTTCGCGCGAGAAGCGGGCTCGCGCGTCCGAGCGCGCGGCCAGGTGCGGGTGCATCACCTTGATGGCCACGTCGCGGCCGAGGACGGTATCGACGCCGCGGTAGACGGTCGCCATGCCGCCGCTGCCCACCGCCTCGACGACGCGGTAGCGATCTCCGAAGACGGCGTTGGTGAGCCCGCTCGTCAATCTGACCTCGCGGCAGACGCACCCCTCCCGTCAGGTGCGCCCCCCCACGCGATTGAAGCCCACCGGGCGGGCGATGGCAACGTCAAAGCCCGGATCTGCGCGACGGGACGGGGCGATGGGTCGCCAGGGCGGGTTGCATGCGTGCATCCTCGCCGCTACGCCGCCACGGCCCCGCGCCGGTGCAGCCCGAACGACAGGAGCGAGGATGACGACATCGACCGAGAAACGCGGCCTCTTCGGCGGCTTGTGGAGCGATCTCCGGGCGCTCTTCGCAGCCCCGCGCGAGCTGTGGCTGCTCTACGCCGTGAAGCTGGTCGAATCGATCGCCTACTTCGCGGTGGTCAACGTGCTCATCCTCTATCTGCACGACGATCTGCGGCTCTCGGACCGCTGGTCGGGCGTGGTCTACGGCACCTGGGGCACGCTGATCTCGCTGGTGACCTTCCTCTCGGGCTTCGTCGCCGACGTGATGGGGCTGCGCAAGGCGCTGCTGCTCGGCGCGCTGACGCTCGTCGTCGGACGCGGCATGTTGATCGGCTCGGAGGTCCCGGCGATCCCGCTGCTCGGCCTGGTGGTGTCGGTCTGGGGCGTGGCATCGATGAAGCCGGTGATGACGGCGGCGGTCAAAGCGATCGCGCCGACGGAGCTGCGGGCCTTCGCCTAC
The DNA here is from genome assembly GCA_041163625.1 of Pseudomonadota bacterium. Classification (GTDB taxonomy): domain Bacteria; phylum Myxococcota_A; class UBA9042; order UBA9042; family UBA9042; genus JACKFC01. The sequence goes on along the minus strand of JBEARB010000306.1, from coordinate 6,905 downwards.
AACATCTTCTACGTCGTGATGAACGTCGGTGCCTTCGTCGCCGGCCATATCGTCTCGTGGCTGCGTCGCTCGCTACTCGGTCGCGCGATCCGCCCCGACGAATGGCTCGACGGCACCCTGCCCGCCAGCGCGGAGGCGCAGCAGGCCTTGGTCACGAAACTCGGCGCGATCGTGCCGGTCCCGGAGGGGCAGCAGGCCGCCGACGTGGTCGAGCGCATCGGCAAAGTCGCGACCGGCGGGCGCGCGCCGGCCTACTGGACCGATGCCGACCTCGAGCGCGTGCAGGCCGCCGCCCGGGCGGTCGCCGAGGGTGGCGAGATCGCCGCGGCGCCCTTCGGCCTCTCCGGCTACGAGCTGATCTTCGCGGTGGCGACGGTGCTCTCGGCGCTGTCGTTGCTGCTCTGCTGGCGGATGCGACCGGACGCGCCGACCGCGACCGACGGGGCAGCGCCGACGGGCCAGAGCGAATCGCTGCTCAGCGGGATGCAACGAACTCTGGCGGCGGCGCTGCGCATCGGCCGGGGGCTGTTCGGAGAGCCGACCTTCCGCGCCTACATGCTGTTCATCTCGGTGCTGGTACTGGTCCGCGCCATCTTCGTGCACGCGCACTCGACCTGGCCGACCTACATGCTGCGCGAGTTCGGCGCGGACGTACCGCAGGCGGCGATTTGGTCGATCAATCCCGCCATGATCATCGTGCTCACGCCGATCATCGGCTCGCTCACGTCCCGATGGTCCGCCTGGACCGCCATCATGACGGGCAGCTTCATCACCGCGTTCTCGGTGGTGCCGATGATGTTCCCCGCGCCCTTCGAGGCGATCGCGACCGCCGCGCTCGGTGCCGACGCGGGGCTGGACCTGCGGCTGGCCGCGCCGCTGCTCTTCGTCGTGCTGGTCTCGATCGGCGAGGCGCTGTGGTCACCTCGGCTCTACGAGTACGTGGCGGTGATGGCACCGCCGGGCCGCGAGGCCAGCTATATGGGCCTGACGCAGCTGCCGATGTTCGCCGCCAAGCCGCTGGTCGGCTTGATGTCCGGCTCGCTGCTGGCGTCCTTCTGCCCCGAGGACGGCGCCCACGACGTCGCCCTGCTCTGGGGCATCATCTTCGCGACCACGCTGCTCGGGCCGCTCATCGCCATCGGGTTGTCGGGAACGATTCGAGCGGCGGAGCGGGCCCGGACCGCCGCGGAGTAGCGCAGAGTCCACGCGGCGATCCGGACCTTCCGTTCCGCTACTGGCAGGCCTCGTTGGCCTTGCCGGGCGTTCCCTTGTCGCCGCCGGACATCGCGGTCTTGGACTCGCACCAGTTGGCACCAGAGTCGTTGGACGCGCCGTCGAGCTTGCTCGGGTCGAGCTGGATGCTCGCGCCGTTCTTGTACTTCGGCCAGCCGCCGCTGCCCGAACCCGGGTACTTCACATAGTCGATCTCGACGCCACCGGCGATGATCTTGAGCTCACTGCCCGAGTTGCCCAGGGCGATGTCCTTGCCGTACGCGTAGTCGACCTTGGCGCCGCCGTTGGTGGCGGTATCGGTCGACTTGCCGAGCACGACGTAGCCCTTGGCGGGCACCTTCAGCGGCGAGGTCGGCGCGATGGTGTGGGTCGCGCCGTTGCGCTCGATGATCACGCCGTCGAGGGTGATCTCGGCGTCGGTCGTGTTGTAGATCTCCATGAACTCGCCGTTGTCGTCGCTGACGGCGCTCGGGTCGATGTGCAGCTCGGTGATGATCAGGTCACCCTTGCTGAGCTTGGCGGCCTCGAGCTTGCAGTCGGCGCTGCACCCGTCGCCGTTGGTCTTGTTGCCGTCGTCGCACTGCTCACCTTCGCCGAGGTTGCCGTCGCCACAGACCGGCGCGGGGCACGCGTCGCCCACACCGTCCTTGTCGGCGTCGGCCTGGTCCTTGTTGGCGACCTTCGGGCAGTTGTCGCAGCTGTTGCCGATGCCGTCGCTGTCCTCGTCGAACTGGCTGGGGTTGCTGACGTCGGGGCAGTTGTCGGCGCTGTCGAGGAAGCCGTCCTTGTCGGCGTCGGCGCCGCACGGCGGGTTGGCCTTGCCGGGGGTGCCGAAATCACCGTCACCGTAGGCGTCCTGCGCAACGCACCAGTTGTTGCCGTCGGCGTTGTCGACCGTATTGGTCACACCCGGCGCGAGCTGCACCGCGTGGCCCTTGAGGATGGTCGGCCAGCCGCCGTTGGAGATGCCATCCTGGTAGCTGACCACGATGACGACACCGCCGGCATGGCCGAGCTTGATCTGGTCGGCGCTGTTGGTGAGCTTCACGGCACCGCCGTAGGTGTAGTCGCAGTCGACGCCGCCGTTCTTGGTCTTGTCGCCGTTGGCGCACAGCACGGCGTAGTCGCCGGCGGCCAGCAGGACGGGCGCGGAACCGGCGATGGTGTGCGGCTTGGCGTTCTTGTCCTCGATCTGCAGGCCGCGCAGGTCGATCGACTTGGCGGTGTTGTTCTTGACCTCGAACCACTCGCCGACGTCGTCGGCGACGGCGGTCGAGTCGGCCAAGATCTCGGTGATGAAGAGGTCACCGGCCTTGAGCGCGTCACCCTTGATGACATCGGTCAGATCGGGGATGCAGACGCCCGCGTCGCAGACCGGCTTGCTGCTGTCTTTGCAGTCGCTGTTCTGCGTGCACTCGGGGGCGGTCGTGTCGTCGCCGGTGTCGGTCGTGTCGCTGGCGTCGGTCTGCACCGTGTCGTCGTCGGCGCAGAGCGTGGCGTAGTCCGCACAGCAATCGCCCTCGTCCTCGCAGTAGGCGTCGCATTGGCAGCTGGCCTTGGCGTCGTACTTGCCGCAGCGGCCCTCGCAGGAGTTGCTACCGCCGGCGTCGGTCTCGGTGGTGTCGGTGACGGTCGTGTCGGTCTCGCCGGTGTCGGTCACGGCGGTGTCGGTCACGGCAGTATCGCTGCCGGTGTCGGCGCCGGTGGTGTCAGTGCCGGCGTCCTGCTCGGTGCTGTCGGTCTGGCCGGAGCCGTCGTTGCCGCCTGCGCCGTCACTGCCGCTTGCGTCGTTGCCGCCGGTGGTGTCGGTCGTGCCGCCGCCGCCGCCGTTGTTGGTCGTCTCGGTCCCGCAGGCCGCGACCAGGGCGACCATGGCGAGCGCTAGCCCGCGAAGCTTCCACACCTTCATCCGAACCTCCTCCTCACGGCCGCATCCGGGCCGGGGCGCGCAGAGCCTAGGGAGGCGGTCCGTGCGCTGCCAGCCCGGTTGCGACGCGTCACGAAATCGTCACGATTCCAGCCTCAATGCGCCGCGGCCGCGGGCGGCTCGTCGTCGTCGTCGTCGCCGGCGAGCATCGCCGCGAGCGCGTCGGGATTGCCGGCGTAGAGCTCGGCCTCGTCGCTGCCCTGGTGGCACTTCTTGTACTTCTTGCCCGAGCCGCACCAGCAGGGGTCGTTGCGACCGATCTTCGGGCGGCTGCGGCGCATGGTGACGACCGGCGTGGCCGGCTCGGCGTGCCGCGCGGCGGCGGGGCTGCCGTCGAACGAGGCTCCATTGGCGTCGCCGAAATCGGCGTCCATATCGCCGCCGTCGGCCGCGCCGGGGTGCAGCGCGTCGGCGTGGACGTGGGTCTCCTGCATACGGCCGGCGGCGCGGGTGCGGCGCACCTCGGCGTCCTTGCGCATCTGCGCGATCTCGTCGCTGGACTTGACCTCGACCCGGAACAGCGTCTCGGCGACGTTGACGCGGATCTGATTGACCATGCCGGTGAACAGGTCGTAGCCCTCTTTCTTGTAGACGAGCTTCGGATCCTTCTGCGCGTAGGCACGCAGGTAGACGCCTTCTTTGAGCGCGTCCATGGCGCGGAGGTGATCCTTCCAGAGCGTGTCGATGGCGCGCAGGTAGGTCTCGCGCTCGAAGTAGATCCACTGCGCGAGGGCGAATTTCTCGAGCTCGGCGTGGTCGACCTCTTGGTTCGGATCCACCGGGTCGAGGCTGTGCATGATGGTCTCGACCATGCGGTCGCGGCGATCGCGGTACTCCCCGACCAAGGTCTGAACCAACGCCTCCTCGAGGCGAGCGAAGTCGCGGTCGACGGCCGAGAGGTCGATGTCCAGCCCGATCAGGTGGTAGATCGACTCCTCGAGCCCCTCGACGTCCCACTCGGTGTTGCGCACGTCCGGCGGGCAGAACCGGTCGATCTGAGCGTAGACCACGTCGTCGATCAGCTGCTCGACCAGCGGCAGCAGATCCTCGGCGCCCATCACCTGCCGGCGCAGCGCATAGATCGTCTTGCGCTGCTGGTTCATCACGTTGTCGTACTCGAGCAGGTTCTTGCGGGCGTCGAAGTTCTGGCCCTCGACACGCATCTGGCTCGACTCGATCGCCTTGGTCACCGAGCGCGCGACGATCGGCTCGTCCTCGGGGATATCGAGCCACTCCATGATCTTCGCGACGCGATCGCCGTTGAAGATGCGCATCAGGTCGTCTTCGAGGCTGAGGTAGAACTGGCTCATGCCCGGGTCGCCCTGACGACCGGCGCGACCACGGAGCTGGTTGTCGATGCGGCGGCTCTCGTGGCGCTCGGTGCCGACGACGGCCAAGCCGCCGGCGGCGAGCACCTGCGCCTTCTCGTCGGCGCATTGCTTGCGGAAGCGCTCGAGCGCCTCGAGGTAGACCGGGTCTTCCTCGTCCACGTCCTGCTGCACGCGCGAGACGCCGAAGATCTCACGCTTGGCGAGCAGCTCCGCGTTGCCGCCGAGGAGGATGTCGGTACCGCGGCCGGCCATGTTGGTGGCGATGGTGACGGCACCGAGCCGGCCCGCCTGCGCGATGATCTCGGCCTCGGCGCCGTGCTGCTTGGCGTTGAGGACGTTGTGCGCGATGCCGCGCTGGGTGAGCAGGTGGCTGAGGAACTGGCTCTTCTCGACCGAGATCGTGCCGACCAGCACCGGCTGGCCCTTGGCGTTGCACTCGGCGATCTCCTCGATGACCGCTTTGAACTTGCCGCGCTCGTTCTTGTAGACGAGGTCGTCGCGGTCGTCGCGCACGATCGGCTTGTTGGTCGGGATGACGATGGTGTCCATGTCGTAGACCTTGGCGAACTCCTCGGCCTCGGTCTCGGCGGTACCCGTCATGCCCGAGAGCTTCTCGTACATGCGGAAATAGTTCTGGAAGGTGATCGTCGCGAGGGTCTGGGTCTCCTCCTGGACGCGGAGGCCTTCCTTGGCCTCGATCGCCTGGTGGATACCGTCGGACCAGCGTCTGCCCGGCATCTTACGGCCAGTGTGCTCGTCGATGATGATGACCTTGCCGTCCTCGACCACGTAGTTCACGTCGGCGCGGTAGAGGTTGTGTGCCTTCAGGCCGGCGTGGATGTAGTGCACCCAATGCATGTGCTCGGGCGCGAAGAGGTTGCCGATCTTCAGGCGCGACTCGCATTTGTCGACGCCGGACTCGGTGAGCGAGACCGAATGGCCCTTCTCGTCGACCGAGAAATCCAGGTCGCGCTTGAGGAAGGGCATGATGCCGTTGACGATCAGGTAGGGCTCGGTCGATTCGTCGGAGTTGCCCGAGATGATGAGCGGCGTCCGCGCCTCGTCGATGAGGATCGAGTCGACCTCGTCTACGATGGCGAAGTGCAGCAGCTTGTCGGCGCCTGCGTCGTGCGCGCTGGGCAGGTAGCGATGCACGTAGTCGCCCAGCGAGAACTTCATGTTGTCGCGCAGGTAGTCGAAACCGAGTTCGTTGTTCTGACCGTAGGTGATGTCCGCGGCGTAGGCGGCCTTGCGGGCCGATTGCGAGGCCCCGGTGTGGATCACGCCCGAGGACAGGCCCATGTAGTTGTAGAGCAGGCTCATCCACTCGCAGTCGCGCTGCGCGAGGTAGTCGTTGACGGTGACGACGTGCACGCCCTTGCCGGTCAGCGCGTTGAGGTACGCCGGCAGCGTGGCGACGAGCGTCTTGCCCTCACCGGTGCGCATCTCGCAGATGACGCCGCGGTGCAGGAAGGTGCCGCCGATCATCTGCACGTCGTAGTGGCGCATGCCGAGCACGCGGCGACCGGCCTCGCGGGCAGTGGCGAAGGCCTCGGGCAAGATGTCGTCGGTGGTGGCGCCCTGGTCGAGCTTGGTACGCAAGATCGCGGTCTGGCCCTGCAGCTCCGCCTCGCTCAGCGCCTGCATCCGCGGCTCGAGCTCGTTGATCTGAGCCACGAGCGGATGGATCTTCTTGATCTCGCGCTCGTTCTTGGTCCCGAAGACCTTGGCCATCATCTTCTGCAACATCGTCTGGGCTCTCGAGCGCCGCGAAAGGTCGGCCTGGCGGGCGCAAAATCAGGCCCGGTAAGGTAGGGTCGCGATCGGCCGCACGCAACCCTGATGGGGCGCTCTCGGCGGCGAAACAGGAGCAGTGGCGTGAACGAAGGCGTCCGTCTCAACAAGCGCATGGCACAACTGGGTCTGGCGTCGCGCCGGGAGGCCGACGCGCTGATCGCGGCGGGTCGGGTGCGCGTCGACGGCGAGGTCGTGCGCGAGCTCGGTCTGCGCGTCTTGCCACAGCAGCGGATCGAACTCGACGCCGCCGGCCAAGCCGCACAGGCGGCGCGCGTGACGATCTTGCTGCACAAGCCGCCAGGGCTGGTCTCCGGTCAGGCGGAAGACGGCTACGACGACGCCGCGACCCTGCTGCAGCCCGAACATCTCGACCCGAAGTACCCGTGGACCCCCTGGGACGGCCGCTTCGAGCCCGGCTGGACGCGCGGACTCGCGCCGGCGGGCCGCCTGGATCTCGACTCCTCGGGCCTGCTGGTGCTGACCAGCGACGGCGTGGTCGCTCGGCAGCTGATCGGCCCGGAGCGACGCGTCGAGAAGGAATACGTGATCCGCGTGGAGCCGGCGCCGAACGACGACCAGCTGCGCCGCCTCCGCCATGGCCTCCACATGGACGGACG
>JBEARB010000305.1:0-2594 GCA_041163625.1 Pseudomonadota bacterium | reverse complement strand
CGGTGAGCGGCGACGCATTTTCGTTCGGTCCCGGCAGCGGCAGTCTCGCCGGCGCGTCGGTGATCGCGGTCGATGCGGACGGCGTGCCGTTGCCGGGTGCGGCGACCACGGTCGGGGCCGACCGCGGCTGGCGGCTCGACGACCTGCCGGCGGACCGTGAGCTCTCGTTCGTGCTCGAGAAGGCGGGCTTCGCGACGACCCAGACGCAGGTCTTCCGGCTGCAGGGCGGCGTGGAGCGGGTGACGTTCCAGGTACCGAGCGACTCGGTCTACGACCTGATGGCGGCGTTCGTGGAGCTGAAGCCCGATCCGACGCGCTGCCAGATCGCGACGACCGTGACGCGGCGCGGCCACAGCCTCTACGACGGCACCGGCACCCACGGCGAGCCCGACGCGACCGTGGAGATCCACCCGAGCGCGGACGCGATCGACGGACCGGTCTACTTCAACCTCGTCAAATACGACACGATCTTCCCGGACCGGAAGCTGACGGCGACGAGCCACGACGGCGGCGTGCTCTTCCTCGACGCGCCGCCCGGCCGCTACACGCTGACAGCGAGCAAGCCGGGCGCGGTGATTCGAGACGTGACGCTGGACTGCCGCGCCGGCGTCCTCGCCAACGCCTCGCCACCGTGGGGCCTGCAAGTGACGAGCGGCGGCCTCGAGCCGAAGAAACCGGGCGAAAAGGGCCCCTTCGACTAGCCGGACGAATCGCGCTGGCGGCGGCGGCGCCACGCTCCTAGCATGGTCGGCAGGGGCTGGCAGCGCGGTCGCGAACGATGCGGCGCGCGAGGGAGGCGAGACGATGAAGATGCGACATCGACAGCAATCGAACAGCGCGTGGAGCCGCACGGGGCGGATCGGATGGGGCTGCGGGGCGGCCTTGCTGCTCACCGTGGCGGCCCCGCAGGCGGTCTTCGCCGACGTGATCGAGCCGGACGAGGCCGCCTGCCAAAGCAAGAACCTCGGCGACGCGTGCTCGGGCGGCGGTGTCAGCGGCTCGTGCCAGACCAGCGAGTGCTGCAAGCTCGACTACTCCAGCGGCACGCCGCCGAAGTCGGTCTGCAGCGCCTGCCTCCGCTGCAAGGACGGCAGCGCCACCGACACCAGCAGCGGCGTGCCGGTGCAGCCCGACGCGACCGGCGACACCACCGACGACACCGGTGGCGTGACCGACAGCGACACCAGCACCGGCTCGGGCAGCACCACCGGCGGCGGCTCGAGCGGCGCCTGCTCCGTGGGCGGTGGCGCGCTGCCGGCGTCGGCGCTCGGCGGCATGCTGCTCGGCGCGGGCGCGCTGCTCTGGCTGCGCCGCCGCGGCGCAGCGCGTTGACGCAAGCCGAAGCGCTCGGCCTGACGCTGCTCGTCGAGGCCGCCGTCGGCGCGGGTCTGGGCCGCTGGCTCGGTCGGCCGCGCTGGCAGGGCGGGCTCTGCTTCGTCGCCGCGAGCCTGTGCACGCATCCGCTCGTCTGGGCGAGCAATCAGGCGCTCGTCGGCTTCTTGCCCTTCGTGGCGCGCGCCGCGGTCTTGGAGACGACGGTCTCGCTGGTCGAGGCCGCGATGGCGCGGCTGGCGCTCGGGGCGTCGTGGCCGCGGGCGCTGGGCGCTGGCTTCGTCGTCAACGGCGCCTCGTTCGGCGTCGGCATCACGGTCTGGTTCTTCGGGCTCGGTTGAGCGGGCGCCGGCGCGTTCAGTAGGCGCGGCTCCATTGGCCGAGCATCGCCTCGACGTGCGGCATCGCGCTCGCGCGCATCGAGGCGACGAAGGGCTCCCACGGCAGCGGGATGCGGCGCAACGCCACGTCGACGCCGCCCGGTCCGAGCTCGACGACGGCGAAATCGCAGCAGGGCAGCAGCGACGGCGGGCTGCCGTCGAAGGGGCGGGCGAAGGGTTGCGCGGCGCTGCCGACGTTGACGACGGTCTGCGCGCCGTCGCGGCGCAGCAGCTGGACGTGCGTGTGGCCGGCGGCGAGGACGTCGAAGGGCTCGGCGCCGGCGGCATCGCGCAGCGTGGTCCACGGCGTGGCGTCGACGATGCCTTCGTGGTTGTCGCGCGGGGTGCCGTGGGTGCAGAGCAGGCGCAGGCCGTGGGCTTCGATCGTGAGCGTCATCGGCAGCGCGTCGAGCCAAGCGCGGTGCTCGGGGCGTAGGGTCTCGGCGGTCCAGCGCTCGATATCGGCCAAGATCGGGAAGCCGGGGGCCTCGTCGAGGGTGTCGTGGTTGCCGAGCAGCGTCGGGATGCCGCGCTCGCGCAGGCGCTCGACGGTGGCGTTGGGTTCGGGGCCCATGTCGACGACGTCGCCGAGGCAGACGATCTGGTCGACCCCGGCGGCGTCGAGGGCGGCGAGGACGGCGTCGAGCGCGACGGGCGTCGCGTGCACGTCCGAGAGCAGACCGATCCGCATCCCTGCCTCCCGTGCGCGCCGTGTGCGCGGCGCTAGAGACGCGATCAAAAAATCGCCAAGGGCGATATTTTGGTCGCGGCTCGTGGAGGGGGATGGTTCGCGAGAACCGCGCTTCTCGCGACCAGGGGGCGCCTAGCCCCCCAAACAACAGACGAGAGACTCGGCCAGAAAATGCGAAGCTGCATTTTCTG
>JBEARB010000304.1:0-8042 GCA_041163625.1 Pseudomonadota bacterium | reverse complement strand
TCGGACGCCTGCTCGCGGGCTTCGAAGGCGGGCGCATCGTCGTCAACGTCGCCGAGATGCCGATCAAATGTCTGGTGGCGCCGCACGAGATGAGCTTCCTGCTCGAGAGCTGTCTGCGTGCCCGAGGCATTCGGGAAAAGAGCGAGATCGTGTTCGCGACGCCACTGCCGGGCGCGTTCACCAAGCCCAAGGCGTCCGCGGTCCTGGGCGACATGATGGGTCAGCGCGGGATCGAGGTCGTCGCCGACTTCAACCTCGACCTGCTCCCGCAGGTGCGCGACGTGATCACGGCGGGCGACTTCTACGCGATGAGCGAGGGCGCCCAGATCATCTTCACCTGAGCGCGATTCAGGCCGGCGGTCGGGGTCGGCGGTCGGCCCACGGCGCGGCTTGCTCGAGTTGGGCGGCGAGGCGGAAGAGCGTCGCCTCGTCACCGAAGCGCCCGACGAATTGCACCCCGAGCGGCAGTCCCTCGCCGGACGTGGCGAGCGGCAAGCTGATCGCCGGCTGGCCGGTCTGGTTGAAGAGCTGCGTGTTGGGCGTGTAGGCGAGCTTGCCCTCGGCCATCTTGTCCAGGGCCAGGTCGAGCAGCGCCCGGACCGGCAACGTCCCCACCAGCTTCGCCTGCCAGGTCTCGGAGGCGGACGGCGACAGCTCCCCGACCCGCGCCGGTGGTTGCGCCGTCGTGCTGGACACAAAGACGTCGTAGCGCTCGAAGAACGCGGCCACGTCGCGGGCGGCGCGCTCGATGGTCCAGCGCGCGCCGATCAGATCGGCGGCCGAATTCGCCCAACCGATTCGGGCGAGCAACCAGGTGGCCGGCTCGAAATCCCCGGGAGTCGGCTTCTTGCCGAATTGCGCGCTGACCTCCTCGACCACGCGCGCCACGCCGGCCGAGACGACCAGAAAGTACGCGCGTACCAAGGCCTCTTTCGGGAAGGGAGGCGTCGCCTCTTCGACCTCGTGACCGAGCGAACGCAGCAGTTGCGCCGCATCGTCGACCGCTTTCACACAGTCGGCCTGGGGTGAGCCGGCGAACAACGCCTCGCGCGAAAACGCGATCCGCAGCTTGCCGGGGTCGCGCCCGACCTCGTCCGCCCACGGCCCGGCCTTGTGCGGAGCGGCATAGGGCTCGCCTGGCGTCGGCGGGTCTTCGATGTCGAGGAACGCGGCCGAATCGCGCACCGTGCGGCAGACCACGTGCTCCTGGACGAACCCACACCACGCCTCGCCGATGAACGGCGACATGGTCACGCGGCCGCGCGTGGGCTTGAGCCCGACCAAACCGCAGTGCGAGGCAGGGATGCGGATCGAGCCGCCACCATCGCCGGCGTGCGCCGCCGGCACGATCCCCGCGGCAACAGCGGACGCCGAACCGCCCGAGCTGCCACCGGGCGTGTGGTCGAGGTTCCAGGGGTTGCGGCACGGGCCACGCAAGGCCGGTTCGGTGATGCCCATGATCCCGAATTCCGGTGTGTTGGTCTTGCCGAGGATCTGCAGGCCGGCCGCCTCGTAGCGTTCGGCGAGCACGCTGCTGCGCGGCGCGACGTAGTTCCGCCGGAGTCGCGTGGAATCGGTCGTCACCGTGCCCTCGAGCTGCAGCTTCAGATCCTTGAGGAGGAACGGCACGCCACGCATCGGACCGTCGGCGAGCCGGTCGGCGCGCTCCCGCGCGCGCTCGTACAGCGGCGTGACGACCGCGTTGAGCGACGTCCAGCGGCCCGCTCGGTCGATCGCGGCCTCGAGCAGCTCGCTCGGGGTCACGTCCCCTGCGGCGACGCGCGCGGCCATCTCCACGGCGTCCCATTGGTCGTATTCGGGCAATTGACTCATCGCGTTCCGTCCTTGTGGGCGCAGAGGCCAGACTCGCAGACCGGCACCTTCTCGGCGCATCCCATCAGGGTGCAGGCGACATCGGTTCCGCAGCTGGCCTTGTGTTTGCTCTTCGCCTCGGTGAGGGAGGCCTTGTTCACGGAAAAGACGTAGCCACCGTTGCAGTGGTCGCAGCAGCCCGCCTCGTAGACGGCGCAGTCGTCGTCGACCGAGCACGTCCGCATCGAGTCGGGCGGGACCGTCGCCTCCTCGGTCTCGCTAGAGCAGCTTACGGCGAGCGCAGCGGTCAGCACCAGCCCGGCGAGAAGCCCGGGCAGCCCGACGCGCATCCGCCGGACGGTGCGGTTCATCCACAACGAGTCGAACATCGCAGCCTCCTCCCTCTCTCGCCGCCCAGGATACGCACGACGCGCCCGCCCATGCTATCCTGCGCCGCGCGATTCCCGCCGTCCTCGAGGCCGCCCTTGCCGTTGTCCGTCGATCCGCACGCCCCCCACTGGCTCACGCAATGGCTGCGGCGGGCGTTCCTCGACCGCGGCCTGGACGACGTGCCGGCCGACCGGGCCGACCTCGGTGCATGGCTCGCCGCTCCGACCGACGACGCGAACGTCGCGGGCCGGGCGCTGCTCGCTTGGCTGGCGACGTTGGCGCGTCCGCGACTCCCGGCCACGAGCGACGGCCCCTCCGCCGAGCAGACCGCGACCGATCGCGCGGCCGCGTTGCGGTTCGCGCGCTGCCTCGCCTGGCTGACGGGGCGGGAATCCGCGGCGGACGCGCTCGCACGGGCACAGGAGCGCCACCGCCGCGGCATCGTCGAGTCGGCGGCGACGCGACGCGGCCTCGACGCCGCACTGGACGAGGTCGGCCGAGCCCTTTGCGCGCGGATCAGCGACGGCGTGGACGGTTGGCTCGCGGCGGGAACGCTCGCCACCCTGGTCGGTCCGGAACGACGGGCCATCGCCCTGCTCTGGCCGCTCGCGACCCCGACGGTCCCCGACGCGATGCGCGACGACGCCGCGCAGCAGGTCGACGACGTCCTCGCCGGCTTGAGCTACGAGCGGATGTCCATCCTCGAGGCCGTGGTCGGTCTGGTCCGGGCCGACGACGTCGTCGATGGCCGGGAACGACGCCTGCTCGAGGCCGCGATGCGCGCCTCGGGCGTCGATCCTGGCGAGGCACGCCTGCTGCGGCGGATGACCCAGGCCGGCGGCGCCGATCTCGACGGCCTCGCCAGCGCCCTGCCCGACACCGCCGGCCAGCAACAGCTGCTCACCTTGTTGGAGGTCGCCGCCCACGCCGATGGTGTCGCCGACGCGCGGGAGTCGGCCTGGATCGACGCGGTCGGCGACGCGCTGGCCGCGCCACCCAGCCTGCGCCTGGCGGCCCATGCCGCAGTGGTCGCACGCCTCGCCGGCGGAGACACGGTCGCCGATGCATTGGGCCGGCTTCCGCTCGGCGACGCGAGCAGTCGCCGAGCCGAACGACAGGTGCGTGCGCTGGTCGCACGCCACCTTCGCGCGATCGTCCGCGAGCTCGGCGAGACCGGCGACCTGATGGTCCTGCTGGCCGCGAGCACGACGCGTCCGCTGAGCACCGACGAACAGAAGCGAATGCGCTCGCAATTGTTGGACCTCTGCCGAACGGTTCCGGCCCTTGCGATCTTCGCGGCGCCCGGCGGCATGCTGCTGCTTCCGATCCTCGCGCGGGTGCTCCCGTTCTCGCTCACGCCATCGAGTTTCCGCGACGACGGGCTGTAGACGCCCCCGCCTCCGTCGCTCGGCGCTGCGAACTCGCGCGGGCGCTGACAATCGCGGCGATCTGGCCTAGGATTCCGGCGCTCGAAGGCTTTGACCGACCGCACGCCAGGAGGCTCGATGCTGCTCGCCATCCCCAAGGAAATCCGCCCCGGTGAGACGCGCGTTGCCGCGACGCCCGACTCCGTCGCCGACCTCTGCAAGATGGGCTTCACCGTCGCCGTGCAGACCGGAGCCGGCAAGGGCGCGGAATTCGAGGATTCGGACTACGCGGCGGCCGGTGCCGAGCTCGTCGAGGACACGCGAGAGCTCTGGCAGCGAGCAGACCTCGTGCTGAAGGTTCTGCCGCCCGCGGACCACCCGGACCTGGGCTGCCACGAGGCCGAGTTGCTGCGTGAGGGGGCCGCGCTCGCCTCGTTCGTGCAAGCCGATCTCTACCCGGACGTCCTCGACCGCCTCGCCGCCCGCCGCGCCACCGTCCTCGCGATGGAGAAGGTGCCGCGCATCTCGCGGGCACAGAAGATGGACGCGCTCTCCTCGATGGCGAACTTGGCCGGCTATCGTGCCATCGTCGAAGCGGCCAACCATTTCGGATCGTTCTTCTGCGCGCAGTTCACCGCCGCCGGCAAAGTGCCCCCGGCGCGCGTCCTGGTCATCGGCGCGGGCGTCGCCGGCCTCGCGGCGATCGGTGCCGCGCGCGGCCTCGGCGCCGAAGTGCGCGCATTCGATACCCGCCCCGCCGTCCGCGAGCAGGTGCAGTCGATGGGGGCGAGCTTCCTCGAGGTCGAGATCGAAGAGGACGGCGAGGGCAAGGGCGGCTACGCCAAAGTGATGAGCCCTGCGTTCATCGAAGCCGAGATGGCGCTGTTCCGCGCGCAGGCGCGTGAGGTCGACATCGTCGTGACGACGGCGCTGATCCCCGGCCGCAAGGCGCCGACGCTGTGGACCGCCGACATGGTCGAGGCGATGAAGCCCGGCTCGGTGGTCGTCGACTTGGCTGCCAGCCACGGCGGCAACTGCGAGCTCACCGAGCCCGGCGCGACCGTCGTCCGCCACGGCGTGCACATCCTCGGCGCGACGGACCTGCCCTGCCGGATGGCACCGGTCGCCAGCCGCCTCTACGCCCGCAACCTCGTCCACCTGCTCGACGACCTCTCCAGCGGCGGCGCGCGCTGGGCAGACGGCCTGCAGCTCGATCCGCAGGACGACGTGGTGCGCGGATCCATCGTCCTGCACGACGGTGCGCCACCGGATTGGCCGGAGAAGGAAGCGCCGGCGGCACCTGTCCCTGCGGCCGCCGCGCCTGCGCCGACGCCCGCGCCGGCGGCCAAGGCGCCCGCGCCGACGCCTGCGAGCAAGCCAAAATCGTCGGGCCACGGTCACGGCCACGGCTCGGTCCAGGCCGGCGACGGCAAATTCGGCGTCTGGATCGCCAGCGCCGCGGTCGGCGGCCTGTTCGTGGTCTGGATGGCGCTGACCGGGCAAGTCGACGCGGCCTCGGCCGACGCCGGTCGCGACTTCTTGCAGCACCTCACGGTCTTCGTGCTCTCGTGCGTGGTCGGCTGGCACGTGGTCTGGAACGTGTCGCCCGCGCTGCACACGCCCTTGATGAGCGTCACCAACGCGATCAGCGGCATCATCGTCCTCGGCGGCTTGCTGCACCTCGGCGAAGGCAGCGGCGGGATGCTCGTCAAAGGCCTGGCCATCGCAGCGGTCGCGCTCGCCACCATCAACATTGCCGGCGGCTTCCTGGTCACCCGCCGGATGCTGACCATGTTCCGCAAGTAGGAGAACGCCATGGAGAACGTCCTCGCATCGGCCGCCTACCTGCTCGCGGCCTTCCTCTTCATCCTCAGCTTGCGCGGCCTCTCGACGCAGGAGAGCGCTCGCGCCGGCAACGCCTACGGCATGATCGGCATGGCGCTCGCCATCGTCGCGACCGTCCTGGCGGCCCAACACACCGACCTCGGCGTCGCAGCGTTGGCGCTGATTCCGGGCGCGGCGCTGGGTGCCGTCCTGGCCGCTCGCGTACAGATGACGGCGATGCCCGAGTTGGTGGCGCTGCTGCACAGCTTCGTCGGCGCCGCGGCGGTCCTCGTCGGCCTCGGCAGCTACCTCGAGCACGGCGACACGGTCACCGGCAGCACCGTCCTGCTCGCAGAGATCCATGTCGACGTCTTCATCGGCGCGATCACCTTCACCGGCTCGCTGGTCGCCTTCGGCAAGCTGCGCGGCTCGCTCTCGGGCAAGCCCACGCTGCTGCCCGGCCGCCATGTCCTCAACGCCGGCATGCTCGTCGGCGCGCTGGCGCTTTGGGCGCTCTCGCTGGGCGCCGACGCCGGCCTCGGCTTCCAATTCCTGCTCGGGTCGACGGCCATCGCTTGCGTGCTCGGCGTCCATCTGGTCGTGGCGATCGGCGGCGCAGACATGCCGGTCGTCGTCAGCCTGCTCAACAGCTACTCGGGTTGGACGGCCTCGGCGGCCGGTTTCATGCTCGGCAACGACCTGCTCATCGTCACCGGCGCGCTGGTCGGCAGCTCCGGCGCGATCCTCTCGTACATCATGTGCCGCGCGATGAACCGGTCGATCTGGAACGTCGTCTTCGGTGGCTTCGGCGCCGAGGCCCCCAAGCCCAAGGGCGACGCCCCGGCGGCGCCCGTCGGCGAGGTCCGCGAGCTCGACCACTCCACGGTCGCCGCGCACCTCGGCAAGGCGAGCGAGGTCATCATCGTCCCCGGATACGGCATGGCGGTGGCACGCGCGCAGCACGCGGTCCGCGATCTGGTCGACCGTCTGCGCAAGCAGGGCAAGAGCGTCCGCTTCGCGATCCATCCGGTCGCCGGCCGCCTTCCGGGTCATATGAACGTGCTGCTCGCCGAGGCCGCGGTGCCCTACGACATCGTGCTCGAGATGGACGAGATCAACGGCGACCTGCCCCGCACCGACGTGGTCTTGGTCATCGGCGCCAACGATATCGTCAACCCCGCCGCCGAAGACGACCCGACCTCGCCGATCGCGGGGATGCCGGTGCTGCAGGTCTGGAACGCCGGCGAGGTGGTGATTCTCAAGCGTTCCCGCGGCGCCGGCTACGCAGGCATCGACAACCCGCTCTTCTACCGAGACAATGCGGCGATGCTGCTCGGTGACGCGAAGACTTCGGTCGAAAAGCTGGTCGCCGAGCTGCCGACGGCCTGATCCCATTCGGAGTCCGATGCGACGAATCGCCCTGCCCCTCGCGCTGCTGGCGCTCGCGCTGCCGACCGCGGCACATGCCAGCGTCGGTGACCTCTTCGGCTTCGGCGCCCGCGGCGGCGGCACCTGCGGCGCCCAGACCGCCCTGGCCGACGACCACACCGCGCTGTTCTACAACCCGGCCGGCATGTCGCTCGGCAAATCCGGCATGGGCATCTCGCTCGGCGTGACGCTCGACGACGTGAAGATCCGCATGAAGCCGCGGCCCTCGGGCTACGACTTGCCGGATTTCGGCACCGCCTCGCCGGCCATCCCCTCGTCGTACCGCCTCGGCCAGCCCGGCGACGTCGACGATATCCCGAACGCGTACAGCTTCCTGGTCGGCGCCACCGGTTCGTTCGGCCTGACCAAGCTGCGCGTCGGCGTGGCGGTCATGCTGCCGTTCAACCAGATTGGCCATCAGCGCTCGCATTTCCCGGACGAGCGCGAGCAATACTTCAGCAACCGCCTCGCCTGGGAGCTGCTCGGCGAGCGCTCCGAGCACCAGACCATCCTCGTCGGCGCGTCGTGGATGCTGCTCGATTGGCTCTCGGTCGGCTTCGGCATGTCGGTGATGCCGACCGCGACCACCGCCTCGCGCGTCTACCTCGCCGACGCCGCCCGCCAGGATCAGGTCGAGATGACGGTCGACAACCTGCAGTCGGGCCGCACCGGGCTGCAGGCCGGGCTGATGTTGCTCCCGGCGGATGGAGTCCGCGTCGGCCTGTCGTACCGCACCGAGAACGCGTTCGCGCTGAACATCCGCAACGAGGTCCAGGTCAAGGGCTTCCAGGAGGACCCGAGCAGCTACCCGCTGGTGCAGGACATCCGCGTGGTGGTCAACTACGTGCCGGCGCAAGCCACGCTCGGTGCCTCCTGGCAGCGCGGCGCCCTCACCCTGACCGGCGACGCGGCCTGGACCCAATGGTCGGCCTACCAGAACAATATCGGTGAGCGCGACACCGGCTTTGCCGACACCGTCTCGGTCCGCGCGGGCGCCGAATTCAGCGACCATCCGGGCCGAACGCTCCGACTGGGCCTGGGCTGGGAGCCCTCGCCCGTCCCCGCGCAGATCGGTCGCACCAACTACGTCGACAACGACCGCGTCCGCCTCGGGCTCGGCAGCTCGCACGCGCTCGAGCTGCTCGGGCAGGCGGTGGAAGTCTCGTGGTACGCGCAGGTGCACTACCTGCTGCCGCGCGATGTAGACAAAGATCAACTCGA
>JBEARB010000303.1:0-13965 GCA_041163625.1 Pseudomonadota bacterium | reverse complement strand
GACGGAGAAGTCGGGCAGCCGTCCGTAGTCCGCGGTCACGGTGCGCGCGTCGGCGAGCCGCAGTTGCTTGGTCGCGTCGGCGATCCAGCCCGAGCCGAACGACTCCCACGCGAAGAGATCGACCCCGCGTGCGCCGAGCATCGACCACATCGCCATCTCCACGGCGCCCGTGTCGGATGCAGGGACGATGGCGAGCCGCCAATCCTCGGGCATGCCGAGCAGGGCGCGGCTGCGGTCGATGACTTCCGCGAGGCGCGCCTTGCCGATCTTGTGACGATGGCTGCGGCCGAGGAAGGCGCCAGAGAGGGCCTCGAGCGACCAGCCCGGGCGCTTGGCGCAGGGGCCGGAAGAGAACTCTGGGCGTGCGGGCTTGTGCGTGGGCTTCATGCGGACTCCAGTGCGGCGAGCTCTTCCACCGTCGGGCAGGTGCAGACGAGATGGCGGTCGCCGTAGGCGTTGTCGACGCGGCCCACGGCGGGCCAGAACTTGGCCGCGCGGACCGCGTCGCTGGGGAAGGCTGCGAGCATCCGGTCGTAGCCGCGCGACCATTCGGCAGCCAGCACGGTCTCCGCCGTGTGCGGAGCGTGGTGCAGCGGATTGTCCTCCGCGCTCCACTCGCCGCGCTCGATCTTCGCGATCTCTTCGCGGATCCCGATCATCGCGTCGCAGAAGCGGTCGAGCTCGGCCTTGGGCTCGGACTCGGTCGGCTCGATCATCAGGGTGCCGGAGACCGGCCACGACATCGTCGGCGCGTGGAATCCGTAGTCGATGAGGCGCTTGGCGACGTCGTCGACCGTGACGCCGGAGGTCTTCTTGAGCGGCCGCAGGTCGATGATGCACTCGTGCGCGCAGAAGCCGCTCTCCCCGCGGTAGAGGATCGGGAAATGCGGGGCGAGTCGGGCCGCGATGTAGTTGGCCGAGAGGATGGCCTGCGCCGAGGCGGCGCGCAGTCCGTCCGGGCCCATCATGCGGATGTATGCCCACGGAATCGGCAGAATCGACGGGCTGCCGAACGGGGCCGCCGAGACGGCACCGACACCGCCTTCGCCCAGCGCCGGAGCCTCGGGATGGCCCGGCAGGTAGGGCGCGAGGTGCGCAGCGACGCAGATCGGGCCCATCCCGGGGCCGCCGCCGCCGTGTGGGATGCAGAACGTCTTGTGCAGGTTGAGGTGGCAGACATCGGCACCGATCTCGCCCGGCCGCGCGAGGCCGACCATGGCGTTCATGTTGGCGCCGTCCATGTAGACCTGACCGCCGTGCGCGTGGACGATGTCGCAGACCTCGCGGATGCCGGCCTCGAAGACGCCGTGCGTCGACGGGTAGGTCACCATCAGCGCGGCCAGTCGGTCGGCGTGCTTCTCGGATTTCGTGCGCAGATCCGCGAGGTCGATATTGCCGGCCTCGTCACACTGCACGGCGACGACTTCGAGGCCGGCCATCACGGCGCTGGCGGGGTTGGTGCCGTGCGCCGAGGTCGGAATCAGGCAGACCTTGCGGTGGTCCTCGCCGCGTCCGCGATGATAGCCGGCGATCGCGAGCAGACCTGCGTACTCGCCCTGACTTCCGGCGTTGGGCTGTAGGCTGCAGGCGGAAAAGCCCGTGATGTCGCAGAGCCAGGCGCCGAGCTGGTCGAGCAGGACGCGATACCCCGCCGTGGCGCTCGCTGGCGCGAACGGGTGCACATCCGCGAAGCCGGGCCAGGAAATCGGCTCCATCTCGGCGGTCGCGTTGAGCTTCATCGTGCACGAACCGAGCGGGATCATCGCCTGGACCAGGCTGAGATCGCGGGATTGCAGACGCGCGAGGGTGCGGAGCAGCTCGGTCTCGCTGCGGTTCTCGTGGAAGCAGGCCTGGGGCAACAGCTCGCCGGTCCGTGCGCGCTCCGCGTCGACCGCGGTGGAGGCGGCGGCGGCGCGGTCGAAGGCGCTGCGGCTGGCGTCGAAGACCGCGAGCAGGGCGTCGATGTCCGCGGCCTCGACCGTTTCGTCGAGGCTGACCAAGACCGAGCCGTCGCCGGCGTCGCGCAGCAGCAGCCCGCGGCGTAGCGCCTCGCCGACCCGGGCACTCGCGCCGGCTCCGCGCGGCCAGACCCGCACGGTGTCGAGCAGCTCGCCCTCCTGCACGCGATGGCCGGCGGATCGCAGCGCGTCGCGCAGCGCCGAGCTCAGGCGGCGGACTCGACCCGCGATCGCCGTCAGGCCCTCGGGCCCGTGGTACATCGCGTAGGCACAGGCCACGATCGCGAGCAGCACCTGCGCCGTGCAGATATTGCTCGTCGCCTTGTTGCGACGGATGTGCTGCTCGCGCGTCTGCAGGGCCATCCGCAGGGCCGGCTTGCCGTTGGCGTCGATCGACAGACCGATCAGGCGTCCCGGCATCTGGCGCTTGAGCGCGTCGGCGCAGGCGAGGAAGCCGGCATGCGGGCCGCCAAAGCCCATCGGCACGCCGAATCGCTGCATCGAGCCGACAACGATGTCCGCGCCTTCCGCGCCCGGGGCGCGGAACAAGAGCAGGGCAAGCGGATCGGTGACGACCGTGAGCAGCGCGCCGGCATCATGGACCGCGGCGACGAACGGCGCGACCTCGCGCACACGGCCGTCGGTGGTCGGGCTCGCGAGCAGGGCGCCGAAGCAGCCCGCGTCGAGTTGCCACGCCTCGGGCTCGGCGACCCGGACCTCGACACCGATCCCGTCCGCGCGGGTGCGGACCACGGCCAAGGTCTGTGGGTGCAACGCAGCATCGGCCCACAGCACCGTCGCTTCGCGCTTGGCGGGCAGCGAGCGCAGCATCATCGCCATCGCCTCGGCGGCGGCGGTGGCCTCGTCGAGCAGGCTCGCGCCGGAGACCGGCAGCCCCGTGAGCTCGCAGACCAAGGTCTGGAAGTTGAGCAGCATCTCCAGGCGGCCCTGCGAAATCTCGGCCTGATAGGGGGTGTACTGCGTGTACCAGGCGGGATTCTCGAGGATGTTGCGGCGGATCACCGGCGGCGTGACGGTGCCGTGGTAGCCCTGGCCGTAGAAGCTGCGCAGCGGCTTGTTCTTGTCGGCGAGCGTGCGCAGTTCGGCGAGCGCCTCGGTTTCGCTCGCGGCCGCCGGGACGGCCAAGGGGCGCGCGGTGCGGATCGCCGTCGGCAGCACCCGGTCGAGCAGGTCGTCCAGCGACGCCGCGCCGACGGTCTCGAGCATCGCTGCGACCTCGGCCTCGCGCGGTCCGATATGGCGCGCGACGAAGGCCTCTCGTCGTGCGAAGGGGTGGCCCTGAGCGGACGTGGTCATGCTGACCTCCCACGCGCCAGCGGGCGCGGCGCGCGAAGCGTAGCGCCGGGCAAGGGTGGCTTCAATGGAGCGCGGTACACGGGGCGCGCGCTTGACCCACTCGGCCTGCGTCCTTTGTTGCCCATCCGTCGCCGCCGCGCGACGCAGGCAGGAGGCTCGATGCACGCGACGACGATTCTGGCGGTCCGCAAGGGAGGGCAGGTCGCGCTCGCGGGCGACGGGCAGGTCACCCTCGGGGACGCCGTGGTCAAGGGCAACGCCCGCAAGGTGCGGCGCCTGCACGATGGGCGCGTGGTGGCTGGATTCGCCGGCTCGACGGCGGACGCGTTCACGCTCTTCGAGCGCTTCGAGGCCCGCCTCAAGGCGCACGGGCAGCTGCGCCGCGCGGCCGTGGAGTTGGCGCGCGAGTGGCGAACGGAGCGCGCCCTGCGGCGCTTGGAGGCGATGTTGCTCGTCGCCGACGCCGACGAAGTCCTGTTGATCTCCGGCTCCGGCGACGTGCTCGAGCCCGACCCGGTCCTCGGTCCGGACGGAACGCCCGCCGGCGTCGCCGCGGCGATCGGCTCGGGCGGGCGCTACGCCGAAGCTGCGGCGCGTGCGCTCGTCGCGCACACCGACCTGGCGCCGCTCGATGTCGCCCGCGAGGCCATGCGCATCGCTGGGGACATCTGCATCTACACCAACCACAACATCGTCACCGAGACGCTCGGGAGCTGATCGATGCAAGACGCCCTGACCCCCGCCGAGGTCGTCGCCGAGCTGGACCGCCACATCGTCGGCCAGCACAAGGCCAAGCGTGCCGTCGCCGTCGCGCTGCGCAACCGCTGGCGTCGCCGGCGCGTCGAGCCCGCGCTCGCCGACGACATCGCCCCGCGCAACATCCTGCTGATCGGACCGACCGGCGTCGGCAAGACCGAGATCGCACGTCGGCTCGCGCGCCTCGCCGGCGCGCCCTTCGTCAAGGTCGAGGCCAGCAAGTTCACCGAGGTCGGCTACGTCGGGCGCGACGTCGAGTCGATCGTCCGGGACCTGGTCGAGACCGCGATCGGGCTGGTCGAGGCCGAAGCGCGGGACGCCGTGACCATGCGCGCGCGCGAAGCCGCGGAAGAACGCGTCGTCGACCTCTTGCTCGGAAAGCGCTCGGCTGCGGAGCTCGCGGAGGAGAGCGAGCGTCGGGCCAAGGTGCGGCGTCTGCTGCGCGAGGGCCATCTGGACGAGCGCGAGGTCGAGGTCGAGCTGTCGGACACCGCCACCCCGCCGATGTCGCAGATCTTCGCCGGCTCGGGGATGGAGGAGATGGGCGCGCAGATCGAGCGACAGCTCGGCGCGCTGATGCCGAGACGCACGACCCGCAAGAAGATGCGCATCGGGGAGGCGCGCCGGCGCTTCGAGCAGGAGGAGGCCGACAAGCTCGTCGATCGCGAGCGCGTGGTGGCCGAGGCGCTCGAGCGCGCCCAGAACGACGGCATCGTCTTCCTCGACGAGATCGACAAGGTCGCCGGCAGCGGCCGGGGGCAGGGGCCCGACGTCAGCCGCGAAGGTGTGCAGCGCGATCTGCTGCCGATCGTCGAGGGCAGCACGGTGCAGACCAAACACGGCGCGGTGCGGACCGATCACGTGCTGTTCATCGCCGCGGGCGCGTTCCACGTCAGCGCCGTCTCGGACCTGATCCCCGAGCTGCAGGGTCGGTTCCCGGTGCGGGTCGAACTCGACAGCCTCGACGCGGCGGCGTTCGAGCGAATCCTGCGGGAACCCGAGGCCTCGCTGTTGCGCCAAGCGGAAGCGCTGCTCGCGACCGAAGGGGTTCAGTTGCGCTTCGATGACGCGGCGATCGGCGAGATCGCCCGCGTCGCGGCCGAGGTCAACGCGCGCCAAGAGGACATCGGCGCGCGTCGTTTGCACACCATCCTCGAACATCTGCTCGAGCCGCTGTCGTTCGATGCGCCGGGACGCGCCGGCGAATCGGTGACGATCGACGCCGAGCATGTCCGCGTCGGCTTGGGTGATGTCCTGCAGGATCCGCGGCTCGAAGCCTACATCCTCTGAAGCCGCGAAAGCCGGCGATCAGCGCTCGCGCAGCCGAGGCATCAGCTCGACGAGGTTGCAGGGCCGCGTGCGCACGTCGAGCTGGTGGACGAGGATCTCGTCCCAGCCGTCGCGTACGGCGGAGGTGGAGCCGGGCAGGGCGAAGAGGAAGGTGCCGCCGGCCACGCCGCCGAGCGCGCGGCTCTGGATCGTCGACGTGCCGATTTTGGCGTAGCTGAGCCACCGAAAGAGCTCGCCGAAGCCCGGGATCGGCTTGTCGATCACCGCCTCGAAGGCCTCGGGCGTGCTGTCGCGGCCCGTGAGTCCGGTGCCGCCGGTGCTGATCACCGCTTCGACCGTCGGATCCTCGACCCACGCGCGTAGCTGTGCGGTGATCGCCTCGGGGTCGTCGCGCAGGAGCTTGCGGTCCTGCAGGTGGTGGCCAGCATCGCGGACGCGCGCGACCAGGAGGTCGCCGGAGCGATCCTCGTCGAGGCCGCGGGTGTCGCTGACGGTCAAGACGGCGATGGAGACCGGGCGGAAGGGGCGGGAGTCGGACTTGTCGTACGCCATGGGGCACCTCCTGCCGCGGAAGGCTGTCGCGCCGCCCCGCGGAGGTCAACGGCACCGCGCTCGCGGCGCCGCGACGGGAGCACAGCATCTAGGCATTTCGTCGGGAGGGCTCTAGCCTCCCCGACCATGTCGAACGGTTCGCGCAGCTTTTGGAAGTCCTTCGGTCCCGGCCTGCTCTTCGCGGGGGCCGCGGTCGGCGTGAGCCACCTCGTGCAGAGTACGCGCGCCGGGGCGGGCTACGGCGTCGCGCTGATCGGCGTGGTCTTGCTCGCGAACGCGCTCAAGTACCCGGCGTTTCGGTTCGGCTCGCAGTATGCGGCCGCCACCGGGACGTCGCTCCTCGAGGGCTATCGGCGGCAAGGCCGGCTCGCGCTGTGGCTCTACGCGGCGCTGACGGTGGCGACGATGTTCACCGTCGCGGCTGCAGTGACGGTGGTCACCGCCGGGCTCGCCGGCGTCATTCTGGGCGTGAAGGGACACCCCGTGCTCTTGTCCGCCGGTCTGCTGGCGATTTGCGCGGCCCTGCTGGCCGTGGGTCGCTACGCGTGGCTCGATCGCGTGATCAAGGTCGTCGTCGCCGGCCTGACGGTCTCGACCCTGGCGGCTGCCGCCCTCGCGTTGCCGTCGCTGAATCTGTCGCACGCGCGCTGGTGGCCGGACCTGTCCACACTGCAGGCCCGCGACATCGGCTTCCTCGCCGCGCTGGTCGGCTGGATGCCCTCGGCAGTCGACGTCGCGGTCTGGCAGTCGCTGTGGACCTTGGCGAGGCGGGACGCGAGCGAAGGGCGCCGCGATGCGCCGATGGACGTTCGCTCCGTCATCCTCGATTTCGACATCGGCTACGTCGGAACGGCGCTGCTGGCCGTCTGCTTCGTGCTGCTCGGCGCCGCGGTGATGCACGGCAAGGGAATCGAGCCCGCGCCGACGGCCGGCGGCTTCGCGGCGCAGGTGATCACGCTCTACGCCAGCACGCTCGGCGAGTGGGCGCGACCGATCATCGCCGTCGCCGCTTTCGCGGTCATGTTCTCGACCACGCTCACGGTCGTGGACGGCTTCCCACGCGCGCTCGCGGTCTTGGTCCAGCGGTTCCGCAGCGCCGAGCGGCCCGGCGAGGTGGACTTGGAGCAAGGGCAGGGGCGCCGCGCCTATTGGATCGCCCTGGCGCTGCTCGCCGTCGGCAGCCTCGTCGTGCTCTCCACGCTGCTGGCATCGCTCGCATCGCTGGTCGACCTCGCGACCACGCTCTCGTTCCTCACCGCGCCGGCGCTCGCGTGGCTGAACCACCGCGCGATCACGGCCGTGGAGGTCCCGCCGGCCGCGCGCCCCGGACCGCTGCTGCGTGCGGCATCGTGGCTCGGCATCTTCTTTCTCGGCGCGTTCGCCGCGGCGTATCTGTGGATGCGCCTGAGCGCCTGAACGCCTCGTCGGAGTTCATTCGTATGCACGTTTCTCGACTCGTGGTCTTGCTCGCCGCAGTGGGCGTCATCGCCGCCTGCAAGGGGCCGACGCCGCCTCCCTCGGCTCCGCCGCCGCCTGCTCCACCGGCCGCCGAGGCCGCACCGTTGCCCGCCGCGGCGACCGCGACGGCTCGGCTGCGCCCGGCTCGACCGAGCCGGGACATCCGAATCGGCCTGGATCGCGACACCTTCAATCGCGCGGTGGCGGCGCTGAACGAGCCGCTCTTCTGGCGCGCCGACGACGACGGCGACGGCAGCCTGGATATCCCCGAGTTGGCCGTATTGACAGGGCCCGGCCAGCCGGTCGCCGAGGACTGGGCTCGCTCGGGCCGCTTCATGCCTGCCTTTCACGTCACGCTCCGGCGGGTGCAGCGCTTCGCCGAGCAGGGGCTGCCCAAGGGCGGAGACGCCGCCGAGCAGGCGCGGCGCGAGGCCGTCCTGAAGGAGCTCGAGCAGGGCCAACCCACGCTCGTCCACACCGACCTGCGCGAGGCCCCCGAGCACGAGCGCAAGCTGGTGGAGCGGATGCTGCGGGTCGCTCGACACATCGAGTCGATCTATGCGCGCCAACGCGGCGTGTTCGCCAAGGACCGCGACATCGACCGCGCCGACCTGGTCTCGCGTGCGCTGTTCTGGCGCAACCAGGGCCCCTGGTGCGAGGCGCCTTCGACCGAATCCGACCCGAACTGCAACGCGCTGGCCGGCAAGCCGCCGCGCCGCTCCGGCCTGTACCCGCTGCCCCTGCAGGCCGAACCGAAGTTTTGCGACCTGATCGCGGCCCGCGAGGACGCCGACGCATTGATGGCGCCCTTCGTCACGCTGCGCGCCGACGACAAGGGCGTCCTCAGCGCCGTCCCGTACCATCTCGCCTGGCCCGACGAGCACGAGGCCATCGCGCGCGAACTCGATGCCGCTGCCGGCGAGATGCCCGCCGCGGAGGCTGCGCTGGCTACCTATCTGCGCGCGGCGGCCAAGGCGTTCCGGACCGGCGATTGGTTCGGTGCCGACGAGGCCTGGGCGGCGATGAACGCCGAGAACTCTGCGTTCTACCTCCGCGTGGGCCCGGACGAGACGTATTTCGAGCCGTGTAGCCGCAAGGCGGGCTACCACCTGAGCTTCGCGCGGATCGATCGCACGGGCTTGCGCTGGAAGCAGAAGCTCGCTCCCTTGCGGAGCGCCCTCGAGGCCGAGGTCGCCGAAGTCGCCGGCCCGTCCTATGCAGCGCGCGAGGTCGCCTTTCACCTGCCCGAGTTCATCGCCATCATCCTCAACGCCGGTGACAGCCGCAGC
The DNA here is from genome assembly GCA_041163625.1 of Pseudomonadota bacterium. Taxonomy (GTDB): domain Bacteria; phylum Myxococcota_A; class UBA9042; order UBA9042; family UBA9042; genus JACKFC01. Next base: position 5,345 of record JBEARB010000303.1, on the reverse strand, counting down.
GCGCACGGCGCTACGATTGGTCAATCGCTGCCGAATTTCGGTCCGGTCGCAGCGGAGAGCCGCGGTCGGACGGTCGCCATGGCGAACCTGTATCGCGATCCCGACAGCATCGCCCGACGCCGAGCGCAGGCGGAGTCGCTGTTGTGCGAGCCGGACGCGCCGCTCGAGGGCGCCGCTGCCGAGAACGACGCCGCGATGCTCGGCACCGTCTTGCACGAGGCAGCGCACAACCTCGGGCCCAACGGCAGCTACAAGGTCCGGGTCGGCGGCAAGCCACCGCGTGCTGACGACGCCATCTTCGGTGGACCGCTCGCGGCGACGCTCGAGGAGTTGAAGGCGCAGACGCTCGCGCTGCATCTCAACGCCTGGCTGCAGGGCCGCGGGGACCTCGACGCAGCGCTCGGACACCGCGCGTGGCAACACGACGTAGTCTGGCTGTTCGGGCAGATCGCGCAAGGCATGCGCACGCCCGAGGGCAAGCCCAAGCCCTACCCGCAGCTCGCGTCGGTGCAACTCGGCCGCCTGTCGCAGGCAGGCGCGCTGCGCTGGGAGGCCACCCGGAAGGCCGCCAATGGCAAGGACGTCGGCTGCTTCGTCCTCGACCCGGTCAAGCTGCCCGCCGGCGCACGCGCGCTGGCACACGACGTGCTGGCGGCCAAGGCGAAGGGCGACCGCAGCGCTGCCGAGCGGCTGGTCGCGCCGTGGGTGGCCGACAAGGGCGAGCACGCCGCGCTGCGCGCCACGATTCGGGAGCGCTGGCTGCGCACCCCGAAGGTCACGTTCGTCTACAGCGTGACGTTCTGAGCGGTCGCGCGCTCAGCGGGCGGGCTGCACGAGTGCGCAATCGAAGGTGCGGATGAATTCGATGTTCGCGGCCTCGTAGCCGCCTGGCTCGGCCTCGGACCGCCATCCGACGTGCGCTTTGTAGCGTGCCTGCACCGCCTCCATCGAGGCTCCCGCGAGGCAGCGTTCGATGACGCCCATCACCATCCCGGTCCGGTGCATTCCGCCGCCGCAGTGGACCTGCACGTGACCTCGCGGCGCGTTCCCGCCTGGCCGCAGCACGTGCTCGCGCACGATCCGGGCCACCGCGAGCATGGCTTGGCGCGGGTCGTCGCCGTCGCGCACTTGCTCGCGCCAGTGGGCCGCTTCGGCGTCGTCGCGGGCGTTCTGGTAGGTGCCGCCCGCGCTCTCGACCGCGGCGCGCTCGGCATGCTCGAGGTCGGAGGTCGTCATGGGCCCGGCGTAGAGGTTGACGATGTGTCGCACGCCGCCAGCGCTCAGCAACGCGTGCACGCAGGAAGACGGCGCGTCCGGCGTCGGCGTGAACGCCGTGCGGTAGACGCGCAACGGGGCACCGCCCGCGGTGCGCACGGACGGGAGTTCGACCATTCCTGCGTTGTGCAGTCGCGCGCCGACCAGCATCGTTCGCACCACCCACCAGAAGACGCGCTTGCGCGCAATATCGACGGCGGCGGCGCGCTGTTCGGCGGCGATCGCGATGCCGGCGCGCTCGAAGCCGTCGAGGATCTCTTCCGCAGCCCGACGTGACGCCGCCGAGAGGCTGGGGTGCCACGCGTTGTCGGCGCTGCAAGCGGCGCGGACGGCGGGCGACATCGCCGCTCGCTCTTGTTGCAGCGCGGTCGATACCGGGTCCGCGTGGGGCGCGGAAGACGCCGCCGCCGTGCGGACGGCCGCGGAACCGCCGCTACACCCCGGCGCAAGCGTCATCACGCCGAGCAAACCCGCCAGAGCGACCCCCGAGCGGGGCGGGCCTGCGCGCGTCATCAGAGGGTCTGCTCCGCCGCGAGTTGGCGAAACGAGCGGATGAACGCGAACGCTTTCGCGGCGTCTCCCTGCAGTGCGTAGGCCAGCGCCAGGGCCTCGTGCACCTCGGGTTGATCCGGCGCGGTCATCAACGCCTGTTGGAACGCGTCGGCTGCGTCCTCGGTCGCCTCCGATTCCACCAAGAGCGACCACCCGCAGGCCATCCACGCCTCGGGGGCCAGCGGGTTCGCCTCGGCGCGCTCGCGCAGCACGTCGAGGGTCTCGCCGGAAACGGCGGTGGGAGCCCGAACCTCCGGATGCCCGGTGGTGACGAAGTGGATCAGGCTGGTCCGTGCGTCTCCTTCGATCTCGTCGAAGCGCAACAGGAAACCATGGTCTTCCTGGCCCTCGCCGCGGATCACGCGGGCGACCGTTCCGCTGACCAGCACCTCGGCGTCCGTCGAGGGATGCACGACGGCGACATCCACGGGCTGTCCGGGCGAGCAGGGCACGCTCGAGCGCAAGAAGACCGAAGCGAGCCGGAGGCGACGGTCGATGAATTGGCGGAGCTGCTCCAAGTCGTTGGGCAGCACGGTGATGAACAGGCCGCTCGTGCTGTCGGTGGACGACGAACGCCGGCGCGCAGGGGGGCGCGAAGCGGCCTCCGGATCGATGATCGGGCTCGCGCTGCTCGCTTCCGGTGCGGGTGTCGCACGTTCCGCAGCGGCGGTCCGGTTCGGCTTGGGCTGGGTCGGCTTGACCCAAGGCAAGTCCTCTTCGCGCTCGGGCACGGGCGGTGGAGCGTCCCCACCCGCGCCGCCACCCGCCGCGAAGGGCTGCGAGTCGCCGGCGACCGGGCGCACGCGCACCGGGACGGATCGAGCAGCGGGCGGGGCCGCGGCGACGACGGTCTCTGCGGCGACGTCGGCGACGCGCATGGAGCGTTCGTCGCGGGCGGGCCCTAGGTTCACGACGGTCAGCGCCGGCTCGGTGGTCGCGCCGAGCCCCTCGCGCGAGTGGCCCAGGGCATCCACGGCCGGCTGTGTTTCCTCTCGGACGAGCGCGGATGGGCGACGGTCGCGCGGCAACGGCAGTTCGGCGCTCTGGCGGATCACCGGTACTTCGAGCAGGGCGTCATCCACGATGGCCGTCCCGGACGGCGCGTCGATCGTGGGCAGCATCATCCGGCTCTGCTCGAGCACGAACGCATCCCAGTCGTCCTCGGCCTCCCGCGACATCACGAAGAACTCGACGCCCATGCCGCTGAGCGCCTCGCCGTTGCCGACGACGCGACGAACGTGGCCCATCGCATCGAGCTCCTTGCCCGATGGCAGGCTGATCCGGAGTTGCGCGATCTTGCGTTCGTCCAAAGGCTCGTCGGTCCGGAGGAAGACGCCGCGACGGGAGACGTCGAGGGTCGTCATCTCGGTCCAGCCGCTCGGGGTTCGCACACGAACCCGCAGGGCGACAGGGTGCCGCGTGAAAAACCGCTTCTTGACCGTCATTCCGCCGCTCCCACCGCGTGTCTCCGTGGCTCGCGAGCGTAGCGCCGGGTTGGCCGTGCCGACAAGCGCCAGACGCGCGACATTCCTCTCGCAGCGTGGTAGAACCTCGCGCGCACACGACTGGAGGGCCCGAAAGTTGCTGCTGCAGCGCGCCCTCGGCAAGGAGAAACGATGCTGATTCGGGACATCATGAGCCTCAACGCGACGCGGATCGGCGTCGGCTCGGACATGCAGCGCGCCGCGGAGATCGTCAGCCTGACGGGCGCCAGCGACCTGATGGTGGTCGACGACGCCAATCACTTCGTCGGCGTGCTCTCCGAGGGCGACTTGATTCGCTCGACGTTGCCGCGCTTCGACGAGATCATGTCGACCTCGGGCTCCCTCAACGAGGCGCTCGAGATCTTCGTGGACAAGGGCAAGACCCTCGCTCGTCAGTCGATCGACGACCTCATCATCCGCGATCCGGTGGTGATGCGTCCGGACGACAAGATCCTCAAGGCCGCGTCGATCATGATCTCGAAGCAGATCCGTCGCTTGCCGGTGGTCGATCTGAACGGCAAGCTCGTCGGCACCGTTTCGCGCGCCGACGTGTGCCGCGCGGTCCTGTCGGGCGTGTAGCCTCGCGCCGCGGCCCTCCGCCGAGGAGGGTCGCGGCCCGTTGGCGTCAGGCGAGCAGGCGCAACGCGCGCTGCAGCGCATCGGCGAAGATGTCGAGGTCCTCGCGCGTGTTGTACACCGCCAGGCTCGCGCGAATCGTGCCGTTGACGCCCAATCGGCGCATCGCGGGCTCGGCGCAGTGGTGCCCAGTTCGAACCGCGACGCCGTACGAATCGAGCAGCGTGCCGACGTCGTTGGGATGCACCCCATCGACGACGAATGAGAGTACGCCCGCCTTGCGTGGGGCGCGACCGACGAGGCGAACCCCCGGGGTCGATTCGAGCAGCGCGGTGCCGTGAGCCAACAGCGCGGCCTCGTGCGCCGCGATCGCTTCGAGACCGAGGCCCTGCATCCACCGCAAGCCGGCGCCCAGCCCGATCGCGCCGGCGATGTGCGGCGTCCCCGCCTCGAGTCGGGCCGGCAGATCTGCGTAGGTCGTGCCCTCGAACGAGACGTGGCGGATCATGTCGCCGCCGCCGTGCCAGGTCTCACAGGCCTCGAGCGCCTCGCGGCGGCCCCAGAGCACGCCGATGCCCGTCGGGCCGTACACCTTGTGGCCGGAGAAGGCGAAGAAATCCGCGCCGAGCGCAGCCACGTCCACCGGCCCGTGTGGTACGGCTTGGGCCCCGTCGACCAGGACGTACGCCCCGTGCGCGTGCGCGAGATCGGCCAAGGCCCGGACGGGGTTGAGGGTGCCGAGCGCGTTGCTGACCGCGACGACCGAGAGCAGACGGGTGCGGGGGCCGATGATGGCCGCTGCTGCGTCGAGGTCGAGTACGCCATCGTCGTCGAACGGAATGACGCGGAGTGTGACGCCGGTCTCGGCCGCGAGCAGCTGCCACGGCACGATGTTGCTGTGGTGCTCCATCCCGGTCACGACGATCTCGTCGCTGGGTCCGAGCTTGCGCCGTGCCCAGGTTTGGGCCACCAAGTTGATCGACTCGGTCGTGCCGCGGGTGAACACGATCTCGGCGTCATCGGCGACGCCGAGGTGCCCAGCGACGTCGCGCCGGGCCTGCTCGAGCTGCGCGGTCGCCTCGGCCGAGAGGCTGTGCACGGCACGGTGGACGTTGGCGCAGCAGCCGGCGTAGTAGCCGAGCATGGCGTCCAGGACGGGCTGTGGCTTCAGGGCCGTGGCGCCGTTGTCGAGGTAGACCAGCGGCTTGCCGTGGACCTGCTGCTGGAGCGCCGGAATCTGGGCGCGAATCGCAGGCAGGTCCAGCGTCGGGCGGTTCGGGCTCAATGCAGGGCCTCCTCTCCGGTCGAGGAAAGGCGCAGGCGCAGGGCATCGCGCACTTGCTGAGCCAGGGTCGGCTCGGGCAGGGCGGCGACGATCTCGTCGGCGAACGCCTGCACGAGCAGATCCCGGGCTTCGGCCTCGGGGATGCCGCGCGAGCGCAGGTAGAAGAGCTGGGC
>JBEARB010000302.1:0-3858 GCA_041163625.1 Pseudomonadota bacterium | reverse complement strand
TCCGGATGCGCGTCGCGCCACGCCGCGATGGCGGCTTCGATGCTCGAGGCGGCGACGCCCGCGTTCCGCAGCCGCGTGCGCACCGCGAGCGGGGGCACGCCGCGCGCGAGAAGGGCCGTCGCTCGGGCCTCGGCGTGGCGACCGTCGTCGACGAAACGTCGTGCGAGCAGGCGGGCCATCACCGCCTCGACCTCGTCGAGCAGCGCCGTCACGTCGTCGCCGTGCGCCTCCGCCGAGCGACGCACCTTCGCGCGGAGATGGTCGCGCAGCTTTCGCTCCGGCACGTCGAAGCGGCGCAGGTAGTCCAGCGCAGCGGCCTCCACGCCCCCCGGGGGGACGCGCCGTGGCCGTCGCGTTCTCGGCCGGCTACGCTGGAACTCCGAGTCGTCGCCGTGAGCCACGTCGCCTCCTTGGCCGGGCCATCACGGGCGCGTCAGCTCCACGTGCGCGAGCAGGATCGAGCCACGCTCGCTGCCGGGCCGGTCGAAGACCAACTCCAACCCGTTGATGCGGGTGAGGTCAAGCTTGGGGTTGGCAGCCGCAAAGCGCGCGATGGGTAGGCGGAGCGTCTCGAGCACGCCGTGATAGAAATGGGACTGCTCGGTCGATTGGGCCATCGTCGACGGGTAGCGCAGGCCACCGATCTCGCTCAGCAGGACGACGGCGATGTTGCCGTCGGCGTCGATCAGCCGGACGGAGGCGTCGATGCTGCGGCCGGGGACCGAGTCTTCCGCCCCGGGGTTCTGCGTCATGCGCAAGGCGACGGTCTTCCAACGCGAGGCGTCGATGGTCGGCAGTTCGAAGAGGAATCGCGCGCCCGGCTCACGCCAGTCGAAGCGGCCCGCCCAAGCGGCGTGTGCGAAGGCGTCGTCGCAGCGCAATCCGTAGCAGCGGCCACCATTGTGGAACCCTCCGACCCGGTTGAGTCCGCCGAGGTCGTTGTGGCGCGGCGCGTCGTCGCCGTCGAACGATTCGATGACGAGCTTGTCGGCCGGCCCGTGGTTCCAGCGGATCGGCACCTCGCCGCCGGTCGCCGCCACAATCTCGCGCGGCATCGGCGCGTCGCCACGAAGCCACGCCGGCACCACGCGTCGTCGCTCTCGGGTCGTGGCGAGCAGCCAATCGCCGACCGTGGCTTCGAGCAGGGCGCGGGTGCGCGGCGGCGAGAGCTTCCCGCTCTCGGGGCAGGCCGAGAAGTGGCGGCCGCTCGGCTCGTCCATCGAGTCGTCGCGATGCCACTGCAGATTGAAGCCGTTGTGCGTCGCGCCGATGATATAGGCCGCCGTATGGGGCGCCGAGCGCAAGACGACGCTGCGGTCGTACAGGCGCATGCCGTCCATCGAGGGCAGTTGCATGTCGCAGCTCGCCTGCAGCACCAGGAAGGGCGTCTCGTCCGGTACGGCCCAGAGCGAGTCCGAGCCGGCGATCGCGATGACGGACGATACGCGCGTGCCGGCGAGCTGCGGTTGCAGTCGCCCGACATGCAGCGAAACGGGCACCATCGCGCTGGCCTCGGCGCCGTTGCTGTGCCCGATGAGGGCGACGCGCTCCATATCGATACGACCGGCGAACCGATCGCCGAGCGGCGTCTCCAGGCCACGCACCGCGCGTCCCCAGACGCGTAGATGCTCGAGGATGAGCGAGGTGCGGCCCTGCACCACCAGCGGGAGGTTGGTGCAGTTGACCGAATTGGCGTCGACGACCGCGACCACGTAGCCGCGCGCGGCGAGGCTCTCGGCGAGCCAAAGGAATCCCTCGGCGCTCGGTGTCGGGGTAGTGCCCTCGGGGCATTTGTCCTCGAGGACCATCGTCATCTCGCAGCGGTCCTCTCCGTTCGCGTCCCGGCAGACGCCGGCGTTGCCGTGGGTGATGACAGCGAGCGGGACATGGCCGTCGATCTCTGCGAGCGCTGTCGGATAGCGCACCATCGCCCGAACGCGCGCCGAGTGGTCCGGCGCGTAGGGCACGGTCCGTCGGCCGATATCGTATTCTGCCTCGGCCACGGTCAGGACGCGGATGGCCGCCGTGGCGGACTTCTTGCCGACCTTGGTCTCGATTCGCACCAAGCGCACGAACGTCATCGGACGCGGCAGGGCGAAGGTCGCGACGCCCGGTTTGTCCGCTCCGCTCTCGCCCTCGGCGCGCTTGACGAAGGGGCCGGTTGGCTTGTCGCTGGTCTCGATCTGCCAGCGCGAGAATCGACTCGGATCGAGCGGCGGCCACGCGACGGTGGCCCGCGTCATGCCTTCCTCGCGGCGGGCACTGATCAGACGCAGCCCCGACGCTTCGTCGAAGACCGGCACGATGTCCGGAGAGCCGCGACGGGCGGCGAGCACCGGCCGGTTCGCGCGTGCCGGAGGCTCCGGGCGCTCGTCGACGACGCACGGCGGGCACGCCGGCGCCGGCGGCGGGGAGTCGACCTCGGGCGTCTCGGCGGCAACCGGTGGCGTCGGCGTCGCGCCGGCGTCGGCGGCCGGCTTGGACGGAACGTTCGGAGTCGAACAAGCAGTAAGAGCGCACAGCAGGCCGAATGGCACTGCCGCGAAGCGGAAGACACGAGGGAAGCGCATCGTCGTCTCACTCCACAGCGTGGGCTTGGCCACGACGGCGAGACGCTACTTGAGAAGCGATCCCCATGAATAGCCCACTGCGCCGCCTTCGCTACGATTTTGCACACCACGCCGAGGGGCGTTGCAGCGGGGTGATCCCTTTCGGATCCGTCGCGGGTCAGATCTGGCCGCATGACGCTTTCCGCAGGCGCCTCGCGTGGGGTAGACTTCGCCCACATCGCTGCCGCGCCCGCCGCGGCTCCGGAGCGTGGGTTGAGTTCCGAACGCACCGAAATCCCCAGCTTCGCCCCGCGCCAGCGCTCGGACGCCGCGTCGTTCGCCCCCGAGGATGCGCTCCCCGGCAGGGCGGCACCGAGCTCGTCGGGGATGGCGCTGCGCGAGACCTTGAACTTGGTCGCCAGCCCCCTGCTCGCCGCGCTCGGCGAGCTCGAGCCCGAGAGCCGCGCCCGCGCCCATGTCGAGACCAGCCTCCGCGCCTGTCGCCGGTTGCTCCAGGAGCTCGATCGCTTCGAGCGGGCCGCGCTGGGGCGAACGGCATCCACGTCGATCGATCTCCGGAAATTTCGCGTCACGGGCTACCAACCTCGACGCCAGCCGAGCGCGCCGGACTCGGAGTTCCGCGTCTTGGTCGTCGACGACGCGGTCGAACAGCGCGCGTTCCTGCGGGCCGTGCTCTCGCCCTACGCGCAAGTGACCGAAGTCAGCTCGTCGGAAGAGGCGCTGCGCGCCCTCGCGAATCAGCCGTTCGAGGTGGTCGTCACGGACCTGATGATGCCCGGGATGCGTGGCGACGAGCTGTGCTTGGCGATCCGCGCCGAGCCGCGCCTGCAGCATGTTCGGCTCGTCGTGTTGACCGCTCTGGCTTCGCGTAGCCTACGCGACGAATTGCTCTCCGAAGTGGTCGACGACTACCTCCAGAAGCCCCTCGATCCGAACGAGCTCACGGCCCGGATCAGTCGGCTCGGGCGCGAGGCGCGCGCGGCGCGAGAGCTCTTCGAGTCGGCCCGTACCGACGCACTCACCGGATTGCCCAACCGCAAATCGCTGATCGAGTCCCTCGAGCAGGCCGCAGTGAGCAGCATGGCCGGTGCCCCGATGGCGGTGGCGCTGCTCGACGTCGACCATTTCAAGGGCGTCAACGACGCGCACGGCCATGCCGTCGGTGACGAGGTGCTCTGCGAACTCGGCCTCCGCCTGCGGCGTACGCTCGGTTCCCGCGGCATGGTCGGCCGCTTCGGCGGCGAAGAGTTCCTGGTCGTCATCGACGACGGCGAGGATGTCGAGGCGG
>JBEARB010000301.1:0-5374 GCA_041163625.1 Pseudomonadota bacterium | reverse complement strand
CAGCAACGGCATGTTGACTACGCAATTCGTCGAAACGATCGGACTCGCCGCACCGGTCGGTATCCCCGACAACACCGGAGCCTCGGCGACGACCGTGCTCGACGTACCCGATTGGGGTGTGGCACAGGGCATCACCATCAAGATCAAGCTCGCCAACTGCGACCTGTCGACGCTGGCACTCAAGCTGCTGCCGCCTGACGACAAGAAGGTCGGCTACGTGCTCTGCGACCCCTGCGGCGACAAGGACAGCAAGGCGCTCGACACGGCCTGGAGCGACAAGACAGCCCCGAAATCCGGCGATCTCGGCACCTGGCTCGGCAAGAACCCCAAGGGCAACTGGACGCTGGTGGCGACCGATACGAGCTACTGCATCAAGCAGGCACCCGGCAACGACGCACTCTGCGATCTCGACAACAAGCTCGACGGCGCGATCGCGGCCTTCTCGATCGAGGTGGCCATCAACTCGACGCAGAAGGTGGCGACCGGGGGCGACCTGATCGTCAACGGCGCGGGCTTGCGGTTTCCGGTCACCGACAAGCCCAACGACTGCGACGCCGCGCACCTGGGCTACGCATGGGTCGACCCCGCGGGTAAGGCGCTCTCGGTCTGCAATGGCAAAGAGTACACCCCGATCTTCTTGACGATCTTCGGCTCCAAGACCAATCCGGCGCAGTCATGCAAGGATCTACTCAAGAACAACCCGACCGCCAAAGACGGCAGTTACTGGATCGACCCGCCGAACTGGGCCGGCGGCGCCTTCGAGGTCTACTGCGACATGACGACCGACGGCGGCGGCTGGACGCTCATCGGCAAGGTTCGCGCGACGACGCACAACGGCGACGGGGGCGTACTCGACAGCAACGACACCACGCGTTGGATCAACCGCGGTTACCTTGGCAGCGTCAAGAACCTCAACGAGGAGGATGCGCTCGGGCCGGCCTACGAGAGCGTGTCGTTCACCGACTTCATGCTGCAGGGAATCAACAACAAGTCGAAGATCCTCGCCTGGCGAATGGGCCAGAAGTTCGACAGCCTGTTCAACGTCTTCAAGGTCGCGACGACGTACAAGGCGACGCAAGTGCTCATCGGCAACCACACCACGCTCGACTGGCGCAACGGCTGCGGCATGGGCAACGGCCCCGACGGCACTGGCCCACAGTTCTACGGTTTCAACATCAACGCCGACAGCGCAACCACCAATGGCAGCCTGGTCAACGGCAAGAGCGGCGGCTGGTGTGCCGCGCTCGCCGGCTGGGGCCGCGACAACAACACGAACAACTACACCGGTGGTGGTCTGGGCGCCAACTGCCAGGGTCGCAGCCACCAGATGGGCCGCCACTACTGGGGTTACGGCGATGGCTGTACCTCGAGTGGTTGGAGCAATCAAAACGATTTCGACAGCTTCAACGCGCATTCGTTCTGGGTGCGGTAGGCAGGGAGCCCGTTTAGAGAACTGCTGGTATCCGAGAATCTCGCCTCGCGGTTTTTGATCAACGTCGGTGTGCAGGCTCTGTACGGGATGTCGTGGTCGGTAGCACCGGCCATCGGCGGAGCGACTATCGTCGTGGTTGGGCCGATCGGAGTGATGATGAAACGGAGTTCTAAGAAAACGTTGCAGGTTCGGGCCTATTATTGGTCGGTTCTCGCCGCGGCCGTCTGCGGCCTGTGGTCGTGTAGCGGCAGAGACTCCGGCGAGACCGTCGACATCGCTGCGGACAGCCCAGGCAATGCCAATGGCGACATCATCGTGAACGACGACGATGTCGGATCGATGGTCGACGCTACGGTCGACGTTTTCGAAACCCTCGACGGCAGCGCCAGCGGGGACAGCAGTGATGACGGGGCCGGTGGCAGCGACGCCAACGCGGACACCAGCGCCGACGTCCCTCTCGATGTGCCGACACCACCGCCATTCGACCTCAAGATCACTGCACCTTACGCCGGTCAAGTCGTCGCCGCAGGCGAGGTCGCCGAGGCCAAGGTCCACGTCGTCGGCAGCGCCACGCAGCTTGCCGCCACGCAGCTTGCCTGGACGCTCGCCGACAGCGACGGAGGCAACGCGAACGCCATCGCTGGCGCCCCGGTCACCGTTGATGAGAGCGGTGACGCGAGCGCAAAGCTCGAGGGTCTGCAGGTTGGCGTTCGCACCCTCACGGTGAACGCCGAAGCTGGCGGAGGCGACGCTGCCCAGGCCAGCACGGCGGTCGTGGTGTGCCCGACAGCCGGCGCGATCGTCACGATCGATGGCGAGCCGCCGCAGCAGGCGATGCTCGCGGGCGGCAAGCCCGTCGTCGTCAAGGCGAGCGTCGACGGCGTGGTCGGCCCAGGCGCGACGTTGGAGGTTGTCAGCGACTTCGATGGTGTGCTCGGCAGCGCAGCCCTGGCGCCCGTCGGAGGGGTGAACAGCACGGAGGTGGAGATCACCGTCACGCCGACATCCGCGGGCGAGCATCAGCTGTCGCTCCGAATGACCGGTGGCGGCGCGTTCTGCTCATCCGTGGCTCAGGCCTCCGTCCGCGTCTGCGGCGCCGAGATCGTCGAGGATTTCGCCAAGGACACGACTGGCACCGATTGGGTCAAGGTCGTCGACGCCGCTTGGGATAGCGGCGGCTGGCTCGAATTGACCGGAAACGCCGGCTCGAAGGGCGGCGCTTTCTACAACAAAGCCTTGTTCGTGCAGCCCGGCGACGTTCGCATGACGATGCGCATCGCCACCGGCGGCGGCATCAACGGCGGCGCGGATGGCTTCGCTATGACCATCTTCGAGGGTAAGTCGCCAACCGACGTCGACGCATACCTCAAGCTCGCAGGCAATGGAGGTTGCCTCGGCTACGGCGTGAGCGGTGCGTGCGGCAATTCCCAGATCAAGGCCTTCCACGTCGAAATCGACACTTGGGTCAACAAGGGCGATCCGAACACAGATCCGCCGGGGATCACGGGCAACAACGGCATCCTTGGTCAGGGGAACCACATCGCCGTACACAAGGATGGCGACGCCGGCAACGCGCTACTCTGGCTGCCCGAGCCCGGCGCGGCGGCGATCTCGGTCGAGGACCTCGCCTGGCATACCGTGACGATCGTGATCCAGGGCGACAAGCTGACGATTCGCCTCGATGATACGGTGAGCGCTACCAAAACGCTGACCGGCCTGGATTTCCGTGGTGGCTACGTGATCTTCTCGGGCTCGACCGGCTGGGCGACCAATCACCATCGCATCGACGACTTGCGGATCTTGCATCAATGTAACTGAGTCACAGGCCTATCTCTGTGCTGACGCCTGCGCCCCACCAACTCGCGCTGGGCACGGTGACGCCAGTCACAGACTTGGCCGCTCCAGTCTGGATGTCGATGGTGTAGACCGAGCCGGTCGACGAGAAGCCATACGCAGAGCCATCGAGCCAAGCGACGCCCCACAAGCCGCTGACTCCGGTCGGTCCGACCTCGGCGAGGACCTTTCCAGTCTTCGGATCGACCGAGACGAGCAAGTCCGACGATGTGCCGAACTTCGTCACGGTGGCATAGGTACCGATGCCCTTGACGCTGAAGGCGTCTCCGGAGCTGCCGTAGCCGCCATACGTGCCGAGCTTGACGATCTTCGGTGGGTTGGCGTTGAACTGAACGTGGTGCCAGCCGCCGTCGTTGGCGATACCAATCAGCGCGTCTTGATCGGGGTAGATCGTCCCGGCATGAACGAACGTCATGCCGTTGAAGCTCGTCGGTAGCGACATGACCCACACGCACTTGGCGTCGCTCGGCTTGCAAACGAAGAGGTCGCCAAACGTGATCGCGTAGAGCTTGTCTGTGCGGTCGATGGCGATGTCGGTGACCGAGCCGCTGTTTTTGTCGAACTGGAAGGCCCCCCACTTTCACGAACGACTTGGATTTGAGCTCGAGCCGAAACAGCTCGCTGCTGGTGTGCGCAAAAATGGTCCCGGTGGCGACGCAGGCGCCCTTGTAGCAGACGGCCTTGTTGCCGCATGGGACGTCGTCGATCTGTAGCGTGGTGACGCAGCCTTGGGTCGCTTCGCAGCTGTCGACAGTGCACTCGTTGCCATCGTCGCAATTCACCGCTTTGCCATGACAGATGGCGTTGGCACAGGTGTCGTCGGTGGTGCATAGGCTGCCGTCGTCGCACGGCGTCGTCAGGTCCTGGAACACGCAGCCGATCTGGGGGTCGCAGCTTGCGATACTGCATTCGTTACCAGTGCAGACTCGCGGTGGCCCCGGGACGCACACACCGGCCTTGCAGCTGTCGCCATCGGTGCAGGCGTCGCCATCGTCACAAGGGGCTCCATCGGAGCAGTCGATTCCGTCACCGATGGCGTCCGTGCCAGAGGCATCGGCGCCCGAGCTGTCGGAGCCCTGCGAGTCGCCCACTTCGCTGTCGGAGCCACTCACGTCGTCACTTGCGTCACCACTGCCGATCGCGTCACCCGATCCTGCTTCGGCGGCGTTCGTGCCGTCGCCCTGGCCCGCAGTGTCGACGGCGACGGCGTCGACCAACGTGATCACAGAGGAGCCTTGGTCGCTGGCGCCGAAGCAGCCGTGCAGCAGCAGAGCTGCCGCGCTCAGCAAGATCAGCGAAACGCGCTCCCTCGCGAACCGGTCAATCCAGTAGCGACTCAAGTAGTTCGATCGCATCCAGACCTCCGGCGCTGTCTTGACCCTCTTCAGGTCTCCCGTCAAGCCGTGGTGCCCCCCTACTCCGGGTCGCAAACGCCGTCACAGGTCTGCGTCACCGTGCCGTTGGGCCGCAGGAACGCGCTCGCCTGCGCCATCGAGGCGGCGAGGCCGCGCTGGTCGTTGTGCGCCGGATTTTCGGTCTTGTTCGGCACGGCCGTCAGGTCCGGTTGCGCGTAGCCGAAGTCCCAAGCGCACAGCGCCGAGCCGTCGATCGGCCCCGTCTGCTCGGGAATTCCGAAGAGGGGCCGCGGCGCGGGGCCGAGCTGCGGCAGGCCGAGCGAGCGAGCTTGGACGTGGGTCGCGATATTCGGCACGGAGGTGTCGCCGACCGCGACGTGCATCAGCACGCGACGCTGCGCCGGGGCCGGAGAGAACGAGGCTTGCAGGATGTCGCCGGTCCAGGCGACCGGGTCGATGCGGTCCATCAGCGTCTGCAGTTGCAGCGTCATGTCGAAGCTGGCCGCCGCGCTGGCCGAGACGATGTCGAACAAGCCGAGGAAGGGCCCGAACGGCGCGGCGCGCGACATCATCAGGCCGAAGCTGACACCGCCGACGGCGAGCACGGCGCGCTCGACCTTGGGCGAGAGCGCGACGTAGGTCGAGCCGAGGATATGGCCCTGGCTGATGCCGTAGAAGTAGACCTGCTTCGGGTCGTAGAGCGGACTTCCGTCGGCGCGCTGCAGCTCCTTTC
>JBEARB010000300.1:0-16740 GCA_041163625.1 Pseudomonadota bacterium | reverse complement strand
CCCGCGGCTCTAGGTCGCTAGCGGCCGGGCCCGCCGATAGGGCCGCCGTCCTCGCGTTCGATGGCGACGACGGCGGCCCGCGGCGGCAACTCCGGATCGTAGTCGGGGAAGCGTGTCGCCGGCTTCCCGAAGGTCGAGCCCTGGACGTCGACGCCCGGGTGCTGGATCGACACGAAGAGTGTGCGGCCGTCCGGCGTGAACGAGGGCCCTGCGACTTCGGCACCGAGTGGGGCGCGCAGGAAGAGCCGACTCCAGAACGCCGCGTCGCCGTCGGTCGCCACAGCATAGAGCCCGTCGCAGCGCCCCGTATCGGTCCAATGCGACCCCTGATCGGTCGCGACCCACAGCCGCCCGGCGGGGTCGTAGGCCACGTTGTCGGGACTGGCGAGCCAGCCGTGTTCGGTGGTGCTCGGGTGCGCTTCCGCACCGACGTTCGCGTCGGCGGGATTGCCGGCCAGCAGCGCGAGCTCCCAACGGAAGACGGGCGCGGCGTGGTCGACGTCCTTGCCGGGGGCGCCGGGCGGCAACAGCGCGAGCAGATGTCCGAAGCGGTTGTGGCGGCGCGGGTTCGCAGCGTCCGCGCGCTCCCGAACCGCGTTGTTCGTCAGCGCCACGATGACGACGCCGGTGCCCGGCTGCGGCTCGACGTCTTCGGGCCGGTCGAGCGGGGTGGCGCCGAGTAGATCCGCCGCACGGCGGGCGTCGATCACGACGTCGGCTTGGTCGTTGAATCCGTTGGCCGCGACGAGAGGGCCCTGCCCGTGTCGCAGCGGTGCCCAGCGCAGCGTCCCGTCGTCGGAGAAGCACGCGACGCTGAGCTCGCCCTCGTCGAGCAGCTCGCGGTTGCGCCTGCGGTCCCGGCGGTCGACGCGTCCGGTGGAGACGAAGCGATAGAGGTACTCGCCGTGCTTGTCGTCGCCCATGTAGACGACCACGCGTCCGTCGGGCGTCAGCGCGTTGCCGGCGGCCTCGTGCGAGAACCGCCCTAGCGCGGTGCGCTTGCGGACCGGCTCCTCCGGATCGTAGGGGTCGAGCTCGACGATCCAGCCGAATCGGTTCGGTTCGTTCGGGTGCTGACGAACGTCGAACCGAGGATCGTGCTCGCCCCACCACGGCCAGGATTTCCGGTTCTCGAAGTAGGCCCGGCGCAGCGACGCCTCGTTCGGCAGGCCCTTGATGTCGCCACGGAAGTGGTTGTCGAAGTTCTCTTCGCCGATCAGCACCGTCCCCCACGGGGTCACGCCGCCCGAGCAGTTGTGAAACGTACCGATGACGGTGCGACCGGTCGGGTCTGCCGCCGTCTGCATGCGTCGATGGCCGGCTGCGGGACCTGCCACGGTGATCGGTGTGGTGCGCGCGTCGATGCGTCGATTCAACGGGCTGTCCACCTGCGCGCGCCAGCGTCCGGCCTCGCGGCGCACCTCGACGACCGAATGTCCGAGCACCGCCTGTTCGAGCGCGACCCGCGCCGCGTTCATGCGCGGGCCGATGGCCGCCTGACGTTCGACCCACGGCAATCCTGCGAGGTCGTCGAGGTCGTCGAAGAGGAAGCGGGTGGAGGGGTGCTCGTGGTTGACCGAGAGCAGGCCGCGCGCGGCCCCGTCCGGCCCCGGCGGCAGCGGCAAGAAGGCCGTGAAATCGGCGTTGCTGCCGAATTGCAGCGCCGCGTCCGCGGCGGTACGGCGGCGCGGATCCCAGGGCTTGGCGCCCTTCGCGATGGGATCGCCGTCGGCCAAAATCACGTCGGCGCGATAGCCGACCGGGACGTGGAGGCGATCGTCGGCCCCCGACGGGATCTCCTGGAAGTCGAACGGGAAGCGTGCCGACGCAGCGCCACGACCTGCTCGCGAGCGTGGGACCTCCGCGCCTGCCCCGCGCGCAGCGCTGCCATGCCGTCCCGGCGTGGAGCCCTGGCCCGCACGAGCTCCCGCGCCACAACCGGCAAGCCAGGCGCTGGTCCAGATGCCGAGCGCGATCGCTTCGCGGCGTTGCATCCGGCGCTCGAAGAGCTGCGCCAGCGTGGCACCGCCGCGCGTCTGCCAACCCTGCTCCGACTCGTGCTCATGTCGCCCGCCCATGCCACCTCCCGGCTGCGCCGCTGAGGATGGACGAGGCCGCGACGGGGGTCGAGTCCCCGCGCCCGACGGGGACCCGCACGCGGGCCGGCGCGCCTTGCTGCACCGGTCGATCTGCGCTAGCTAGCCGGCTCGAACTCGTTGGCGGGGCGAGTCGCCCGGAGCGGGGGGAACGGATGGCTCGATACCAAAGTGTCGCTCACATGTTTCGAGAGCGCGTCAGCAAGACGCCCAACCTCGAAGCGTTTTCGTACCCGGTCGGGGACAGCTGGCAGTCGATGAACTGGACGCAGGTCGCCGAGCAGGTCGAGCTGCTCGCCGGAGGCCTGCTCGCGCTCGGCATCGAAGACGACAACCGCGTCGGTCTGGTCTGCAGCACGCGGCTCGAGTGGTTGCTCGGCGACATCGCGATCAACGTGGCCGGCGCCGCGACGTCGACGATCTACCCGTCGTCCACCGCCGACGACTGCCGCCACATCCTCTCGGACTCCTCGAGCCGGCTGTGCATCGCCGAGAACGACGCGCAGGTGAAGAAGCTGCAGGAGATCCGGGCCGAAGTGCCGGAGCTCGCCCACGTCGTCGTCATCGACGGCGACGGCAGCGACGACGGCTGGGTCGTCTCGTGGTCGGATCTGCAGGCCAAGGGCGAGGCGTGGATCGAGGCCAACCCGAACGGCCTCACCGAGGTCCTCGATCGGTTGAGCCCCGATCGGCTCTCGACCCTGATCTACACCTCGGGCACCACCGGCCGGCCGAAAGGTGTCGAACTGACCCACGATTGCTGGATGTACACCGGCGAGGCCATCGACAGCGTCCAGCTGCTCACCAGCGACGACAAGCAGTACCTCTGGCTGCCGCTCTCGCACTCGTTCGGCAAGATGCTCGAGACCCTGGTCATCGCCATCGGCATCCCGACCGCAGTCGACGGCCGCATCGACAAGATCGTCGAGAACCTCGCCGTCGTGCGGCCGACCTTCATGGCCGCCGCGCCGCGCATCTTCGAGAAGGTCTACAACAAGGTCGTGAGCGGCGCGCAGCAAGCCGGCGGCTTGAAGTTGAGCATCTTCCGCTGGGCACTCGGCGTCGGCCGTGCGGCGAGCAAGGAGATGCAGGCCGGTCGGGAGCCCGCCGGCTTGCTCGCCCTTCAGTTCAAGATCGCCGACAAGCTGGTCTTCTCGAAGCTGCGTGAGCGCTTCGGCGGGCGCGTGCGCTTCTTCATCTCGGGTTCGGCGCCGCTGAATCGCGAGATCGCCGAGTTCTTCCACGCCGCCGGGCTGCTGATCCTCGAGGGCTACGGCCTGACCGAGTCGTCGGCGGCGAGCTTCGTGAACCGCCCCGAGAGCAACAAGTTCGGCACGGTCGGTCCGCCGCTGCCCGGCACCGAGGTCAAGATCGCCGAGGACGGCGAGATCCTCTTCCGCGGCCGCGGCATCATGCGTGGCTACCACAACCTGGCCGACGTCACCGCCGAGACGCTGCTCGAAGGAGGCTGGTTGGCCACGGGCGATATCGGTGAAATCGACCCCGACGGTCACCTGCGCATCACCGACCGCAAGAAGGACCTGATCAAGACCTCGGGTGGTAAATACGTCGCGCCGCAGGCCCTCGAGGGCAACTTCAAGGCGCTCTGCCCCTACGTCAGCCAGATCCTCGTGCACGGCAACAACCGCAACTTCTGCTCGGCGCTCATCACGATGGAGCCCGAGGCAATCGCGGCTTGGGCGCAGGACAACGGGCTCGGCGACAAGTCCTACGAGCAGCTCGCGCAGGATCCCAAGGTGCAGGCGCTGTTCCAAGGCTACGTCGACGAACTGAACGCCCCGCTAGCGCGCTTCGAGACCATCAAGCGGTTCGCGCTGCTGCCGGCCGATTTCGCGATCGAGACCGGCGAGTTGACGCCGAGCCTGAAGGTCAAGCGCAAGGCCGTGGAGGCCAAGTACAAGTCCACCCTCGACGCCTTCTACGAGGGCGCGATGGCCGGCATCTGATCCGCGGTCGGACCGCCGGACGGACTCAACGTTCGGCGGTCCGACGCAAGCCCATCACATCGAACTCGGCGGCGACCACGCCCAGCCCGTCGAGCCGTCGGACCTCGAGCCGGTGGTGCCCCGGCGTCGGCTGCCAAGGGCGCGCGCGATCGGCGGGCTCGGGCGGACCGAGCGGCACGCCGTCGAGGGACCACTGCACCATCGCGCCCGGCGGATTCGTCGCCGCTCGCCAGGACAGGCCGATGTGGCCGTCACCGAGCTGGCTGTCGACCCAATAGCGACCGCCCTGGATGGGCGCGAGCAGGGTCAGCGAGGCGCCGTGCGGATCCGGCGACGCGGCGGGAGCGGCCGCCAACGGCAGGCCCGCGCGCTCTGCCCACGCCCGCGCGGCCCCGACCAAGTGCAGGCCACCGGCGCGGTGCATGGTGCAGGCGGGGCGAGCCGGCGCCGACGCATGGACCCACTCCCGTACCGAGTGCGGACAAGATGCTCCGGGCGTCGCGCCCGAGAGCGGACAGACCTCGACCTTGCGCAGCCCCGCCGCGCGTTCGGGTAGGTGCAGCGCGCCTCGTTCGGCCAAGCGGTCGAGCGCGCCGCGCAGCAGACGCCCTGCCCCACTCGCGCCGGTGAGGTCGTCGGTCGCCCGCCCGTCGAAGTTTCCGACCCAAGCCGCGACCACGTACTCCGCGGTGACACCAACGGCGAGTGCGTCACGGTTGCCCTTGGAGGTGCCGGTCTTCACGGCCGCGGGCAGGTCGAAGGTGATGCCGCCGCGACGCCCGAACGCGGGGGTGCGCGCGAGCGGATCGGCGAGGATGTCGACGACCATCGAGGCGGCCTGCGCCGAGAACAATCGCCGCGACTCGCCCGCTGGTGCCGGCTCGGCGACGCCGTCCCGGCCCTGCACCTCGGCGACGAGCCGGGGGCGGACCGCCACGCCGCCGCGAGCGAACGCCGTATAGGCGCCGGCAAGCTCGAGCAGTGCCACGTCGGCGTCGCCGAGGGCGAGACCGAGCCCGTAGTGCATCGGATCCCGATCGAGCCCGCTGATTCCGCCGTCGCGCAGGGTCTGCTGCAGACGGGCGACGCCGATCGCTTCGACGACGCGAACGGCGGGTACGTTGAGTGAATTCGCCAGCGCGAGCCGCGCCCGCACCGGTCCGTGGTAGCGACGGGCATAGTTCTCCGGACGCCAGTCGCCGTGCTCGGTGTCGAAATGTGCTTCGACGTCGAACCAAACATCCGCGGGACTGCCGCCGTCGTCGAACGCGAGGGCGTAGGCGAACGGCTTGAGCGTCGAGCCCGGCGAGCGACGCGCCAGCGTGCCGTTGTTCGCGCCGAGGTCTTCGCGGTCGAGGTAGCCTTGCGAGCCGACCATCGCCAGCACGTCGCCGGTCTGCGCGTCCAGCACCACGAGGGCGGCGTTGCGGGCGTCGCGCGTGTGCAAGCGCTCGGCCTCGGCGCGGACGATGCGCTGCAGGTCGCGCTGCAGCTCGCGCTCGATGGTGGTTCGGATTCGAACCGGCCGGTCGCCGCGGCGACGCATCACGTCCAGCACGTGCGGCGCCTCGAAGGGCGAACGCACGGCGCGGACCTCGAGGCGCTCGCGAGCGGCGGCGGCGCGCTCGGCGTCGGTCAGCTTGCCGCGCCGCCAGAGCCGGTCGAGCAGCGCGTCGGCGAGGCGCTCCGCTCGTTCGGGACGACGCCGCAGGTCGAGCGCCTCGGGCGAGCGTGGCAACACAGCCAGCAGCGCGGCCTGACGCCACGAGAGCTCGGACGCCGGACGGTCGAAGAGTGTGCGGCTCGCGACCTCTGCCCCCCGCAACAGCCCGCCGTAGGGCGCGACCGAGAGGTACCAGGCGAGGATCGTCGCCTTGTCGTAGCGCGCTTCGAGCTGCAACGCCCACACGGACTCGCGGACCTTGGAGCGCCAACCGCGCGGCGCCGGCGCCACCATGCGCGCGAGCTGTTGCGTCAGCGTCGACGCGCCCGAGACCACGCGCCCGGCACGCAGGTTGGATTGCGCCGCACGCACCACAGCCAGCAGATCGACCCCCGGGTGCGCGAAAAAGCGACGATCCTCGGCCTCGAGCGTGGCGTCGATCAGCCGTTGCGAGAACGCCGCGAGCGGCACCGGCTCGCCCCGCTGGCCGTGCGCCGACACCAACTCGCCGAGCGGCGCTCCGTGCACGTCGACGACGCGGGTGGCGAGGTAGCGCTCGGCCAAGCTGCCGGCGACGTCGGACGGCAGCGCGGGCGTCCACGCCGCCAGCCACCCGGCGAGCGTGACGGCGAGCACGACGACGACGACGGTGGCGCGAGCGAGCAGACGCCATCGCTTCGCGCGCGCGCCGACGCTGCCGCGCATCAGCGGACCTCCGCCACGGTGGCAGCGGCGCGCCCGAAGACCTCGGGGTCGTACATCGCCTCGGCGCGGCTGCCGTTCCATGCCGCTACGCCGCGCCCCCGCGCACGGACGACGTACCGGAACACGCTGCGACCGGCCGGAAGATGCTCGACGAAGAAACGTACCTCGCGCGGGGTGAGCTCCTGCGCGTCGACATGCGGCGTGTGG
This sequence comes from Pseudomonadota bacterium, assembly GCA_041163625.1. Taxonomy (GTDB): domain Bacteria; phylum Myxococcota_A; class UBA9042; order UBA9042; family UBA9042; genus JACKFC01. The sequence goes on along the minus strand of JBEARB010000300.1, from coordinate 10,102 downwards.
GCGTCGAGCGCGTCGTCGTCCGGTGCCAGCTTGCGACGCAGCACCTCGGGCTGCCCGCTCAGCGAGAAGTCGACCGCCTCGAGGGTCGCCGGCAGGGGATCGACGATCGCGACGTCCTTTCGCATCCGACCGGACCAGACCTCGACGGTGACCACGGCGAGGTCACCGCGCTGCCAGACCTCGGGCGACGCACCGTGGACGTCCGTGACCGTGCGACGGACGACGAAGCCGGCATTTCGCGGCAGCCGCGCGACCTCCGGCTGCACGTACCGGTAGCGCATCCCCCAATAGAGCGGTCCTTCGCCCTGCCGATGCAACACGACCGGCGTCGCTGCGCCGGGCGTCAGCGAAGCCTGCGCGGCCTCGAACACCTGCCGTGCCGCGCTGCGCCCCGAGAAGCGGGCTGCGCCGAGCGTCGTCTCGCCGACCTGGACCCGCACGTCGAGCTCGGGGGGCGTCGGCTCGAGCACACCGAACACGGCGGAGAGTCCCAGCAGGGTCCAGGCGTGGTCCTGGGTCGAGGCGAACTGCTCGCCACGTCGATCGTCGATCGCGCCCTGCAGGAGCTTCGCGAGCAGCGGATGCTCCGGACGGATGGCCGCCATGGCCGCGAGCAGCATGCCGCGATCCCGCCGCGGAGAGCTCCAGCCGTCACGGCTCGCGTCCGGCAGCCATGCGCTGTGGGCCTCGACCCGAACGGTGCCGAGCTCGGCGTCGACGAGCTGACCGGACTGTGCACGGCGCGCCTTGCGCCCGCTGGCGATGCCGGCCAGCGCCAGCATCAACCGGCCGCTGCGCGAGAGCTCTTGCCGCGTGGCCCAGGCCGCGCCGAGGTCGGCGTCGGCGACCTTTCCGACGCGAGCGAGGGCGAGGAGGATCGCAGCCCGCGCATCCGGACCGTGCGCGAGGCCCTTGCCGCCGCCGCCCTTGCGATGCAGTTGCTGGGTGAGCCAATCGGCCGTCTCGGCAATCGCTTTCGGCGGCAGCGGCACCTTCGCGGCGCGCGCACGCTCGAGCGCGAGCAACGCCCACGCGCTCGCCGGAACCGACGCGTCGGAGCTGCCCGGCCAGACGCGGAACGCGCCGCGCGGCCAACCTCCTCGCAGTGAGAACAGCCGCTCCACGGCTGCAGTGGTCGCCTTGGCGATGGCCTCGGGCTTCCGCTCGGCGAACAAGCCATAGTCGGCCTGCAGGCGCCGGAGCTCGAGCAGCGCGACCAGACGCGACGCCGTCTGCTCCGCGCAGCCGTACGGATAGTCCACCAGGGGCTCGATGCTGCCACCGAGACCGACGACCCCCGAGCTCGCGACCTCGATGTGCAGCCCGCCGGTGTCGGTGCTTCCCGGCGGCCGCATCAACGTCTGCGTCACGCTCTCTTCGGAGCGACCGAAGGCGGCAGAGGTTTCCGACGGGCGCATGTCGACGACCTCGAGTGGCAAGCGGGCGCCGTCTCGGGCCTTGCCCGCGCTCGCCTCGACCGTGACCTCGCAGCGGCCGATCGCCTCCGCCCGCAGCGCGAACCGCAGCTCCGTAGCGGTGCCGGGCTGCAAGTCGAAGGGCTGGCTCGGGCTCTCGGGGCCGCGTAGCGCGACGGGCTCCGGGCAGGTCAACGTCAGCCGCGCCTGGCCGCGCAAGCTCGGCGCGTCGGCGGCCGAGCGCGCCGTGACGCTGAGCTCCACGACGTCTCCGACCTGCGCATAGCGCGGCAGCCGTGGCTGCAGCATCAGCGGCTTGCCGACGCGCAGCGTGCCCTGCCCCGAGCCCGCCTCTTCGGCGCCGGCGACGGCGACGGCCATCACCCGGTACGCCGTGAGGTTGTCGGGCAACCGGAAGCGCGCCTTCAGGTGACCGTCGGGCCCGGTCTGCAGGCTGGGCGCGTAGTGGGCGACGTCACGGAAGTTGCCGCGCACGAGCGGGCCGCCTTCGTCGCCACCGCCGCCCATGTCGCCCTTCTCTTCGCCGACGCGGCGGCGGACGAGGTCCCCGGCGAGCGCGTAGTCGGTCACGCCGTGCGCGTGGCGAGCCCAGAGGGGGGCAAAGGGGTCGGGCGTCTGGTAGCCGGTGAGCGCCAACACGCCCTCGTCGACCACCAGCAGCGCCACCTCCGCCTGCCGGGGCTTGCCGTCCTTGCCGCGGACCGACACCTCGACCTCGACCTCGTCACCGGGGCCGGCGACACTGTCCTTTCCGACGCCGGCGCCGGCATCGACCGCGACCTCGAGGTGCGCTGCGGAGGTGTCCACCTCCAGTTCGATGGCGTCGGTCCGAAGCACGGGCGCGCCCAGGTCGAGGCGAGCCGGTGCCCTGCCGCGTTGCCGTCCGCGAAACAGGACGGCCGACACGAAGAGGTTGGGGCGGGCGTCGGCGCCGATCGGGATGTCGATGGCCTGGGCACCGCCGGGAAGCGTCACCACCCGCCGGCGCAGCACGCCGCCCCGATCTTCGGTGATCAGCGCCATCGCGCCGGGGATCGGGTTCTTGACCAGGATGTGCGCGGTCTCGCCGGGCGCGTAGCGGGCCTTGTCGGCCACCAGCAGCGGCTCGCCCCGCGCCTCGGGGTTCCACGAGACCTCCCCGGGCCCGGACACCCACACCGACGTACGGGTGCGACGGCGACGACCCGCAGCGTCGCGGACCTCGGCCTGGACCAGGAACATGCCCGCGCGATCCGGCGTGAAGGTGCATCGTCGGACGCCGGCCGGGAGGTCGGGCGCCGGCTCGGGCGCACAGCGCGAGACTTCTCGATCTTCGACCTGGGTCTGCCACTCCCAGATGCCGCCAACCTGCTCGCTGCGCACGGACTTCCAGGTCCGGTGGAGCAAGCGCGCGTCGATCGCCGCCGACCCGTCGGCCTTGCCGTCCAACCCAACGGCGACGAAATCGACCAGGAGCGGCGCTTCCGCCGCGGCCACCCTCGTCGGCAGCGCGATGCCGACGGCGCGCTCGCTCGGCTGCAGCCACGCGCGAGCTTGCGTGCTCAGCTCCCTGCCGCTCGGGTCGATGACGGTGGCCTCGACCAGCAGCGATTGCGCGGCGAGGACGTTGGCGCCCGCGGGGATCGCGATCCGCGCGCGTCCGTCTTGGCCGAGCGTGGCCTCGGCCTCGTGCTCGAAGGGCGCGAGCGGGGCACCTCCGTCGGCAACCGGATCCGGATCGTCGGCGAAGACGTAGGCGGCCCAGCCGCCCGGACGCCAGTCGGCGCGCTGACCGAGGCAACGCAAGGTCACCTTGGCGCCGCGCATCGCCCCGCCGGACAGCCACTCGCCGTGCGGGACGGCGCCGAGTTCTCCGCCCGGCAAGAGGTGCTCGGCCTCCAGCGTCAGCCCGGCGCGCGTGCGCTGGGGCTCGTACACGGCGACGCGGAACACCGAGGAGACCGCGACGCGCTCGCCGGCGATGGTGGCGACAGCTTCGGCCGTCCAAGTGCCGTAGCGCGGGTCGGCCGGGACCTCGAGGGCGGCGTCGAACGAGCCGAACGCTCCGAGCCGCGTGCGGACCTTGCGGACTACCTCGCCCTCGGGGTCGCGCAGGGTGATCTGCACCGACGCCTTCTCCGGCAGCGCGAGCCCGCCGGGCACCACGCGCCGGACAAAGCCCTTGAGGTGAGCGCTCTCACCTGCCTTGAAGAGATCCTTCTCGAAGAAGGTCACCGCCCTGGCCCGCTCGCTCCCGCCCCAGCCACCTCGCTCGTGATGCTGCCAGCCGAGCTCGAGGACCGCGGTGTCGTCCCCCCGGATGGCGACCACCGCCGGCGTGCCACGGTCACCTCCCGCCGGATCCAATGGCACGTCGACCATGCCCTCGGCGTTGGTCTCGCCGACGAAGCGTTGCGCGCCGATGCCGTCGAGGATTCGAACCTTCACACCCGCGACGGGCTTGCCCGTCGACCACGAGGTGACCCAGACCAGCGCGCCACCGCGCCAGGTGCGCGCGTGCACGTGCAAATCCGTGATCTGCACGAGCTTGAGTTCGCGCGCTCGATGTCCGGCCGCGTCCGGCGCCCGAACCAGCTCCGCAGCGACCAACGCAGGCCCGGTGAGGCCGAGTTCCCTGCCCAAATCGACGCGAAAGAGCTGCGCCTCGTTGCGCTTCTGCGGCGAGAGCCGACGTTCCCGCGCGTCCTCGGGCAGGAACGGCACGTTCGCCTCCTTGGACCAACTCGAGCGCGCGCGCGGCCCGCGCTGCAGCGCGCGCCACGCGTCCAGGTCGAGTCGCATCAGCCGCACGTCGACGTCCTCGTTGCGGACCGACCACGCGAGCTCCCACGGCGCCTCGGCACGCTCCAACACGCCACCTTCGGTCCGGAGCGTCGCAAATGGCGCGAGCGGGCCCGTGGTCAGTGTGGCGTCGGCGCCTTCCACGAGCTTTTGGCCGTAGATATCGGTCAATCCGGGCAGGACCCGAATCCGATACTTCGTGTCCGGCGCGAGTCGACCGCCGAGATGACAGGTGGTGCCCCAACAACTCACCCGCAAGGCGCCGATATCCGGCTCGACGCGGAAGAACTCGCGGAGACCGTCGCGACCTTCACCGTCGATCGGGGTCGTGAACGCGACCTCGAAGGGCAGCCAACTCGCCGGATCGCAGCCGCCGGTGCAGCGGATGGCGCCGGCGGTGAGCGGTCCGTGCGTCTTCACGCGGACGCGTGTCTCGGACTCCGTCCCGAGATCGCCCTCGACCGGCATCAGGCCGCGCGCAACCGCGACCTCGACCGCAGCCTCGGCCGGAAGCGCCTCGGCGAAGCGCAGGATCGCGGCCCGACCGACGAGATCCTTCGCCGGACCGGGCAAGCCGACGCCCGCTTCGCGTGCGACCCGCTCGAGGCTCTCGGCGTCGGCTGGCAGCTCCAGCTTCCAGAACGGCAGCTTGGCGTCGGCGGAGACGGAGAGGGCCTTCTGAACCGCTGCGAGCGTGACCGGCAGCGAGAACACCGCCAGGAATCCGGTCTTGCGCGAGACCACACCGTGCCTCGGCCCGAGATGTTCGAGGTGCAGCGCGCGCGTGCGGAACTGCGTCTCGCGCGTCGCGGCGAGGCGCGTACCGTCCAGCGCCGTCGCGCCGGCGAGCACCTCGAGACGGAAGGTCTGCGCCTGCGGGAGCGGGCGTTCGGGCGTCAGCACCAACGTGCTGGGGTCGATCCACCGCATCTTCGTCGGCGTCGGCGGCGTGACGCGGACGAAGTCGACGCGCACGTCGTCGTCGACTTGCCCGAGCGGGATCATCGGACGGTCGAAGCCGATTGCGAACGGCGCGTCCGAACGCACCTCGCCCTCTGGCAAGAGATACGCCACCGCCAGCGGCCCCGCGGGCCCTGCGGACGGCGTCGCGCCACCGGCGGCGCCGCCGGCGAATCCGGCGACGACGGCGGCCGCGTCCGTCGCGTCGGCGTCGACCGTCGCACCTGCGCTGGCGCTCGCGGTCCGGGTGCCAGGCTCGGGCGCGGGCGCCGCGCCGTCGATCGGATTGACGCCCACCGAGGCGTCGGGCGCTGGTGTCGTCGGGGCATCCGGTGCCGGCGTCGGCCCCTCACACGCACACAGCCCCACGCAGAGCCACAGCGCGAGCACGCCGGCCACCCGCGACCGCGCGGTTCGAACCGACGCCTTTTGCCCCCGCGGCCTCGTCGTTCCCATCGTCATCGCCACCTCCGCAACCGCAATCGCCCACCTGCGAGCCGTCCTCGTCGCTTCGACGCCGGCTTGCGTCCCGATCGGACGCGAACGGAAGGAGGACCTTCGCTGCGATGGCATCTGACAACGCCCGTCTCCCCCCGGCAAGGGGCCAACTTGCGTCGCGTGCCGACGGCTGCGAGCCTTCGACAGCCCGACCGCTCACCCCGGAGTCCCCTCGATGGCATCGGTCCCTTCCCCCACCGCCGCAGCGTCGCGACGCCTCCGCCGCGGACTCGCAGCAGTCTGCGCCCCGGCGCTCCTGCTACTCGCCGGTGCGACCCTGAGTGCCGCCCCGAAGACGTCCTCGGGGCGGCCAGCCTCGCGGACGACGAACGCGACCGCGCAGGCGAGGTCCGCGACCTTGCCGGCACCCTCGACATGCCAGGACGGTGCGACGGGCTGTGTCTGTGTGACGCTTCCGAAGCGCCCGGCTGCGGCGTGTTGGACGAGCGGCGGCGACGCGGTCTCGGGCGGTGGCTGCGTCGCCGGCCGGCAGTGCTGCGCCGGCGCGTGGTCCAAGGCCGGCGCCTGTGGCGCATGTCGCTGTGAGGTCCCCAACGGGGGCGGCTGCCTCGCAGAGGGCGATCGCGCGCGCTCCTGCGGACCGGCCTTCTCGGCGACGATCGCGACGATTGACGAGGCCCTCGCCGCGAAGATGCGCGGCGTGACCTGGAAGCCCGGATGTCCGGTGCCCTTGGCGGACCTCCGCGCCATCCACATGAACCACTGGACCGATTCCGGGACCGTCGCGCAGGGCACGCTCATCGTCGCCGCGGCGGTGGCCCCGGCGGTCCGCGACGCGTTCGCGCGCCTGTACCGACACCGCTTCCCGATTCGGTCGATCCGGCCCGCACACGTATTCGGCGGCAGCGACGACGCCTCGATGGCGGTGGACAATACCTCGGCGTTCAACTGCCGCCCGATCACCGGCGGCAAGGCCTGGTCCGAGCACGCCTACGGGCGCGCGCTAGACCTGAACCCGCTGCGAAACCCCTATGTCCGCGGACGCCTGGTCTTGCCGCGGGCGGGCGCTGCCTTCGCCGACCGTGCTCGCGTCGGGCCGGGCGTGATCGTCGCCCCCGGCCCGGTGGTCGGCGCGTTCGACGCGATCGGCTGGCATTGGGGCGGGCGTTGGAGGGGCTATCAGGACTACCAGCACTTCTCCTCGACGGGCCGATGACGCTGGCGGGTTCGAGGTCGTCGACCTAGACTTCGGTGCGACGCGGCGGCACGGACGCGCGTCCGATACGGCACGAGGTATTCGATGGACACGGCACAGGGCACCGGACTCGGCGCGGACGAAGGCGACCTCAGCGGACGCACCATCGGCGGGCGCTACGCGGTCGAGCGGATCATCGGCCGCGGCGGCTACGGCTCGGTCTATCGGGCGACCCACGTCCGCACCGGCGACACGCTGGCCATCAAGGTGCTGCGTGCGAGTACCCGCGAAGATCCCGCGGTCGCCGAGCGGTTCGAGCGCGAGGCGCGCCTGGCGTCGAGCCTGAAGCATCCGAACACGCTGCAGGTGATCGACTACGGTGAGCTGCCCAACGGTGCGCCCTATCTCGTGATGCCCTTCCTCGAGGGGCGGACGATGACCGACCTCCTTCGTGACGAAGGTCCGGTGGATCCGGCGCGGTTGGTCGACATCGCGGTGCAGGTCCTCGGTTCGCTGTCCGAGGCACACGCCCGACAGGTGGTGCACCGGGATCTGAAGCCCGACAACATCTTCCTGCAGCAGGTCCACGGGAAGCCCGACCACGTGCGAGTGCTCGACTTCGGCATCGCCAAGACGCTCGACGACCCCGACCAGGACCTGACCCGCACGGGCACCGTCGTCGGCACGCCGAAGTACATGAGCCCCGAGCAAGCCCAGGGGCGCGGCATCGACGGCCGGTCGGATCTCTACACGCTCGGCGTCATCCTGTTCGAAGCGCTCTCGGGCCAGACACCGCACCTCGGTGAGACGCCGCTGGCGACCATCTTGCGCCGCGTGACCGAAGATCCGCCCGATTTGCAGCAGGTCTTGCGGACTCCGGCCCCCCGTCCGCTGTGCGAAGCCATCGTGCGCGCGATGGCTCGCGACCCGGAACGGCGCTTCAGCGACGCCGACGCGATGGCCGCGGCCCTGCTCGCGGCCGTCGTCCCGGGCGCCCCTGCGGTCGCCGCGGCGGATCCGAACGCCGCCGCCATCGCCTCGAGCGCGACGATGTCGGCGCCGACGATGCCGAGCCGGGCCGTCGCTGCGAGGCCACCCGACCCGCCGTCGGCCCCGGCCGAGCCGACGCCTGCGCCCGCAGCCCCCGCCGAAGCAGCCGCGCCCTCGGAGTGGCGCCCGAGCGCTCCGGTCGACCCGCCCGCGGTGGCGTCGAGCTCCGGCGGCGGCATGGTCGCCGTCCTGGCGATCGGTGGCGTGCTCGCGCTCGGCGCGGTCGGCGCAGCCGGCTGGTGGTGGACGCAGCGTGCGGCAGAGCCCACGACCGCGGAGCCGGCGGCCGCGGTCGAGCCCGCCTCGCCGAGCGAACCCGAAGCGGCACCGAGCGCGCCAGTCGAGACCGCGCCCGCAGCCGCCCCAGCGCCCGCAGCCGAACCGAAGCCGGCCGCGACGCCGCCAGCCGAGGCTGCACCCGCTGCCGCAGCACCCGCCGAGCCGGAGCCGGAGCCGGAGCCGGCTGCGACGCCGTCAGCCGAAGCCGCGCCGGCCAACGACGCACCCGCTGCGGCGGAGCCGGCCGCGACGCCACCACCCGAGGCCGCGCCCGCTGCCGCCCCTCAGCCCGCAGCCGAAGGCGCCGACGCCGGCGGCAGCAATGCCCCCGCCGCGGCCCCTGCCGGCGCAGACGCGGCGCCGACGACACCGGCCAAGGCTCGACCGAAACCACGCCCGACCGCGCGCCGCCCGGCCCCGGCACGACCGCGGGGCGGACCGGCGCGACCAAACGGCCGCCCCGGCCCGTCGCGCCCGAACCGTTGAGTCGGTGCGCGGAAACCGCGCCGAACGTGGACGGCGGCCCACTCGTTGCGCTACACCAGAGCGCATGGCCCGCTCGCCCCTGCGCCATCGCTGGTCCGCTCGACCGCTCGCTGCGGGGCTCTCGCTCGCGCTGATGACGTTGGTTGCCGGTGCCGGCGATGTGGAGGCACGTCGCGGCAAGCGCAACAGCAAGCACGAGCGTGCGCTGGCCGAGTTGCCGCCACCCTGGCGCGGCGAGGTCTTCGTCGTCGGCTCGTCGTCGATCCGAAACGACCTCGGCACGACCATCGAACTCGACCTGCGTCGGCGCGGATTCGACGTCTTTCGACACGGCGTCTCGGGGACGGGCCTGACGCGGCCGGAACGCTACGATTGGTTCGCCACGTCCGCCTGGCTGCCGGTCTCGTCGCGTACGCTCGCGGTGTTGGTCTACCTCGGCGTCAACGATGGCCAGGGCATCCACGAGGTCGGACGCGATTGGGTCCCGGGACTCGGGCGCCCGCCCGGCCGCGGCGAGACCGTGTCCTGGAACGACACCCGTTGGGCGCACGCGTACATGCGACGGTTTGTCGCGTTCATCGACTCGTTCTGTCGTCGCGGGGCGCGGGACGTGTTCATCCTCCTACCGGTCGACCTGCGCAACCGCGGACTGGAAGAGAAGATGGTCCGCATCCGCAACCTCCAGACCGAGGCCGTGCGCTGGTCGCAGTGCGGACGCGTGCTCGATACCCGCGGCGACGCGAGCTATTTCGCTGCCGGCACCGAACGCGGTGCCCCCCGGCGCAAGCGGGACGGCTTCCACATGACGCAGCTCGGCGCGCAGGAGGTCTGGGAGCGGGTGCGCGATCGCGTGCTCACGGTCCTGGATCGACTCGAGGCGCAACAGCAGGGCACGGCGCCGGGCGGAGGCGCCGTCGGCACGCAACCCTACCGCCTCTTTGCCTCGCCGCCGACGCCTCCCGCGCCGCGAACTCCGTAGACCGCGGGGCGGCTCAGGTCGGCGCGAGCGGCGGCGGATCGGCCTTCGCGGGCAGCGGACCGTCCATCGGATCGAGGTGTCCGGAGCCGTGCATCGTCACGAAGCTCTTGCCGTGAAAGACCTTGCCCCCCGGCGAGCTGACGGCCTCGACGTGGGTCCACTCGAAGGCGCAGCGCTCGGACGTGAGGTCGAGCACACCGTAGCCACGATGTTGCACGTCGCTCCACTTGATGTGCGGATTGTACTCGAGCGCGAGGCCAGCGATTTCCGCGCCGGCGCCGCCCGGCAAACCGCCGCTGGTGATCCCGGGCACGACGAATTCCACACCGAGCGCGCCGGTGCCGGTGGACACGTCGTATTTGCCCGCCTCGGGTGAGGAGTCCTCCACCAGGTCGTTCGCCCAACTGGTGTGGATGTCGCCGGTGAGCACGACGAAGTTGCCGACACCCGTCTCGCGAACGACCTCGAAGAGGCGAT
>JBEARB010000299.1:0-9909 GCA_041163625.1 Pseudomonadota bacterium | reverse complement strand
ACGTGCTCGGCGACGCGACGCTGGCGACGGGGCTGACGCTGCGGGCGGGCGTGCGCGTGGAGTCGGCGTCGCTGGGGGTGACGACGTTCCAGCCCTTCCAGCCCGACGCGACGCCGGTGCGTGCGGCGTTGGACGCGGTGGATGCGCTGCCGGCGGCGACGTTGACGTGGCGCTTCCGCGAGCGGCAGGACGGCTCGTCGATGGCGCTGCGCTTCGGGTTGGCGCGGACGGTGGCGCGGCCCGATTTGCGCGAGATGTCGCCGGCGACCTTCAACGACGTCACCGGTGGGCGGCAGATCTTCGGCAACCCGGACCTCGGACGAGCACAGATCGACCACCTCGACCTGCGCTGGGAGTGGTACCCGCAGCCCGGCGCCGCGCTCTCGCTGGGCGTCTTCGGCAAGCGCTTCACCGACCCGATCGAGACGATCGTGGTGCCGAGCGCGCAGCTCTCGGTGACCTACCAGAACGCCCGCGGTGCGCTCTCGGGCGGCGTCGAGCTCGAGGGGCGGCTCGGCTTGTCGTCGCTGCTGCCGGACGCGGCGGCGCTGGCGGGGTTGTGGATCTCGGCGAACGCGGCGCTCATCGCCTCGCGGGTCGATGTCGGCGGCGCCGGCTCGATTCAGACCAGCAAGGTCCGACCGCTGCAGGGCCAATCGCCGTGGGTCGGTAACCTCGCGCTCGGCTGGGACCACGACGCCTCGGGCACGACCGCCGCGCTCTCGTGGAACGCCTTCGGCGCGCGCATCGTCACGGTCGGCGCCCTCGGTGCGCCCGACGTCTACGAGCAGACGCGGCCTGCGTTGGATCTGGTGCTGGGCCAATCGCTCGGCGGCGGTTGGAAGCTCGGCGCCAAGGCCAGCAACCTCCTCGATCCCGAGCTGCGGCTCGAGCAGGGCGGCGCCGTGGTCGACCGCAGCCGCGCCGGCCGACGCTTCTCGCTGACGGTGACGCGGGCGCTCTGAGCGCAGCGGCGCTGACGGATTCTCACGCACCAGCGCAACCCTCCCCCAAGCGCCGTCTGGTTCGCCCGAGGCAGCCTACTCGATCGCCCCGACCGCGACCGGGACGCCCGAGAAGACGGCGTTGCCGGTGAGGCCGTCGATGGCGGTGGGGTCGGTCAGGTCGTTGATCGAGACGCCGGCATGTTCGTCGGCCACGCGCAGCGCCGCCCCCGGTTGGCCGTGGCCGAAGCCGTGCGGCAGCGAGACCACGCCCGGCATCACTTCGCGCGAGAGCCGCACCGGCACCTGCACCTCGCCCACGCGCGAGCGGACCTGCACGGTGGCGCCGTCGGCGACGCCGCGCGCGGCCGCGTCGTCCGGATGCAGCAGCAGCACGCAGCGGTCGCGGCCCTTCATCAGCGAGGGCGCGTTGTGCAGCCAGGAGTTGCAGTCCGAGAGCCCACGCCGACCGATCAGGCGCAGGTCGAGACCGTCGGCAGCCGCGGCGGCGGGCGGGGCATCGAGGTCGGCGGCGAGGCGACGCAGGTCGTCGAGGACGATGGCGGCGCCGAGGTCGATCTGGCGATCGCGGGTCGCCAAACGCCCGGGAAACTGGCCCGGACGCAACGGCCCGAGGTCGACGCCGTGCGGCTGACGACGCAGCGCGGCCACCGAGAGCCCGTCCGCGCGGAAGCGGCGGCCGCCGAGCGCACCGTAGCGACCGAGGCGCAGCGCGAGATCGACCTGCCGGGTCGGTGAGAGGCGGCGGCTGACGGCGCCCGTGAGTCGCTGGACGGGTCCGCCGCGCAGGGGCGCGAGGCGGTCGAGCAGCCCGGCATAGATCTGCCAATCGTCGCGCCCACCCGGGTCGCCCTCGAACAGGCGGTCGGCGAAGCGCGCGGTGTCGCGCACGGCCAAGGCGTGGAAGACCAAGTCGTAGTGCGGCACTTCGAGGCCGGTGCGCGGCGGCAAGATCAGGTCCGCGTGCCGCGTGGTCTCGTTGCGGTAGATATCGATCGAGACCATGAACTCGAGCTGCTGCAGCGCCTTGCCGAGGTGCTGACCGCCCGGCGTGCTCAGCACCGGGTTGCCCGCCGAGGTCACCAGCGCGCGCACCTGCCCCTCGCCCGGGGTGGTGATCTCCTCGGCGAGGACGGCGACCGGCAGCTCGCCGCCGAATTCCGGGGCGCCGCGGACCCGGCTGTGCCAACGGGCGTAGCCACCGCGGCTGGTGCGGCCGACGACGTCGATGGCGGGCCGGGCGAACATCATCCCGCCCTCGCGGTCGAGGTTGCCCGTCAACAGGTTGAGCACCGCGACCAACCACATCGCGAGGCCACCGTAGGCGGTCGTGCAGATGCCGAGGCGGCCGTAGCAGGCGGCGCGCTCGGCGGCGGCGAATTCCTCGGCCATCTGGACGATCGCGGCCGCGTCGATGCCGGTGGGGCCGGCCACGGCGGCGGGCGTGAACGCGTCGAGCGCGGCGCGCAGGGCGGGCAGACCACGGACAGCGCCCTCGAGGTGGCGCAGGCGCGCGCCCGGCGTCGTCAGCACCTGCCGGCAGAGCGCGGCGAGCAGCAGGGCGTCGCTGCCGGGGCGGACGAAGTGGTGCGCGTCGGCGACGGCGGCGGTCTCGGTGCGGCGCGGGTCGACGACCACGAGGCGGCCGCCACGTTCGCGCAGCGCCCGCAGCCGCGCGCGCATGCCGGGCGCGCTCATCAACGAGCCGTTGCTGACCAGCGGGTTGGCGCCGAGCACGAGCAGGTGGTCGGTGCGGTCGATATCGGGCACCGGCAGCAGGAATTGGTGGCCGAAGAGCGCCCAGGCGGCGAAGTGGTGCGGGAGCTGGTCGACCGAGCTGGCGGAGTAGCGGTTGCGCGTGCGCAGCGCCCGCACGAACTGGGGCGAGAAGAGCATCGTGCCGAGGTTGTGGACGCTCGGGTTGCCTTGGTAGATGGCGACGGCGTCGCGGCCGTGGCGGCGGGCGATCTCGCCGAGGCGGGTGGCGGCTTCGTCGAGCGCTTCCTCCCAGCCGATCTCGGCCCAGCCGCCGTCGCGAAGGCGGCGCTGCGGCCGGCGCAGGCGGTCGGGGTCTTCGTAGACGTCGCGCAGCGCGAAGGCCTTGGCGCAGAGGTGGCCGCGGGAGAGGGGATCGTCCGGATCGCCGCGGACGCCCGTCACGCGCGCGCCGTCGTGCTCGATGAGCAGGCCGCACATCGCTTCGCAGAGGTTGCACGAACGATGGTGGATTTCCGGCCGGTTCATGCCGCGACGCTAGCGCGATCGGCGCGGACTTGCGAGCGTTGGCTGCGTCCATCGGCCCGCACGCCGCGCCCCCGGGAGTCCCATGCGCCATCGCTACCGTCGTTTCCTCGTCGTCCTCGCCGTGCTCGTCGCCGGCTGTGCTGCCGAGCCTGCGGACGAGACCGGCAACGTCGGCATCGATGCGGTCGCCACCCACGGGCGCGCCGCTCTTGGCCTGGTTGCAAGCCGGCACCTTCGCGGGGTGGGCCGCCGAACCGGCCAAGCATCCGTCGGCGGGCCCGCATTTCGGCGGGGTGCGGACATTCTTCAACGACGCACTGCTCGCGTCGCTGAAGGCGGGCGCCACGAATCATCCGGTTGGAGCCGCCGCGGTGAAGGAGCTCTACGCCAGCGGCAGCAAGGTGGTCGGCTGGGCGGTGATGCGGAAGACCGGCGCAGGCCCCGGCGGGGGCGCTTGGTATTGGTACGAGTGGTACCAGGGGCAAACGTTCGCGGACGGACAGGGCACCGCGCTGTGCACCGGCTGTCATGCCCCGGGCAAGGACTACGTATTGTCGAAAGCGCCGTGATCACGGTGTTCTCTGACGACTTTGCGCGACGCGTGTGATCATCGAAGGGTTCGCGACGGACGCGGAACAGCTATCGAAGGGGCGGGGCCGATGGAGGCCCCGATCTTCCCCCCAAGGAGCTGTTCCCGTGATGACGATTCGCAACGCCTCGAAGCTGGGCGCCGCCGCGCTGCTGGCCGGCCTGTTGGCCACGCCGGCCTTCGCCGCCGGCAACAAGACCACCCTCTGCCACCCGGCGGGCAACAGCGGCAACGTGCTGACGCTCGAAGTCGCCAACGCCTCGGTGGCGGCGCACCTCGCCCACGGCGATTGGTTGCAGCAGACCTTCTACGTCGATGCGGATGGCGACGGCGTCGGCGACACGGCGGTGCTCGCGTGCGTGCAGCCGGCCGGCACCGCGGTGATCGGCGGCGATTGCGACGACGGCAACCCCGCCATCTCGCCGCTACAGGCCGAGATCTGCGGCAACGGCGTCGACGACAACTGCAGCGGGTAGGCCGACGAGGGCTGCCCGGTCGACGTCGAGATCACGATGCACGCCGACAACGCTTGGTGGCTCTGGATCGACGGCGTCGTCTACCACGGCCCGAACGCGGCGAGCTGGCAGCCCTCGGACACGTTCTCGCTGCAGCTGCCGCCCGGCCCGCACGGCGTCGCGGTCTACGTCGAGGATTGGGGTGGTCGTGCCTGGATCGCTGCGACGATCAAGTCCGGCGGCCAGGTCCTCTCTGCCACCGGCGACGGCAGCTGGAAGACGACCGGCTCGCTGAAGGCGGCGCCGACGGGCAACAGCACCCAGCGGGGCATCAACTGGACCGCCGGCCCGGCCGACGGCAGCACCGGCCTGCTCTCCGAGACGCCGGCTGGCAGACCGCGGTCAAGTGCCCCCACCGCACGGACCAGAAGGTGTCGGTCTTCGCCGCGATCACCGCGACGGCCTACGACGCCTTCGACGCGCTCTACGCCGATGGCGCCGAGTTCGTCTGGACCCAGGCAAACTGCTACCCCGGCGCGGTCGGCGGCTGGAATATCGGTCTGTTCCGCACCACCTTCAGCCTGTAGCGAACGCCCACAGCGGCTCGAGTCCGTCGCCGCCGTCCCCCCGCCATCGCGCACGGGGACGGCGGCGACGTTTGTCTTGGGGCGCTCTGTTGCAACAATCACTCGCAATCGACCCAGAAAGTCCTTGCCTCGTGGCCGTCCCGCCACTAGAGACGCGACCAGAAAATGCAGCTTCGCATTTCCTGGTCGCGTCGCTCGTCTGTTGTCTTGGGGGCTAGGCGCCCCCTGGTCGCGAGAAGCGCGGTTCTCGCGGACCATCCCCCTCCACGAGCCGCGCCCCAAAATCGCCAAGGGCGATTTTTTGATCGCGTCTCTAGTCGAAGCGCTGGCCGTCGCCGAGCTCGCTCTCGTCGAAGAAGTCGACCTTGTGCACCGGCATGATCACCGACGAGAGGATGTTGACCAAGTGCGCGCCGAGGCGCTTGTAGAAGCGCGTCAGCAGCACCAGGGCGGTCACCTGCGCAGCGGGCAGGTCACTCGTGGCGATGGCGCCGACGAGGCGGTCGCAACGCTTGCCGGCGGTGCGTCCGAGCTGGACCAGCTCGATGGCTCGCTCGCGGGCCTGCGCGTCGAGCACGCCGGCGACCTCTCGATGCAGCCGATCCGCGACCGAGATCAGGTCGGAGAGCTCGTCGCGGAGTTCACCGTCTGGCACGGTACCGCCGCCGAGGTCACCGACCTCCGCGATGTTCTTGACGTAGTCGCCGACGCGCTCGGCGTCCTTGCTCATCGAGATCAGCAGCAGGCTGTAGGGCACGTGGCTCGGTCGCAGCGAGAGGTGCGTGATCAGGCGCTTGCGCACCGAGCGCTCGAGCTTGTTGACCTCGACGTCGAGCTCGTAGACCCGGCGCCGGACGTCCATCGGCAGCGCCCCCTCGAAGATGTGGGGGCGCACCAAGTCGCTCATCTCGCGTGTGAGCTCGAGCATCGCCCGAAACTCGGTCGCGACCTCCTCGAGCGGGGCGTCCTTGCCTCGGAAGATGTCGATCAGCTCCTTCCACATCCATGCCTCCGATGGACCCCGGTCCAGCGTGCCCGCCATCATGCAGCACCGCCGAACCAGCGTCCGAGCAATACGAGCACCGCGGGCAGAGCGTAGAACATGCCGAGGACATAGGCGACGGCCCAGCGCCGGGAGCGGGCGGCGACGCCTGCCAGCCAGCGCGCCCCCTTGAGCGGCAGATCGCGCATCGGCGCGGGTACGTAGAGCACCAGGATGCCGAAGAGATTGAAGAACAGGTGTACGAGCGCGATCTGGACCGCGACCTGCGCGCCCGACCCCGAGGCCGCCATCGAGGCGAGCAGCGCCGTCACCGTAGTCCCGACGTTGGCACCGAGCGTGATCGGGTAGATCTGGCCGAGGGTGACGATGCCGGCGCCCGCGAGCGGGACCAGCAGCGAGGTGGTGATCGACGAGGACTGCACCGATACGGTGACGATGATGCCGACCAGCATCGCGACCGGCCCGCCGGCGCCGAGGAAGCGGTTGATGTAGACTTCGACGCGCGCCAACACGAGCACGCGCATCACCCGCACGATCAGCGCCAGCGTGACGAAGATGAGGACGGCGCCGAGCAGCGAGAGCGCGATGGCCGCCACCTTGCCCTCGAGGCCGAACGCTTCTGTCAGCTGCTTCAGCGCCCCGACGCCGGCCTTGAAAGCGGACTTCAGGGGGCTGTGGTAGGTCGCGCCGCCACCGCCGACCAAGACGCCCGAGACCACGCCCGAGAGCGCCTCGAGCGGACCGACGCCGAACAAGCTTCGGCCGACGAGTTCCATCGGCAGGAGCAGCGCGACAGCCATGAAGTTGAAGAAGTCGTGGCAGGTCGCGGCAGCAAACGCGCGGCGGAACTCCTCCGAGCGGGCGGCGTGCGCCATGCTGGCGATCGTGTTGGTGACGGTGGTGCCGATATTGGCGCCCATGATGATCGGAACCGCCGCTGCGACCGAGACTTGACCCGAACCGACCAAGCCGACGACGAGCGAGGTCGTCACCGAGCTGGACTGCACCAAGGTCGTCGCCAGGATACCGATGACCAAGCCGACGAAAGGATTGCTCTGGCTGCCGAGCGCGGAGTCCATGACGCCGCCGCCGAGCGCCTTGATTCCGCTCGAGAGCGCTTCCACGCCGACCAAGAACAGGTAGAGCAGCGCGACGACCCGGACCAGGCTCCACACGACCGCGCCGATGCCGACGGACTGCGTCTCGGCTTCCGGGTGCCCGGCGCTGGGCAAAGGGGTTTCGGCGGTTGTCGGCAAGCGAACCTCTGGGGCTCGGGCCGAGATGCGGCCCAACGGGCGTGGCGTAAACCGCCCGCCCCCCACAAGCAAGGACGAAGCCGCTCCGGGATCGCGTCGAGGCGAAAGTGTCGCCTCCGGTTCACAGAACTGTCACCGTCGCAAACCGGCAAAGCGCAGATGGAACGGGCGGGGGCCCGAGTCAGCGACCGCGATCGTTCGCAGGAGGCCAACGCCCGATCGAACGGGAGCCGGGCACGCGCACCTTCGGGGGCTGATTCCACGGCGCGTTGGCGCGTGCGGGCAACTCGGCACGGGCGGCGTCGCGGCGTCGCGAACCGATCCACACGACGGTGGCGGCGATCGCCGCGACGACGAGCAAGACGACGAGATCGACCACGCGCGAGCGCCGAGGCCGGTCCCGTGCGACGGCGCGCTGCACGTCGAGTTGCTGCAGCGCGGCGTCGAGGCGGGCCTGCGCCACGGGATCATCGCGGACGATGGTGGGGGCGAGCTCGCGGACGGCGACAAAGCGATCGGCGAAAGCGCCGGTGCCGGCCCAAGCGGCGAGCGGGACGATCGGCGAGCCCATCTCCCAAGGACCGCCACCGCGCACGATCGAGATCCGCGCGGCGCCCTCCTCGCCGAGCACCGAGAGCAGCGCCGCCCGTAGGTCGCCGAGCGCCCCGGCACGCTGGAGCGGCCCGGGCGAGAGTCCCGCCAGCAAGGGGGCGGCGAGCGCGGGCGCGCACTTGCGCAATGCGGCGGCAGTCTCGGCGTCGGGTCCGCGCTGCTGCGCGTGCAGGAGCAGCCGCTCGTCCAAGGCGTCGAAGACCGGCCGGCCGAGCAGCGCGCGTGCCAGCGTGGCGCACAACGCGAAACAATCGGACATCGCGGTGGGCGCGCGCCCCGCGACGACCTCGGGCGCCAAGTAGCCCGGCGCCTCGTAGAGCATCGCGAAGCCGCGGGCACCGACCGGTCCAACCTCTTGTCCGGCGGCCTCGAGCAGACCCGGCAGTCCTGCCCCGAGGACACGCAGGGCGGCGATGCCGTCGCTGCCTGGCGGAGCGACGAAGACGTCGTGCGGGGTGAGGCGACCGACGACGAGGTCGCGGGCGTGGGCGTGGGCGACGGCGCTGGCGAGGTCGACGGCCAGGGCGGCGACGATCGCTTCGGCCAGGGGGCCGGCGCGGCCGCAGACCTCGTCCAGTGTGCTACCGGCGGGCGCCTCCCAGCACAGCCGGATGCCACGGCGGTCGCTGCTCGCGCTGGCGTGCCGCAACACCATCACGCCTTGATGGCGCGCACGTTGCCAGCGTGTCGCGAGCGCGAGCGCGGCATCGGAGTCGCCAGTGGCGGTGACGTCGATCTCGAAGACCAACTCGGCACCGTGGCCCTCGGCCGCTTCGTGAACGGATTGTCGGCCCCACCCGGCGACGCGGACCAGGCGATCGCCGCGCGCGTCGGGGCTCAACGCGTGCCCCGGGGACCGAGCGCCTCGAGGACCGCCGCGATCAGCGCCTCGTCGTCGGATCCCGCCCCGGGCCGCGGGGCACTGGGCTCGTAGGGCGGGCACCCGGGGCCGACCGGCGTGCGCCCGGCGACCTCGTAGAGGTGCGCGATCTCGGCCTGGGGGATCGGCGCCGGATTGCCGATGCTGCGGGCGAGCAGCGCAATTCGAGCGCTGTGCTCGAGCGCGTCCAGCCGCAGGAACGCGGTGTCGAGGTCGGGGCCGACGCTGACGCTCCCGTGCCGCGGCATCATCACCACGTCGTGGCAGCGCAGGTAGGCACCAAGGGTGCGGCCGACCTCGATGGTCGTCGGCGTCGTGTAGGGCGCCGTCGCCGGCTGCCCGAAAGCGAAGATCAGCTCGGAGACATACAGCTCCGAGAGCGGGACGCCGGCCATCTGCAGCGCGACGGCGTGCGGCGGGTGGGCGTGGATGACGGCGCCGACGTCATCGCGTTCGCGATAGGCGGCGAGGTGCAGGACGAGCTCGCTCGAGGGCTTGCCGCCGCCGCGCACGCGTCCGTCCAGGTCCACCACGACGAGATCGGCGGGGCGGAGCCGGCCCTTGTGGCTCGCCGAGGGCGTGGTGAGGATGCGGTCCTTGCCCAAGCGGACGCTGAGGTTGCCGTCACCGGCCGCGCCGAGGCCGCGCTCCCAGATGACGCGGGCGGTCTCGCAGATCAGCTCACGCTGCTGGTGTTCGTGGAGCGGGGTCGACCGCACGATGCCTCCGGCGCTGTCAGCGCGCGCGGTCGATCGTGCGCCGCTTGCCGGTGAACGACAAGGCGTCGATGCGCCAGTTGCCCTCTTCGACGAGCAGGCGCACGTCGTAGCTCGACCGACGCCCGCGGTCGCCAGGGCGACGCAGCGTCAACCACGCGACTTCTCCGCCCGGCTCGACCTCGATCGCCTCGATCTCCTCGGTCACGAGGAAGTAGTAGGGGTGGCTGCGGGTGTGGCGCGGATCCTTGCCGCGCGCGAGCCCGAGCAGACCCGCGACCAACGGACGCGAGCGGGCCGTGAAGCCATCGAGGAAGACCTGCTCGTCACCGAGCGTGGCGGCGGCGACGGTGCGAAGGAAGGCCTTGTCGACCGGCGGGACGTAGAGGAAGCGCAGGTACGCCCAGACACCGCCTCCGATTAGGGCGAGCAGCATCACGATGGCGATGACCTTCTTCACGACGTACTCCTGCGACCTGCCCTAGAGACGCGATCAAAAAATCGCCCTTGGCGATTTTTGGGCGCGGCTCGTGGAGGGGGATGGTCCGCGAGAACCGCGCTTCTCGCGACCAGGGGGCGCCTAGCCCCCAAGACAACAGACG
>JBEARB010000298.1:0-5860 GCA_041163625.1 Pseudomonadota bacterium | reverse complement strand
GGAATCCGCCCTCGGCGTCGCGCATCCAAGAGCCTGCGTGCAGCTCGTAGATGCTGATCGGTGCGTCGGGCGCCTGCCGAGCGGCGCGGCCACGCATCCACGCGGCGTCGCGCCAGCGGTGGCGCGAGACGAAGAGTCGCGAGGCGTCTCCGGGTCGCAGCTCGCTCATCGCGGCGAAGGGGTCGGCCTTCTTGCGCCAGATCCCGTCGGCACCGAGGACCGCGAACTTGTAGAGCTGGCCGGCCCGCGCCTCGGCGACGTCGACCGTCCAGAACGCACCCTCTCGCTGCATCGCGCGGCCGCGCCAGCTGTCGAAGTCGCCCTCGACCCAGACCTCGCGCGCGTTCGGCGCCCACAGGCAGAAGCGAAAGCCGACGTCGCCGTCGAGCGGATGCGCGCCGAGGACGCTCGCCGCGTCGTGCCCGTGGCCCTTGGCGAAGCGGCGCAGGGCCGGCGGAACGGAGCTCTTTCGGTTGGCCTTGCTCTCGGGCATCGAACGCCGCCCTCCCGCGGCGGGGTGCCCGGAGAGGGCCGTGGCGACGATAGCCGCTGGACGCGCGGGACGAAAGCGGAGGTGCGCCGCCCGTGGACGGCTCGGAGCGGTCAGCGATGCGTCAGGGGGCGCGCCCAGCAGGATTCGAACCTGCGACCGTCGGCTTAGAAGGCCGATGCTCTATCCAGCTGAGCTATGGGCGCGGCGAAGGGGGTTCTGCCCGAGCGGGCGTCGGGACGTCAAGAACGCGGCCCCGCGCGTCGACGCGCAGGCACCACGCGGCGAGTGGGCCGCCGAGCAACGCCACCACGAGCAGCCAACGCAAGCCCCAGAGCCACTCGGGGTGCGCGTGCAGGGCGGCCCAATAGGCCTCGTCGGCGGTGTGGCCGAGGACGGCGGCCGCGGTGGCGGCGAGCGCCCGGACGGCTCCGAGCGCGGCGACGCCAGCGGCGAGGGCGTAGCGCAGCACGCGGGCACCGAGCGCGAGCGGGTCGGCACCGGCGACCCGGCGGTGCAGCAGGCAGCCGGCCCAGACGACCAGCACGTCGACCCCGACGCCGAGCAGCGTCGCGCCCGCCTGCGCACCGATGTCGGCGGCAGTGGCCACGCGCCAGAGCATCAGCCAAGCGGAGAGCAACAGGCCGGCGGGCGAGAGCGCCCAGCGTCGCAACGTCACGGGAGGGCTAGGCGTCCCAGAGGCGCGTGGAGAAGTACCGCTCGCCGACGTCGCAGAGGACCGTGACGAGCACACCGGACTCGCCGCGGCTGGCGAGGTCCCGGGCCACGCGGACGGCGGTCCAGACGTTGGCGCCCGAGCTCTGGCCGGCGAACAGCCCCGCCTTGGCGAGGCGCTGGTTGGCCTCCCAGGCGTCGTCGACGTCGAGCTCCCAACGGCCGTCGATCAGCCCCTCGTCGAGGATCTCCGGCACGTGGTCTTCCGGCGAACCGAGCGGCTTGAGGCCTTCGACGCCGGGGAACGCCTCGGGCACCAGCAGCTCGACGCGCAGCGCCGGGTTCAGCTCCTTGAGCCGCCGACCGCAGCCGGTCAGCACACCGCCGGTGCCGACGCCGTAGACGAAGTGCGTCACGCGCCCCTCGGTCTGCGCCCAGATCTCGTTCGCGGTGGTGTCGTAGTGGGCGCGCCAGTTGCCGTCGTTGCTGTACTGATCGCAGTAGAAATACTTCTCGGGGTCGGCGGCGACGAGGCGGCGAACGTGGCGGATCGCCTCGTCGTAGCCGTCGTTGGCGTCGGTGTGGGTGATCTTGGCGCCGTGCGCGCGCAGCCGCTTGAGGCGCTCGGCGCTGGCGTTGTCGGGGATGACGATCTCGACCTTGTAGCCGAGCGCGCCGCCGATCAGCGCGTAGGCGATGCCCGCGTTGCCGCTCGAGGAGTCGATGATCGTCTTGCCCGGCTGCAGGCGGCCGTCGGCGAGCGCCTCGGCGAGCATCCGCAGCACGGGGCGGTCCTTCACCGAGCCGCCGGGGTTGAAGTACTCGACCTTGGCCCAGATCTCGACGCCGGGGTGACTGTCCTGCCAGCCGTCGATGCGGACGAGCGGCGTGTTGCCGACCAGACGCAACGCCGGCACCTGCTCGAGCAAGGGTTGCACGATCGCCGGGGGATCGAGCTGGACGTGAGTCTGCATCGCGAAGCCTCCGCGCCCGAAGCTGCGTGGTCGGGCGGCCGCGCAGTGTTTTCGCGGCCGGGGGCACTGTCAACCGGGCGTGAGCGGGGCGGACAGGCCCCGCGCCCGTCGCACCGGGCCCGCTGGCCCTCGCGGGCGGGGACGCACGCTGGTAGAGTCGCTCGCGCCGGCGTGCGCCGCGAGGAGGGGCCGATGTCCGCTGCTGACGACGACTACCACGAGATCGAAGAAGCCCTCGGTGGCGGCGCCGGACGCCTCGCGCAGCACCTCGCCGGCACGACCGCGAACGCCATCGGCGACAGCGTGGCCGACCGCTACGCCAGCGTCGGCGCGCGGATGCTCTCGGATCCGATGCCGACCCGGCTCGACGCCGACCTGATCGACCGCCTCGCCCGCGCCGGCTTCGACTCCGACCGCCTGCGCAATATCCGTGTGCACCGCGGCCTGCGTGCCCACGCCGCCGCCGACGCACTCGGCGCGCGCGCGTTCGCGGTCGGCGACAACGACATCTTCTTCGCCCGCGGCGAGTTCGACCCGAGCTCGCGCGGCGGCCGCGCCGTCATCGCCCACGAAGTCGCGCACATCGCGCCGCCGGCGGCGGTCGGTGGCGGCATCCCGTCGTCGTTCGGCGGACCGGTGCTCAACGAGCGCAAGCGCGGCGACGAAGACGCGGCTGAGGACGAGGCGCACGAGCAATCGGCCCGCAGCGCCGAGGCCATGGTCTACGCGCAAGAGGACGACGCCGGTGCCTCTCCGATGATGGCCGGCGGCACGATGGGCGCCGACCAGCCGGTCGCCGAGAGCCCGCAGCAGCCGATCGACGAGTCCAAGCTCGAGTCGATGGTCTACGGCATCCTGCGCAAACTCGAGCGGTCCGAGACCGAGCGCCGCGGCCGCTTCTAGCCGCTCACACCCCGCATCTCAGGGCTCGTCGCCACCGGCGGCCACCGCCTCGGGCGCGAGCAGCCAACCGCGTTGCGTGCCGTCGCGCATCAGGTCGACGTCGAGGGCGCGCATCTCCTGCATCAGCTGCCGACCGACGGGGGTCGGCTCGCCCTGCCCCAACACCGTCACCGCGCCGTCGTGGATCTTGCCGAGGATGACGCCGGCGCGGCGTTGCCAGTCGCGGCTCTGCGCCATCGGATGCCCGGCATCGGCCATCGCTCGGTAGAGCGTCGCGACCGGCTGGAAGGCGTGTACCGCGAGCACGACGCCGTGCAGCGGCCGCGGATCCGGCCGCACCGGCGACTGCACCAGCGGCCAGAACGCGTTGTGCAGCATCGGATCGTGGTGGAACGCCGCGTTGATCTTGTTGTGCTGGAACTCGTGGATCAGCGCCTCGGTCATCGTCATCAGGTTCGGGTGCAGCGTCATGTAGATCGCGCCGACGTACTCTTGATAGCTGGCCGAGAGGTGCTTCTCGGCGTCGTAGCCGACCGGGACGACCAGACGCAGCAGCAGCCGCATCTCCTCGGCCAGCAGCGGCAGATGCGTCTGCACCAGCTCCACCGCGTCGCGCAGCATCGCGGTCCACGCCTCGGCGGGCCGGCCGCCGAGGTCCAGCGCGTTGCCGTCCTTGTCGGGGTGGGCCTCGAAATCCGAGAGCGGGTTGTTGTCGCTGACGGCGAGCAGCAGACCGGGGACGATCTCGTGGTACGGCCGCTCGACACGACACAGACCCGGCAGGGTCTGCGCGTCGGCGAGCGCGAGGCTCGTCTCGGCGTCCGTGCCGGCGCGCAGGGCCAAGGCGCCGGGCAGGAAGCGGAGGGTCGATACCGAACCCTCGACGTGCAGCTCGAGGCGCGCGCTCAGCGTGCGCAGGATCGGCCAGCCCGCCTCGGGACGCTGCACGGCGACGCCCTCCGGCGGCAGCGCGCCGAGTGCCGCGAGCTCGAGCAGGAGCAAGGCCGCGATCTCGCGACCGCGGGCGCGCAGAGCCGCCTCGTCGGCGCCCGCGCCCTCCTTGGCCGTCAGCTCCAGCAGCACCGCCAACGTCGGCAGCCGCAGCACCGCGCCGGCGCGCCCGGCGTCCCGCTCCTGCAGCGCCGAGAACGCCGTCGCGGCGGCGGCGAACAGCGCCCGCTCGTCCGGATGCAGGCGCGCGAGCGGAAAGGCGCGCAGCGCTGCGGTCCAGCGGCGAGTATCGCGGACGATCAGCCTCCGGACGGTGGTCGTGTCGTCGCGGGGCAGCGTGAGATCGGGGATCTGCAGCGGGGCGGGGGTCTGCGGCCTCGGGCGGTGCGCGGTCATGCGGCTCCTCCTGACCGACGGGCGGAATCGTCGCCGACGGCGTTGGGTATGCTATGCTCGGCACCACCCTCGCGCCACTGCAGGCGCAGCTCGGAGGCATCGATGACTCGTCGGACCATCCCGTTCGCCTGCCTGGCGCTGCTCACCGCGATCACGCTCGGCTGTGGTAGCGAGGGCGAAGACGCTCCGACCACGGCGGCACCGAGCGCCAAAGGCGGCTTTGCGGTGACCATCGACGGACAGTCGTTCGCGATCGACTACGCGACCGGCAAGACCACGGTCGATCTGGTGCACAAGCTCAACAGCGACGCCAACGGCTACGGCTGCATCACCTCGCTGCGGATCCGAATGAGTCGGGACGACGACACTTGCCCGCTGACGTTGCGCTACGAGCCCAAGGGCGGCGAGCTGCAACTGGTCGAGGCGAGCTTCGGCGCGATCGAACCCATCGAGCAGGCCGGCGCCGTCATCGGCAGCCGAACCTGCGCCGGCTTTCCCGGCACCGACGGCGGCGGCGCGATCGTCTACAAGCTCGCCGGCGGGACCGGCACGCTCTCGACGCCGCCCCTGGGCCCGGGTGAGGCCAACCAGGAGCAAGCCACGCTGAAGGGCCGCACGCTCTCACCCAAGGGCACCATCCAGCTGCAGCACAAGGGCAAGCTCTTCGATCTCGATACCAGCGCGATCGTGGTCAGCGGCGATCTGGTCTCGACCGGCAGCACCACCGTCTCCTGCGGCACGGCCGTGGGGATCGACCTCTGCCCGCAGGGCGTGACCTACGGAGCCGCGCTCGGCGAGCACATCCGTCGGCCAGGCGACGCCTACGCCTGCACCGACGCAGGCGCCTACGATCTCGGAGAGTTCTGCGGCAAGCCGCTGATGCTCTTCACCTACCAGCATTGGGTCGCCAACCCGTCGCGCAACCCGGACGGGCACGAGAATTTCAGCGGCAAGGCGATCCTCCAGGGCATGGCCGGCCTGGTCGACAAATACGGCAGCGACATCGCCTTCGCGATCGTGGTCTTGAGCGGATCGCAGAAAGTCGTCGTCGAGAATCCGGCGCAACCGGGCACCTACCAAGCCTCGGGCCCGGCGCCGACCCAGGCCGACTGCGACGCGATTCGCACCGCCTACGGAATCCCGGAGGACGTCGTGATGCTGTATGACCAGGACAAGGTGCTCAACGGCACCGACAAGCGCCTGGTGGGCGTCAACTTCACGCCGTCGATGCTGACGGCGGACTCGCAGGGCAAGATCGTCGCGCTGCTGCCGGCCGAAGACGGCAAGATGGAGTTGTCGGCGGTCGAAGCCGCGATCGAAGCCGCGATCGCGGCGAACTGAGCCGAGCCGGAGCCGGATTGGAGTCAGCAACCGTATGAGCCATGGTGATTCGCCCCGTCGCGACGGGGTTCTCGAAGTCTTCCTCGCCGCCCACCGGCGCCGCGCCCTGCTGGGCGCACTCGCGGCGGTC
>JBEARB010000297.1:0-4517 GCA_041163625.1 Pseudomonadota bacterium | reverse complement strand
ACAACAGGCACCGTCGGCCATCGCGGCCCCGGCAATCAACTCGACGTACCACGGCAGCGGTGCCAGCCAGCTCACCTCCGCCCCGAGCCCGCGCTGGCCCTCGCTGCCGAAGAACTTCCCGTTCACCAACGCCTGATCGGCGAAGTGCCAAGCGTGCGGGTGCTTGGGGTTGCTGCGTCCGGCGCGAGCGAGAAACTGCCCGGCGCGAAGTTGCACGCGTCCCGGCAGCCGCGTGGTGCGCGCATAGGCCTCCTCGACCTCGACGCCGAACTGCGCGAACACGATGTTGGTCTCGAGCTGCAGGTAGGGATCGACCGACGACTCCATGTGCAGCTCGAGCTGCTGGAGATTGAAGCCAGCGTCGCGTGGATCATGGTTCCCGAGCTGCGCTGGCGGCGCACCGATGAACGCCGCCGCGGCCGTGTCGAGGATCAGCGAGATGTCCGGCAGGATCGTCTGAAGCTGTTGAAACCGGCTGGCGGCTGGCGCCGGCGCGGTCAGGCCCGGCGCCCCCTCGGTGCGGGTCGTCGCCGCTGGCAAGCCGGCGCTCGTCGCCGGCCGACGGGTCGGTCGCCCCGCGCGCTCCGCCGCGTCGGCCGCCATCGCGCGCTCGAGCTCTGCCGCCTCTTCGGCTGTCGACTGTGCAATCGCGACGCCTGGCAGCAGCAGCGCGTAGACCACACCCCCCACCTGCAGCAGGCGGCAGATCGTGCGGATCGAGTCGGGGGGGCGGGAACGGATCGGCATCGGCGCTCCAAATGAGAGCGCATTATCATGTGGGGCCGCCGAGGTCGCGTCAAGCGTCAGCCCTTCTTCTGGCGCTCGAGCTTCTCCTTGTAGTGGATGCTGTAGCGCGTCCACGGACGGGCCATCAGGCGCCGGCGGCCGATCGCGTCGCCGGTGCCCTCGCAGATGCCGTACTCGCCGGTGTCGAACTTGCCGAGCGCGTGCTCGATCTCGGCCAGGAGCTTGCGCTCCTTGTCGGCGATCCGGAGCAGCGAGATCTGCTCGCTCTCGCGGCTCGCCTGGTCGATCTCGTCCGGCAGCGCCTCGGGCTCGTACACGGCCTCGTTGACGCGGCGCTTCATGCGCTCCTTGACGGCAGCCCGCTCCTCGAGGAGGCGCTTCTTGAACTGCGCGATTTCCTCGTCGCTGAGGTCGTCGTCCTCGTCGTCGAACGGCGGATCCATCGGTGGCGTCATGCGATCGCTCTCTCGCGCCGCGAATCCGGCGCTGGGAATCGGACGCATCGAGGCGTCCGTCGAGGTTCAGGGAGGCGGAGGATAGGGGCGTTGTCCGGCACGATCAAGGGTCGCCGTCCGTCTCGATCGGCCGCAGCGTCGGGTCCACATCGAGCGCGTGCTCGACGCGTGCGCGCCACTCCGGCGTCTGGATGTCCGGATCGAGGTCGCCGGGGCGATGCTCCCACCAGCAGACCCGACCGTCGGCATCGAGCCGGATCCGCCAGCGCCCGCCGTTGCGGAAGCCGTCCATCTCGAGTCCGTAGTGCTGGCGGGCGCTGCCGTCGCCGAGGGGGATGGCGTCGCCACGGCGCTCGAAGCGGGCGGTCGCCGGCGAGCGTGCCAGCCACTTCGACAGCGCTTCGCGCCCGTGCAGATGCTCGACGACATGGTCCGACGCCTGCCCCCAGCCGTAGCGCAGCAGCTCGACTTCGTCGCCGAACGCCGCGGCCGTCTCCGGCGTCGCGCCGCCGGCGTTGAGCGCCGCGACCATGCGGTCGGCGGCGATCGTAAAGCGGGTCAGCTCGTCCATCACGCCTCCGGTCCGGCCAGCCTCGGCTCGATCAGAGCAGGTTCGCGGCGAGCTCGGCCAGCGGCGAGCGCTCGCCGCGCGTCAGCGTCACGTGACCGGCCAGCGGCTCCTGGCGGAACTTCTCGACGACGTAGGTCAGGCCGTTGTTCACGCTGTCGAGGTAGGGCTGATCGATCTGGTAGGGGTCACCGGTGAAGACGATCTTGGTGCCCTCGCCGACGCGCGTCAGCACGGTCTTGATCTCGTGCGGCGTCAGGTTCTGCGCCTCGTCGACGATCATGATCTGGTTCGGGAGCGAACGACCGCGGATGTAGGTCAGCGCCTCGAGCTCGACCAGCCCCTGCTGCACGAGCGAGTCGTAGCTCCGCACCTCGCCCGACGAGTTCACGCTGGTCAGGAACTCGAAGTTGTCCTTGATCGGCTGCATCCACGGGCCGAGCTTGTCGGAGAGATCGCCCGGGAGGTAGCCGAGGTCCTTGCCCATCGGGAAGATCGGGCGGCTCACCAGCAGGCGACGGTAGGTCTGCGAGACGATGACCTGCTCGAGCGCCGCGGCGAGCGCCAACAGCGTCTTGCCGGTGCCGGCCTTGCCGATCAGCGTGACGAGCTGGATATCCGGCCGCATCAGCACGTCGAGCGCGAAGGCCTGCTCGCGGTTGCGCGGCTTCACGCCCCAGATGGGTTTGCGCAGGCGCTGCAGCGGCTCGATGACGTTGCCCTCGGTGACGCGGGCCAGCGCGTTCTGGCGCCGCCCGCTGCCCCCGACCAGCGTGAGGTACTGGTTCGGGTTGAACTCGCGCGTGCCGAGGTCCGCGACCGTGATGGTCTCGCCGTCGAAGAGCCGGTCGATGACGTCGCCGGTGGCCTCGACCTCGGCGGTGCCGCTGTAGACCTCGCTGACGTCCTTGCCCTCGACGTCGTAGTCGACCGCGGTGATGCCGAGCGCGTCGGCGCGGATGCGCAGGTTGGTGTCCTTGGTGACGAAGATCACGGGCGTGTCGGGCTCACGGTCACGCAGATCGACGGCGACCGAGAGGATCGCGTTGTCCATCACCTGACCAACCGCGAACTCCCCCGGCAGCCGCTTCTTGGTGAAGCAGACCCGGACCAAGCCCCCGCCGGCCGTCTCCACGCCGTCTTCGAGCCGACCGCCTTCGCGATACCGGTCGATCTCGCGAGCGACGTGGCGGGCGTTGCGGCCGAGCTCGCTCTGATCACGCTTGAAGTGATCGAGCTCTTCGATGACGTAGATGGGAATGTTGACGACGTTGTCGGCAAACGCCTCGAGGCAACGGCTGTCGTGTAGCAAGACGTTGGTGTCGAGGACGAAATTCTTCCGCATCGGACCTCAGCTGGCAGCAAGGTGGACGGAGACGCGGCCGCGGCGCGGGCGCGTCGGCGGGCGAGGCGCAGGCGCCTAGTGGTGGTGACCACCCTCGCCGTGCGAGTGGCCGTGCTCGAGCTCGTCGGCCGTCGCGGGACGGATACCGATGATCTCGACGTCGAAGACGAGCACGTCGCCGGCGAGCGGGTGGTTGCCCGAGACGAGCACCACGGGACCGTCGTCGTCCTCGTCGTGGCCGAGCACGGTGTAGAGCACGGTCTGCTCGTCGTTCTCCGGGTGCTCGGCGACGAATTGGATGCCGACGTCGAGTTGGTCGCGCATCTCGTCGGGGAAGCTGGCGGCCGGGATCGCGAGGTCGAGGTTCTCGTCGTGCAAGCCGTAGCCCTGCTCGGGCGAGACGTGCAGGCCCTCGATCTTGTCGCCGATGGTCTTGCCGGCGAGCGCAGCCTCGAGGCCCGGGACGATATTGCCGTGGCCGTGCAGGTAGGGCAGCGGGTCGCTACCGGCCGAGGAATCCCGGACCGAGCCCTCGACGTCGCGGAGCGTGTAGTGGATGGTGACGACATGATCGTCGGCGACGAGAATCGGAGCGGTCATTCGGCGTTCCTCGAGGCGCGGGAAAGCGCGTGCAGTGGGCGGCAGGCGGCCGCGGTTCGGCGGAGGGTGGCAGACCGCCCGCGCCAGCGCAACGCGGCTCGGTACGCCATCGGGGCGGCCGGATTGACGGGATGGTTGGCGTGCGTGGCGCTCGTCGGATGCAGCCCGCCGAGCCTCGAAGAGCCCGCCGACGTCGCGGACGCGAGCGAGGACGTCGCGGTCGCCGACACCGTCGCGGGCGACGGCGCGTGGGATGCCGCTGCACACGACGGGGGAGGCGGCGCGGCCGATGCCCCCGATGCAGCCGACGCCTCCGGCACCGCCGACGCCTCCGACGCGGCCGTGCCCGGCTGCCCCGAGATCGTCCCGACCGCGCCGCCCGCGGCGCTCGGGTTGCCGACCCACTACACGCGGTGGATCGACGTCGGTGGCGTGCCCTTGGTCGCAGCGGCCGACGTCGGCGACGCCGCGCTGCGGCGGGCCGCCTGGATCCTCGCGCGGATGCTCGCGGGACGGCCGTGTCTTCAGCAGGCGCTCGCGCGCAGCGGCATGCGCTTCGGCGTGATCGGCAAGGACGCCGCGACCACGTCGATGCCCGAGTACGCCGACCTGCCGAAGGTCTGGCCCGACATCGACTGGGATACCCGCGGCCGTGGCTACGGCGCCACGCTGATGCGACCGCTCTGCGCCGGCGCCGAGGAGAACCTCCTGCAGACCTTGCCCGATCCGTGGCACGGCGAAGTCATCTTCGCGCACGAAGCAGCCCACACCATCTTCGAGTACGCCTCGCGCGATCTGCAGG
>JBEARB010000296.1:0-12283 GCA_041163625.1 Pseudomonadota bacterium | reverse complement strand
ACATCGACCCGATCTGTACGCCCAGCGAGGAGATCTGCGACGGCGAGGACAACGACTGCGACGGCGTGACCGACGAGGCCACCTGCGACGACGACAACACCTGCACCTTCGACGATTGCGTGGTCGCCGCCGACCTCTCGGCGACCTGCACGCATACGGCGATGACCATCGACTGCGACGACGGCAACGCCTGTACCAACGACGACGGCTGCCAGGGCGGCAACTGCACCGGCACGCCCAAGGCGTGTGACGACGGCAACCCCTGCACCACCGACAGCTGCGACGCCACCGGCGCCTGCCAGCACGCCCCGCTCGCCGGCGCCTGCGACGACGGCTCGGCATGCACCCAGAACGACGCTTGTCAGGATGGCGCCTGCACCGGCGGCGCGCTCGACTGCGACGACGGCAATCCGTGCACCGACGACGGCTGCGACGCCGGCGTCGGCGGCAGCGGCGGCGGCTGCGTCCACTTCGACAACACCGAGCCCTGCGACGACGGCGATCCGTGCACGACGCCGGATCTCTGCCAGGACGGCGGCTGCGTCGCCGGCTCCTCGACGGTCTGCGACGACGGCAACCCCTGCACCGAGGACCACTGCGATCCGAAGCTGGTCGCCAACCTCTCGGACGGCTGCACCTCGACCGCCGTCGCCGTGCTCTGCAACGACGGCAACGCCTGCACCGGCACCGACTACTGCAAGGCCGGCACCTGCACGCCCGGCGCCGCCAAGGACTGCGACGACGGCAACCCCTGCACCGCTGATACCTGCAACACCGAGTCGGGCACGTGCGACCACCAGCCCGGCAACCTCGGCGATCCTTGCGACGACAAGAACCCGTGCACCCAGAACGACGTCTGCGATACGGGCGCGGTCTGCATCGGCGCCGAGACCAACTGCGACGACGGCGAGGGCTGCACCCTCGACATCTGCGACGCGAACACCGGCAAGTGCTACCACGAGAACAACAGCGGCTTCACCTGCGAAGACGGCAGCCTGTGCACCCTCGGTGACGCCTGCATCGGCGGCGCCTGCATCGCGGGCAAGACAAAGCTCTGCGACGATTCGCTGCCCTGCACCACCGACAGCTGCGACGCCAAGACCGGCAACTGCGTGTTCGCGCCGAATACCGACGCCTGCGACGACGGCAACCCCTGCACCCAGAAGGACGTGTGCAGCGCCGGCAAATGCGCCGGCGGCGACCCGAAGGTCTGCGACGACGGCAACGTCTGCACCCTCGAGGCGTGCGACACCGCCACCGGCAAATGCGACGGCAAGTTCGCAGCCGACAACGTGCTCTGCGAGGACGGCGACGCCTGCAGCGCCGGCGACGCCTGCAAGCAGGGCGTCTGCACCGCCGGTCCGAAGCCCTACTGCGACGACGGCAACAACTGCACCGACGACGGCTGCGACGCCGCGACCGGCAAGTGCGTCGCGACGCCGAACAAGGCCGCGTGCGACGACGGCAACCCCTGCACCGCCGGCGATATCTGCAGCGCCGGTAGCTGCACCAGCGGCAAGAGCACCTGCGAATGCGAGCAGACCAGCGATTGCGCGTCCAAGGAGGACGGCAACCTCTGTAACGGCACGCTGGTCTGCAACAAGCAGACGAATACCTGCGAAGTCGACGTCAACAGCATCGTGGTCTGCGATCCGGCCAAGAACACGCCGTGCGTGAGCTTCGCGTGCTCGGTCAAGTCGGGCGTCTGCGAGCCGACCGTCAAGCCGGACGACGCCGCCTGCGAGGCCGACGATTCGGTCTGCACCAAGGGCGACGTCTGCCAGAAGGGCCAGTGCATCCCGGGTGACGCGGTGGTCTGCAACGACGAGAACCCGTGCACGGACGACAGCTGCGATCCGAAGGCGGGCTGCGTCTTCAAGCCGAACACCCTGCCCTGCTTCGACGGCGATCCCTGCACCAAGGGCGACCAATGCCAGGACGGCAGCTGCCAGGACGGCGGCGTCAGCAAGGACTGCGACGACAACGACGTCTGCACCGCCGACACCTGCAACCCCAAGACCGGCAACTGCGTGTTCGCACCGCTCTCGGGCGGCAACTGTGACGACGGCAACGCCTGCACCTCGGGAGATCTGTGCAAGGACGGCGGCTGCATCGGCGGCAAAGCGACCGTCTGTGACGACGGCAACCCGTGCACCCTCGACACCTGCGACACCAAGACCGGCAAGTGCGCCGCGGCGCCCGATTTCGAGGGCATGGGCTGTGACGACGGCAAGCCGTGCACCAAGGGCGACACCTGCAAGAACGGCACCTGCTCCTCGGGCCCCGTGCCCGATTGCGACGACGGCAGCCCCTGCACCAAGGGCGTCTGCGTGCCGACCACCGGCGAGTGCACCCAGATCGCGGCGAACAACGGCGGCGGCTGCAACGACGGCAACGCCTGCACGCTGCAGGACGTCTGCAAGAACGGCATCTGCGTGCCGGCCGACACCAAGCTCTGCGACGACGACAACGTCTGCACCGCGGACGTCTGCGACCAGGCCTCGGGCGGCTGCGTCTACAAGCCCGTGCAGGACGGTTTTGGCTGCGACGACGGCAACCTCTGCACCTACGGCGACGCCTGCAAGGCCGGCAAGTGCACCCAGGCCTCGGCCGCGGTCTGCGACGACGCCAACCCCTGCACCGACGACACCTGCGACGCCAAGACCGGCAAGTGCGTCTACAAGCCGGTGCCGATCAGCCCCCTGATCAACTGCGACGACGGCAACAAATGCACCTACGATCTGACCACCTACAAGAAGTACGGCACCGTCAAGGACGCCTGCTACGAGGGCAAGTGCACGGGCATCGCGGTGAGCTGCAACGACGGCAACGTCTGCACCGTCGACTCGTGTGATCCGAAGCTCGGCTGCCAGCACAAGCCGCTCGGCGAGGTCGCCTGCAGCGACGGCAACGCCTGCACCGTCGGCGACAACTGCGCCAGCGGCAGCTGCAAGGGCACGGGCAAGACCTGCAACGACGGCAACGCCTGCACCAACGACAACTGCAACCCGAACTCCGGCTGCTCGTTCACCCCGAACAGCGTCGGCTGCAACGACGGCAACAAGTGCACGACGGTCGACAAATGCTCGGGCGGCAAGTGCACCGGCAGCAACCCGCTCGATTGCGACGACGGCAAGGCGTGCACCGACGACCTCTGCGATCCGGTCGCCGGCTGCAAGCACGTCAACGACGACACCAACCCGTGCAGCGACGACGAGCCCTGCACCGCCGGTGACGCCTGCAAGGACGGCGCGTGCAAGGCGCTCGGGCCGACCGATTGCGACGACGACAACATCTGCACCGACGAGAGCTGCAAGCTCGGCGAGGGCTGCGTCTACGCGTTGCTCGGCGACAAGCCCTGCGACGACAACAACAAGTGCACCGAGAAGGACGTCTGCGCCGGCGGCAAGTGCGCCAGCTCGGGCGCGCTCGACTGCAACGATAGCGACGTCTGCACCACGGACAGCTGCGATCCGAAGCTCGGCTGCGTCCACACCGCCTTCACCGGGCCGTGCGACGACGGCAACGCCTGCACCGCCGGCGACAACTGCAAGAGCGGCAAGTGCGCGCCGAGCGGGCAGACCGTCTGCGACGACGGGCAGATCTGCACCAAGGACGGCTGCGATCCGAAGACCGGCTGCACCTTCGAGCCCGCCACCGGCGTCGGCAACACCACCGTGACCCTGCGCAGCGACGTGGCGTCGCAGACCGCGACCGAGATCGTCGACAACAAGCCGAAGTCGGTCTCGCCCGCGCAGGTGCTGACGACGCCGCCCTCGGCGTGGTCGACGTTGGGCGGCGCGTACTGGATCGCCGCGCCCGCGTGCGCCAGCGGCGCGACGCCGGGCCAGACGGCCTACTTCGTGCGCGAGATCAGCCTGCCTGCGGCCGCCAAGGTGCAGAAGGCGACGCTGCAGATCGCCGGCGCAGGCAGCTACTCCTGCCAGCTCGGCGGCACGATGGTCATCGGCTCGCAGGGCGGCGGCGGCGCCACCAAGATCCTGAGCGCCGACGTCACCAGCCAAATCGGCGCCGGCGAGACCAACCTCTTCTGCATGTTGCAAGCCGACGGCGAGCCGAAGGTCGGCAGCAACACCGCGCCCTGCGGCCTGACGTGGAAGCTGGACGTGCAGGTCAAGGTCGATTCGTTGTTGTGCGACGACGGCAACGCTTGCACCAGCCTCGACGTCTGCGAGAAGGGAGCCTGCACCGGCACCAACGGCCTCTCGTGCAACGACGGCAACCCCTGCACCCAGGATCTCTGCGATCCGAAGGCGGGCTGCACGCACAAGAATGCCGACGGCGCGGAGTGCTCGGATGGCGATGCGTGCACCGGCGCCGACTTCTGCAAGTCCGGCGCCTGCACCAGCACCGCAGCCACCGATTGCTCGGACGGCAACGCCTGCACGCTCGACGCCTGCGACAGCAAGCTGGGCTGCAGCCACGTCGCGGTCGATCCGGGCGTGAACCAATCGCTGGTCGTCTCCTCCGACACCCAGGTGCGCTACACCAAGCAGTTCGTGGTCGTCGACGGCCAGGAGCAGCCGGTGTCGCTCCAGTTCGCGGTGGCGACCTGGGCCGGGTTCGCGGAGTGGACCAAGCTCGCGGGGTCGACCTGGATCTGGTCCGACGACATCGTGCTCGATCCGAAGAAGGACGAGACGGTGTGGTTCGGCCGCCAGTTCGACGTGCCGCCGGGCATCGCCCAGCTCGCCGGTAGCTTCGAGGTCGCCGCCGACGGCACCTACGAGTGCAAGCTCAACGGCAAGCTCATCGCGAGCTCGGGCAGCGATCCGAAGCCGTGGACCAAGGTCGCCAAGGTGCCGGTCGGTTCCTACCTGAAGTCCGGTGAGAACACGCTGATCTGCAAGGTCACCAACCCCGGAGACCCGAACGGCACCATCCTCACCAACCCGGCTGGCCTGCTCTTCCGCCTGACCGCGACCTGGTACGCGCCGACCGCCGCCAAGCCCTGCGACGACGGCAACGCCTGCACCAAGGACGACGGTTGCCAAGCCGGCGTGTGCATCAGCGGTCCGGTCCTCGACTGCGACGACGACAACAGCTGCACCATCGACGCCTGCGGCGCCAAGGGCGGCTGCACCAACGTCGCCGACGACAAGCAGGCCTGCAACGACGGCAGCATCTGCACCGAGGGCGACCACTGTGACGGCGGCAAGTGCCTCGGCACCACGCAGAAGAAGTGCGACGACGGCAACGTCTGCACCGTCGACGGCTGCGACCCGAAGACCGGGTGCCTCGGCTCGCCGGTCGCCGGCAACCCGGGTTGTGACGACAACAACCCGTGCAGCGCCAACTCGTACTGCGATTCGGGCATCTGCAAGGGCGGCGACAGCATCGACTGCAACG
The DNA here is from genome assembly GCA_041163625.1 of Pseudomonadota bacterium. Taxonomy (GTDB): domain Bacteria; phylum Myxococcota_A; class UBA9042; order UBA9042; family UBA9042; genus JACKFC01. The sequence continues at coordinate 6,913 of JBEARB010000296.1, read as the reverse complement.
ACGACAAGCCCTGCACCATCGACGCCTGCGACCCGAAGTCGGGCTGCACCCACGGCCCCGAGACCGACGGCAAGCCCTGCGACGACGGCGACGTCTGCACAGACTCGGATCTCTGCGCCAACGGCCTCTGCCTCGGCAAGCAGACCGCGCCGTGCGACGACGGCAACGCTTGCACCAAGGACAGCTGCGACCCGGCCAAGGGCTGCCTGCACGCGGCGACCTCGGGCGGCGTCTGCGAGGACGGAGACGCCTGCACCAGCAACGACGTCTGCCTCGAAGGCGTCTGCAAGGCGGGCTCGCTGAACGAGTGCTTCGACACCGAGCAGTGCACCAACGACTTCTGCGACAGCCAGACCGGCAAGTGCGTGTTCCTGGCCCTGTCGGACGGCGACTGCGACGACGGCAACCTCTGCACGCTCAACGACGTCTGCCAGGGCGGCAAGTGCAAGGCCGGCCCGCCGCCGCCGTGTGGTGACGGCGACCCGTGCACCGTCGACAACTGCGACCCGGCCACCGGCAAGTGCCTGCACGACCCGGCCACCGAGGGTGCCGCCTGCGACGACGGCAACCTCTGTACGCTCGAGACGATCTGCGCGAGCAACAAATGCGTCGGCAAGGCGAAGTCCTGCGACGACAACAACGCCTGCACCGCCGATAGCTGCGACCCCGCGACCGGCAAGTGCCAGGCCGCGCCGATCAGCGACGGCTCGCCCTGCGGCAAGAGCGGATCCTGCAAGAACGGCGTCTGTCTCGAGAACTAGGGACAGGACGGATCGAGGGGCGTCCCCTCACGGCGCGACAGCGCGCCGTGAGGGGACATTCGCGTTCCGTTGACGAAGAAGTCTAGTGGACGGTCGGGAGGTGAGCGCTCGAGAGCGCGCCCTCTTCCCACTCGAGCAAGCCGGCGGCCTCGGCCTCGTCGAGCCAGAGCAAGAGCGCCGCGGCGTCGAAGTCCGGCGCGAGGTCGACCGTGAGCAGCGACTCGATCGGCGTGCGCTGCACGCCCGCACCGCGCTCGGTCAGGGCGATGGCGACGGACTCCGGGTCGGAGTCCGGGTCGACCAAGATCCGTAGCACGGAGTGCCCGCTCGGCTCGAGGACGGCGCGGTAGACGAGCGCGCCGTCCTCTCGTTCGGCGAGGACGAGGTCGCGCCACGCCACGCCGAGCGCAAAGAGCGGGACGTTGTCGATGCGGTAGTGCCCTTTCGCGGTGTCGACCGGCACGCACCAGAGCGCCTCGACCGGCACGGGCGGCCAGCCGTCCTGCACGTCGAGGGGAAACTGCACCTCGACGGTGTTCTCGTCGTCACGCATCGACATTCCGCCCGTCGCCCCCGACTAGAAGCATTGTGCCGGCGCGGTGCAGATCTGGCCCTGGCTGCCGTTGCAGCAGATCTCGCTCGCGGCGCAGTCGGCCTTGGACTTGCAGGGCTTGCCGGCCGATGCGCAGTCCTTCGGGCAGGAATTCTCGTTCTCGAACGGCTGCGCGCAGGCGCCGTCGCCGCAGACCGGCGGCGGGGGGCCGCAGTCCTTCGGGCAGGTATCTTGCTCGCCCTTCTCGCACTGTCCGTTTCCACAGACCGGCTTGCAGTCCTGCGGGCAGCTGTTGGCGCTCTCGCCGTTGTTGCACTTGCCGTCGCCGCAGACCGGCACCGTGTCGGAGCAGACCTTCTTGAAGTCGGAGCAGCAGTCGCCCAACTCTGCGCATTGCTGGTCGCACCAGCAGCCGCCCGATCCCTGACCGCCGCACTTTCCGACGCAGCTGCCCTCCTGCTGGCAATCGCTCGGGCAATTCTGCGGCCCCTCGCCGGGCTCGCACTGACCGTTGCCGCACACCGGTCCGGTCTGGCAGTCCTTCGGGCAGCTCTGGGCGCTCTCGCCGGGCTCGCACTTGCCGTTGCCGCACACCGCGCCGCCGCCACCGCCGCTCAGACAGCCCTGCTGCTGTGCGCACTGCGCGAGCGGGATGAGCAGCTGCAGCGCGCCGGTATTCTGGGCGGCGCAGCTGTTGATGCAGGAGGTCTCGGTGCACTTCGCGATGCAATCGAGGGCCTTGTTGCACTGGGCGTCGTTCGAGCAGGCGATGTAGGTCTTCTCGCACTTGGCCTTCGCACAGACCAAGAGGTTGCCGGTCGAGAAGCAGTCCTGCGGGCAGTTCTGTGCGCTCTCGCCCGCCTCGCAGGTGCCGTTGCCGCAGATCGGACCGCCGCCGCAATCCTTCGGGCAGGAGAACGGGTTCTCACCGTCGTCGCACTTGCCGTTGCCGCAGACGGGCGGCGCCTGGCAGTCGGCGGGACAGGTCTGCGGCGACTCGGTGTCGTCGCAGAAGCCGTCGCCACAGGCGCCGCCGCTGCACACCTTCTCGGCGCACTGCGAGAGCGGCATGAACGCTGGCAGCGCGCCGGTGCCGACCTGCTGCAGGCACTTCTCGTAGCAACCGTCGTCGGAGCAACCGGCGAAGCAGGCGAGCAACTTGGCGCACGCCGGATCCGAGGTGCAGGTCGCGAACTCCTTCGGGCACTGCTCCTTCGCGCAGGTCAGCGGATCCTGGCCGCCGCAATCCTGCGGGCAGCTGTCGGGAGACTCGTTACCGTTGCAGATGCCGTCGCCGCAGACCGTGGTCTGGCCGCAATCCTTTGGGCACGAGAACGGCGACTCGCCCTTCTCGCACGCCCCGTTGCCGCAGACCGGACCGGGCGTGACGCAATCCTCGGGGCAGGTCTCGGGCTCGTTCACCGAGCAGACTCCATCACCGCAGACTTCGCCACCGAAGCAATCGACCGGGCAGGAGAAATCGTCCTCGCCCTTCTCGCAGACGCCGTTGCCGCAGACCGGACCGCCGCCGCCGCAGTCGGACGGGCAGCTCTCGCCTTCGTCGCAGACCCCGTCGCCGCAGACCGGACCGCCGCCGCCGCCGCCGCCGCAGCCGGCGCCTGCGCCGCAAGCGAACAGTCCCGCCGTCGTCGGGTTGAGCGGTCCGCCGGCGCGAGCTTGCTGCCGACACGCGCCGAGGCACGCCGCGTCCGAGCAGCTCGCGATGCAGCCCAGGGTCTGCGCGCACTTGGCGTCGAGGCTGCAGGTCTGCAACGCGCCGGCGCACGCCTTCTGCAGGCATTCGATCGGCGAACCACCGCCGCCGCCGCCGCCGCCACCGTCGACCGTCCCCTTGCAGTCGAGCGGACAGGTCTCGGGCGTCTCGAGGGGGTCGCAGGTGCCGTCGCCGCAGAGGCCACCGCCGCCGCCGCCGCCGCCGCCACCGTCGCCACTGTCGTCCTGCAGGGTGCCGCCGTCGCCACCGCCGCCGCCGCCCGCCGAATCGGCCGCGCCGGGTCCGGCAGCCGCGAGGTCGGAGGTGCCACAGCCGGTCGTGAACAGCAGCGCGCCGGACAGCAACGCGACAATGACGGACGTGGAGAAGTGGAATCGACGCATGGCAAGTCTCCGGGTGGTCGCGCCCTGCCCCTCGGCGGACGCCCCGACAAGGTACGCCCCGCCTGACGGTGTCTCAACCACCTTCGCGGAACTTCACCGATGCGCGGCGACGGCTACTTCTTGGCGAGCAGCGCCAGCAGCGGCGGCACGCGCAAGTCGGCGACGTCGGCCGTCACGCCGAGGTCGTGATAGAGCGTGCGGTAGATGTGCTCGGGTTTGATGACCTCACCCTTGGTGTCGTCGGTCTGGCCGGTGAGCAGATTGGTGCGCGTCGGGGCGAGCGCGACGTCGGCGCTGCGGCCGATGATCTGGCCACCTGCGATGTTTCCGCCGGCGAGGAAGCAGGCGTTGGTCAGCGCGTGGTCGCGGCCGCCGCGAGCGTTGATCAGCGGCGTCCGCGAGAACTCCGAGAAGCCCACGATGGTCGTGCGATCGAGCCATGTTCCGCCAGCCGGATGCATCCGGGCCGAGAGGTCCTCGATCATTCGCGCCACGACGTTGAAGCCGCGCTGCTGCTCGGGTCCGTGGTCGGTCGCCCAGGTGTCGAAGTGGGCGTCGGCGAGCGGGACCTGGATGCTGACCACCCGGCTGATGCCGTGGGTGATCGCCGTGACGGCCAGCGCAGCCTGCGCCTCGACCGACGCCATCGCCGCGGCGCCGGTGGCAGCGATGCCGTAGTGCTCGCGCAGCGCTGCCATCGCGGGCGTCTTCGCCTGGAACTCGAAGAGCGCGCCCAACCCGCTGCCGACCATCTGCGCGGCTTTCTTGCGCGACGCCTCGGAAGCCTGCCAGACCGGCGAGGCTTTCGCCGTCCCACACGCGGCGGCATCCGTGAGCGTGGCGTCGATCAGCGCTGCGACCTTCGGGTCCAGCGGCTTGCCACCCGGCTCGAGGGCGCGCAGCAGGTCGGGGACGTTGCCGACCTTGAGCGCCGTCGCGAAATTCGCCTGATCGACGTTGTAGGCCTCCACGCGCACCGAAATCTGGGGGATCGTAGCCTGTTCACCGAGCATCCCGGCGAGCCAGGTGCCGCCGGACGAGCCGCGCGCGAGCAGCCCGCTCGGCGGCTTGCCGGTGAGAAAGCGACGCCGCCCGACCTCGTGCGTCAGCGTGTCCATGCTCATCCCGCGGACGACGGCGATCTTGTCGAGGTGCTTCGCGAAGTCGCCGATGTACGGGCCGAAGACGACGGGCTTGCCGGCCTTGTCCTTGGCTTGCACCAATTTGCCGCCGCCGGGCGGGTCGTCGAGCAGTTCGTAGCCCGGCTGAATCTGCGTGGTCGCCAGCTTTCCGTCATGGAACACGGCTGGATCGCGCGGATCCAAGCCGAGCAAGATGTCCCAGCCGCCGGCGAAGTAGACGAAGATGTAGTTTCGATCGGTGACCGTGGGGGTCTTGCTGCCGCTCGCTTCGGCGGCCCAGGCGAGTCGCCCGAGCGGATCGCTCAGGTCCAGGGTCGAGAGCGCCGCGGCGCCGGCGCCCACGCGCAGCACGGACCCGAGGAAGCCGCGGCGGGTCGGTCCTTGCAGGTTCGGATCGGTTCGTCGCATCGCTCGTCCTCCGGGAACGCGCTAGTAGGTCGTGAACGCGGGGTGCTCGACGAGCGCCACGCAGACGGCTCGCCACCCCTCGCTCGCCTTGCCGGTGATCTGGGTCGCGCCCTGCAGCAGGAAGCGCCAGCGCGCCAGCTCGGGTCCGGTCGCGTCGACCACGCGTCCGTGAAAGCGTAGGAGCTGCAGCGCCAGATTCGCGTCGTTGGCCTTCGGGTCGGCGGCGTAGGGCTTGCTCGGGTCGATCCCGACCAGGAAGACGCGGTCGGCAGGCGCCTTGTCGAGCTCGACGTCGATCAGCTTGGTGCAGACCGCGGTGGCCGCGTCGCCGAGGAACTTCTGGAAGAGCGCGGTCGGCTCGAGGTCCTCGGTCGTCAGATCGGTGTAGTTGGGCTTGCCGAGCGTGATCGCGAGGGTCTCGAACTCGTTCTTCAGCGTCGCGCCTTTGCCGGAGGTCCAGCCGATGCCGCCGCTCACCCGCTGCAATGCGGCGTCGAGCTGGTCGATGTCCATGCGCTTGCGCGGCCGCGATGGGGGCGGCAGCGTCGCGAGCAGGTCGACGTCCTGAACCTCGGTCAGCGGGCCACCAGCGGCCTCGGGAGTGGTGTTGGCGAGGATGGCCTCGGCCTCGGCCTCGGCCGGCTGCGCCGGGTTCGTCACACCGACGGCGCCCTGCCCGCCCGAGGTCGCCGCGGTCTCGACATGGCTGACGACCGAACCGCCTTCGCCGGTTGCGGCGCAGCCGGTCAGCGCACCGATCGAGAGCGCGACACCGAGGCAGAGGACGCCGCGCGCCACGCGGTCTGCTTCGCGCCGGTTCATCGCACCCTCCGGTAGGTCTCGCTGGCGACGATGGTCGCGACCAGCTTGCGGTAGGAGAAGCCCTGCTGCGCGAAGTCGACGGCGAGTTGGTCGGCCCACGCCAACTCGTCCTCGCCGGCGAGCGCGCGGCCGAGCAGCCACCCCGCCGTCGAGTGGACGACGCAACGTGGCAGGCGTTGGTCCACGACCGTGCCGAGCGCCATCAGCTTGGGCCCCTGGTCGATGTGCTTGAGGTGCGCGGGCTGCCGGAAGACGTAGGCCTCGAGCCAACCGAGGAAGGCTTTCTCCGGCTCGGAGTAGGCCGTGGTGAGGTAGTGCAGCTTGCACTCGGTGCTGCACTGCAGCCCGGTCTTGGCGCAAGCGTCGCAGTCTTGGCGCCACGGCGGGAACGCGGCCGGATCGAGGAACGCCGCGCCATTCTGGACCCACCGGCCCCAGAACGCGCTGACCGGCTCAAGCAACGCATGGCAGTATTTGCACCCTGCGCGCTTCTGCAGATCCGGCTCCGAGACCGCTGCGACGGCGTCGACCGGGATGCCGGTCTCCGGCGCCTGGAAGGGCTGGCAGAGGAAGGTGTTGTAGTAGCGCGCCGCGCGCGACCGGTCGGTCTGGAAGCGCAGCAAGAACGCGGGCGCGGTGAGGATGCCCGCGTGCGCGCCGCCGAGCGGAACCTTGACCCAGGTATCCTCGGCGTCGAAGGGCAGGTTCGGCAGCGCAGAGGCGTCGATCGGCGCCGGCGTCATCCGCAACGGGGCCGTCAAGTGCGCCTGGTGCTTCCAGAAGTAGGCGATCGGACCGTTGACCCACGCCACCTTCTCGGTGAACAGGTCGGTGTAGGGCCGATCTTCGGAGACGACGAGCGCGATCTGCTTCTCGAGGGCCGTGGCAAAGCCTTGCAGGATCTTGCGATCGGTCACCAGCCCGTAGCGGCACCAGCGCAGCTCCGGGCCGCATCCGCAGGCCGGGTCGTAATACGACCCTTGCTGGCTGCAATCCTTGCCAGCCGGGCTGACCAAAGTGTCCTGTGCGTCCAGCGCGCAGACTTTGATGGTCGTCTCGGGAGCCCAATACGGCTTCACTTGGACGAAGCCCTCGCGCTTGGAGCCGTC
>JBEARB010000295.1:0-4215 GCA_041163625.1 Pseudomonadota bacterium | reverse complement strand
CGACCGTCGTCGGCGACCGCGCCGGTCGCCTTGGCCCACGTGTCGCGCAGCGTGATGATGCGGTTCCAACGCGGCTTACCCTCGGCGCCTGCGTCCGGATCGGCGCAGAAATAGCCCAGCCGCAAGAACTGCACGCGATGACCGGCAGGCGCGTCGCGCAGCCCCGCCTCGACGCGCGCGTCGGCACAGATCTGCAGCGAGTCGGGGTTGAGCGACTCGAGGAAGTCGGCGCCGCCCGCCTCGGGCATCTCGACCCGCACCAAGCGGTCGTACAGGCGCACCTCGGCCGGCAGGGCGGTGTCGGCGTCGAGCCAATGGATGGCGCCGGCGACGCGGCTGCCGTCGCCCGGGTTGGCGCCGCCGATGGTCTCGGGCAGGGCACGACCGCGCAGGCGCAGCAGGCGGCCCTCGGCGTCGCGCTCGGCGGCGTCGATGCGCACTACGAACGCGCCGAACAGGCGCACGTGTCCGCCGATGGTCATCCGCTTCCAGCCCTTGGGCGCCGGGTCGGCGAAATCGTCGCGCTCGACGAGCAGGTTGGCCGAGATCGGCACAGCGCGGCTGCCGGCGCGCTCGGGATCTCCGGGCCACCAGGCGAGCTCGAGCGTCTCGCGGTAGCCCTCGGGCAGCCCCTCGAGCACGAGCGGCACGGGATCTTGCACGGCCAGTGCGCGCGGGCAGCGCTCCTCGAGGTCGCTGCGCACGCAATGCTCGAGCTTGCCGATATCGACGAAGGAATTGTTCTTCGCGATGCCGACCAGCTCGGCGAAGTTGCGGATCGCCTCGGGCGTGTAGCCGCGGCGCCGCATGCCGGCGATGGTCGGCATGCGCGGGTCGTCCCAACCCTCGACGTGGCCTTCCTCCACCAGCCGGAGGAACTTCCGCTTGCTCATCACGGTGTAGCCGACCTGCAGGCGAGCGAACTCGTACTGCCGTGGGCGCGGTGCCCAGCCGTACAGGTCTTCGACCGCGTCGAGGACCCAATCGTAGAGCTCGCGGTTGGACTCGAACTCCAGCGTGCAGATGCTGTGCGTGATGCCCTCGAACGCGTCTTCGAGGCAATGCGCGAAGTCGTACATCGGGTAGACGCAGAAGCGGTCCCCGGTGCGATGGTGGTGCGCGTGGCGGATCCGATAGAGCAGCGGATCGCGCATGATCATGTTCGGATGCGCCATGTCGATGCGGGCGCGCAGCACGCGGCTGCCGTCCTCGAATTCCCCCTGCTGCATGCGCGCGAAGAGGTCGCGGTTCTCGGCGACGCTGCGGTCGCGGAAGGGCGAATTCGTGCCGGGGCGGTCGAACCCGCCTCGCCCCTCGCGGATGGCCTCGACGGTCTGGTCGTCGACGTACGCGAGCCCACGCTCGATCAGGTGCTCGGCGACCTCGATCATCCGATCGAAATAGTCCGAACCGAAGTAGAGGTGCTCGCCCCAATCGAAGCCGAGCCAGCGCACGTCCGCCTGGATCGACTCGACGTAGCGGGTCTCTTCCTTGAGCGGGTTGGTGTCGTCGAAGCGCAGGTGGCAGCGCCCGCCGTAGCGCTGCGCGAGGCCGAAATTCAGGCAGATCGACTTGGCGTGGCCGATGTGCAGGAAGCCGTTGGGCTCGGGCGGGAAGCGCGTCACGACGGCGCCGTCGTTGCGGCCGGCCGCGAGGTCCGCGTCGATGATGTCGGTGATGAAGTGGCGGCGCGTCGGCTCGGTCATCGGAGGCTCCGGTGCGGGCTGCGAAGGTTGCAGGCCCGGCGCAGCGTTCTGCGCGACCCCTGCGGGCGGGTCAAGCGTTGCGCTCGCCAAAGTCGTGGCGTTCGTGGTCTGCTCACCCTCGCGGGAGGTGGCGATGCGACACGAACGCGCACAAGAACGACGGCGGGCCGGGCAGCGCTGGTGGTGGCAGCTGGCCGGGTTGCTGTTGGCGACGCCGGCGTGGGCGCAGGCGAACCCGGTGAAGGCGCCGACGGCAGCGACCCCGACGACCTCATGGATGGTCGGCGTCGACCTGCGCACCGAGGTCGGCACCCACCCCGCGCGCATCGCCGTCGGCGGCCGCCGCGGCGCCTTCGACGTCGTCGCCGTCGTCGATCCGATGGCCGTCACCGACGGACAGATCGACTCCGACGTGCACCTGGTCTGGCGACCGAGCGGGCGCGCCGCGAGCGCGTCGTGGGCCGGATTGCTGGGCTGGCGGACCACTGCGATCGGCAGCCTCGGCGGCGGTCACCAACTCCAGCAGAAGCTCTTGCTCGGGACCGTCGCCCCGCTGCCGACCTTCTTCTCGGGCCGCCTGCAACCGAACCTCGGCGCCGAATTGGCGGTCCGCGTGGTCAAGCACGGCGGCGGCTTGCCGACCGAGACCATCGGCTTCTCCTCTGGGCGCGCCTATATCGACCAGATGCAGTTCGCGCTCTGGCTGCGCTTCGCCTGGCACGTCGGGATCGACCATGGCCGCTGAACGCCGTCGCCGGACGCGATGGGCGCTCGCGGCCGCCTGGCTGCTGGCCGCGGGTTGCGTCGACGGGGCCGCCGCGCCGCGCTTGGTCTGCCACAACAGCAACTGCGCCGCCGCGCCCGATCCGACCCGCGACGACACGCTCGTGGCGCTGCGCGAGGGGCTCGGCTTGCTCGAAGCGCCCGCGCCGCGGCTGGACGGCCTCGAGATCGATCTGCTCTGGGACGCCGCCGCCGCTCGCTGCCTCTTCGCGCACGATGTGCCTGCGGACGGCGAGCCGGCCGCTGCGACCGCGGACGAAGCGGCCGCCGAGATCGAGGCCGCGCTCGTGGCGCCCGCCTTCGCCACCCGCGCCGGTGCCGCGTTGCTCGTCTACGTCGAGCTCAAGGGCTACGTCGGCATCGACCACGCCGACGTCCACACGCCCGCCGACCGCGTCGCCCACGCCGATTGCGCGCTGGCGCTGCGCGACCGGCTCGAGGTCACCGCCGGCGCCACCGGCCACGCGCTCGAGGTCGTCTTCACCAGCTTCGATCCGACGCTGCTGCAAGCGATGGTCGACGCCGGCGCGCACGAGCGCGAGGGCGTTCGCTTGGCGGCGATCCAGGGCGTCCCACCACCGCTGGACGGACAGACCCGTCCGCTGGGCGACTTCGCCGGCGTCGGCATCGAGCTGGTCGAGGCGCATCCAGGTTGGCTGCAGCCGAGCGCCCGCGACATGGTGCGCAGCGCGGGGGTCGGGCTGTCGTATTGGATGTTCTCGGCCGGCAGCGACACCTTCGCGCGCATTGAGCGCGACGCCCCCGAGCACGTCGTCACCAACGAGGCGGAGCTGCTCGACCGCTGGCTGCGCGGACGCTAGGCGTGGCTGCCGTCTGCGCCCTCAGCGGCGTTCCTCGGCGTAGGCGCGGACCACCCGCTGACCCGTCGGACGCGCGCGCCAACGCAACACGTCGGCGCGCATCGCCGCCGGCAACGCCGCGAGCGGCGGCAGCCACGCGCCGTAGCCCGCCGCGGCGTCGATGCCGAGGATCGGGGCGGCGAGCGCGGCGAGCGTGAGGTCGGCGCTGCCGAAGCGGTCGCCCCCGATCCACGCCCGCCCGTCGGCGAACTGCGCGTCGAGGCGATCCCAGAGCGCCTCGATCCGGGATTGCGCGCGTGCGGCGCGGCTGGGTCGGATGCCGAGCGCCTTGCGCATCGCGCCGACCAGGGCAGGGCGGCCGAGCGTCCACGCTGCCCGTTGGCCGGCGCCGACGTTGTGGCGCACCACGGCCGAGAGCAGGGCGTGGTCGTCGAGTAGGTAGTGGTAGGCGAGCAGGCGCGCGTCCGGGCCGAGCTGGCGCGCGAGCTCGACTTCGGTCACGGCGGCGTCGCCCCCCGAGAGCGGGACCGCGCGCGCGCCGCCGTGCTGCGCGGCGTACGCGACGATGGCCGCCGAGTCGTGCAGTCGGCCGCCGTCGTCCAGGCGTAGCAGCGGCGTCGAGAGCGCCGAGCTGTTGGCGTCGGCGGCGCCCGGCCGCATCCCGCTGGCGATTGCAATCGCCGGCATGTGGAACATCGGCAAGTAGCCGCGCTCGTCGAAGGGGATCTCGGCGCGCTGCAAGGCCCAACGGGCCCGCTCGCAATAGTGCGAGAACGCGATCGTGTGCAGTGTCGTCACAGCGCGCCTCTCCTTGCGAATCCGCGCGCGGGTTGCCTCGCCGCCGCACGTCGGGGGCAGGTCGAGCCCGAGCGCCTCGGCGGCCGCTCAGCTGCGCAGCCAATCCT
>JBEARB010000294.1:0-12712 GCA_041163625.1 Pseudomonadota bacterium | reverse complement strand
GATGTCGACTGCGCGTGCGGTCAGCAGTGCACCGACTACGGCAAGGACTCCTGGTGCGCCGCGGGCAAGAAGGTCGCCTGCGTGCCGGATTTCGAGGCCTGCACCGAGTCGTCCGAGTGCGTCGGCGGGCTCTGCCTCGGCGGCAAATGCGCGCCGGCGTGCTCGATCTTCGGCGCCGGCGCCACCTGCGGCGACGACAAGGGCTGCGTCCGCCTCGAGGCCGACAAGCCCGAGGGCGTGTGCTCGAGCAAGGGCCCCGAGGGCTTCGGCTCCGCGTGCAACGGCGACACCGGCTGCGTGAGCCTGTTCTGCCACCAGGGCACCTGTGGCAAGCCCTGCAACCCGTTCGGCCCGAACACCTGCCCGCTCGGTCTGGTCTGCAACGGCATCGGCGGCAGCGTCGGCGCGTGCGGGGCCGCGCCGCAGACCGGCGGAGACGACGCGGGCGGCGGCGGTGGTGGCGGCGTCGACGCGGGCGGCACCGAGGCCGACAGCGGTGGCGACAGCGGCGGCGGTGCCGACACGGGCAATGGCGCCGGCGCAACCGACACCGGCGTCAACGGCGGCACCGGCGGCGGCACCGCGCAACCGGGCGGCACGGCCGGCGGTGCCAGCCCCTCGGGCTGTACCGCGACTGCGACAGCGCCGCGCTCGAACGCCGCGGCGGTGGTCCTATTGCTCGCGATGATGGCGCTGGTGACGCGCCGCCGCCGTCTCAGCGTGCGCTAGCGCGACCCGCCCGCCCGGACGGCGCCCGCTCGGCCCCCTCGGGCTCCAACATCGCCACGACCTGATCGAGCGCATCGGCGAGCGCGTCCTGCTCGTCATGGTCGAGGCGTGCGAGCCCGGCCGCGAGCCGCAGATGCAAGGGCGACGGAGCGACCTGCGCGAGCGCCGTGCCCGCGTCGGTCAAGCGCAGCGTGACGCGCCGCCGGTCGCCCTGATCCCGCGCCCGGGTGACCAAGCCGCGGGCCTCGAGGCGGTTGCAGATCCCCGTCACCGTCGGCTGCGAGAGTGAGACCGCGCGGGCGAGCACGCTCGGGATCATCGCCCCGTTGCGCGCGAGCTCGCGCAGGCAGACCAGCTGCGGCGCGGTGACGTGCTCGCGCGCGACGAGCTGGCGGCTGTAGGTATCGCTGACGTGCAGCAGCCGGCGCAGCGAGCGGACGATGCGGTCTTCGGCGTGGAGGGTCGGGAGGTCGTTCATCGCGGACCTGCACCTGCCGCCGGGCCTGCTGGCCGGCATGCGAAAAGACCCCGGCCGCGAACGGCCGGGGTCTGAGGTGACGAAGCGGAGCGGGCGACGGGGTTCGAACCCGCGACATTCAGCTTGGGAAGCTGACGCTCTACCAACTGAGCTACACCCGCGTCGTCGGAGCCGCGAAGGCCCGGACCTCGACGCACGATAGCGCGGCCGCCGGGGCTGTCAACGGCGGCCGCAGAGGCTACGGCTTCGCGCCGGAGAACTTGCGCAGACGCTCGATCAGGTCCGTCAGCGCCGACCGCGCGGCCTTCTTCTGGATCCAGACCGGCACCGCGATCTTGGGCACGGCGTAGACCTCGTATTCGACGTAGGTGCGGCCGGGCTTGTCCCCCCACGGCGTGAGCTTCCACCCACCCTCGTTGGCCTTGTAGTCGCCGTCGACCAGGCTCCAGACGCGGCTGTAGCTCTTGCCCGGCACCGCCGTGTGCACGGCCCGTGTGGTGGCGGCCAGATCGTCGATCGGCCACGGCATGTCGACCTTGACGCGGCAGGTGACGACGTTGCCCTTGCGCGAGAGCTCCTTGCTCTCGATGACGCGGACCATCGTGCGCTTGTAGTCGTTGCAGCGCTCGATCACGGCCCATACCTTCTCCATCGGGGCGTTGATCACCGCCCGAAGCTTGGTGCGGGGCAGCTCGGAGCCCTTGACGGCGTAGGCGCGGATGATGACCTCGCCGGCCTCGAGGCGGGCCTTCTCGTCGCCGCCGGCCTCACCGGGGCGGCCGAACGCGACGCCGAAGAGGGCGACCACGGCGAACGTGGCGGCGCGAGCGCGGGACAAGGACGAGAGGCCGAGAATCATCGCGAGCTCCGAGGTCGAAGTGCCACGCTGGCGCGGGCGGGATCCGAATCAGCAACGCGGCAGACCTTCGCATATTCGAGCCGACGGCCGCCAGCGAGGATTCGTTTGCGCGCCGCCGCGCTCAATCGCCGAAGAGGAGCACGACCCCGACCCGCCCGACCGAGGGTTCTTGCGCCACCCCGACGCCGAGCCGGCGTGCGCGACCGTCGTGCGCGGCCGCGGGCAGCGCCAGCTCGTCGGGCTCGCTCGCCTGCGCGGTCCACGCGCGCAGCCGCCGCCCGAGCAGCCCCTCGGCGCGGGCCTGCTCGAGGACGCGGTCGCCCAGGCCGTCCACGCCGTCCCGCGCCGCGTCGGCCGCGTAGCGCGCGGCGAGCGTGTCGAGCTCGGCGGTCCCGACCAGGCGCGAGAGCCCACGTTCGCCGCGCTCCCGGTCGACCCGGTCGCGCAGCCGCCGGGCCTCGGCGTCCGGGTCGAGCGCACGCACCGGCCGCGCGAAGAGCTGCGTCACCCACCACCGCCGGCCACCGCCCTCGCGCTCCTCGCCGACCACGCCGACGCCGCCGTGGGTGAAACGCGCGCCGAGCAGGTTGCGGCGATGCCCGAGGCTGTGCATCAGCCCGCGCTCGGCCTCGGCGATGCTGACGTTGAGCGCCAGGTTCTCGGCCGAGGTCGTCGAGCGATAGCCGGCGCGCGCGAGGCGATCGGCGTGCAGGCCGGTGCTCGGCGAGGAATGGCTGAAGAACGCCGCGTCGCGCATATCGCGGCTGTGGCCCTCGGCGACTTCCGCCAGCGTCGGATCCCAGCTCAGCCGCGGTAGACCGTGGCGCTCGCGGTCGTCGTTGAGCAGCTTCCAGGCCAGCGCCGCCGCGTCGCGTGCGTCGCGGAGCCCGGATTCGTCGGGCGGCAGCTCGAAGCTCGCGTGATCGGGGAGCGCGTCCTCGGGCGGCCCGTCGGCGACCTGCACGCGCACCTGCACCAGCTTGCCCGGACCCCGCGGCCCACGGCCGACCAGCTGCACGTCGAGCGGCCCGAGTCGCTCGCCCGCCTGCACCAGGACCTCCAGGCGGTCGCCGTCCCGCACGCGGACGCTGCCCTCGCGGATGCTGCCGTCCGGACCGAGCGCGAGCACCTCGAGGTCGCGGAAGGGCACCAGCAGCCGCCCACGCAGCAGCAGCGCCGCGCCCGGTCGGACGGTGCGCGGCGTGGGCTCGAGCGCCAACGGCAGCCGCGTCGCGACCACGCCGATATGCCGCGTCGGCGGCTTGCCGGGCACGAAGACCTCGCCGATGCCGACGACGAGCGGGCCGTCGCCGTCGAGCGGCTCGGAGATGGCGGCGCGCAGGGTGCGCTCGAGCACGGTCGCGGCGTCCGAGGCGCTGGTCGCGTGCTGGAAGGTGGTGTCGGCCGCGAGAGCGCCCGAGCCTCGGATGAGGAAGTCGCGCACATCCGAGGGCGGCTCGCGGCCGAGCTCGGTGTATTGGAAGACCATCTCGCGCGCGGCGCGGCCGAGCTCGGACGAGAACACCGCGCCCGGGCCGCCGACCCGGCGCAGCAACGCGCGATAGTGCGCCTCGTTGTCGCCCTGCTCGCCGCGGCCGTACCAGCTCGCCGGGGGCTCCGAGAGCGTGATGGTCACCTTCCCGGTCGAAGGCGCTTTCGGTGGCGCTGGGCCCGGATCGGCCGGTTCGCTCGGCTCGGACGGCGCGGGCGGCGGCGACGCGTCGGGCGGCGGCGGCGTTGCCGGCGCGCGCGTGCTCTCGTCTGGGGCGGAGGGCGGCGGCTCCGGGGGCGGCCGAGAGGACCACCACAGCGCGGCACCGGCAGCGAGAACGACCAGCAGCACCGCGAGCGCACCGCCGACGTTGCCGCCGCCGCGGGCTTGGTTCGACCTTCGATCGCTGCCGTCCTCTCGCATCGCTGCTCG
Source organism: Pseudomonadota bacterium (assembly GCA_041163625.1). Classification (GTDB taxonomy): domain Bacteria; phylum Myxococcota_A; class UBA9042; order UBA9042; family UBA9042; genus JACKFC01. The sequence continues at coordinate 8,722 of JBEARB010000294.1, read as the reverse complement.
GCTGCCTCCCCGCGTCGACGGCGGCGTCGATTCGACCGCGACGCCCTAGCGCGCGCGCCGCTCCGGGAGGAAGTCGGCGTCCCGGAGGAAGCGCCCCATCTCGACCAGGTATTCCCCCTTGTCGAGGTGGAGCACGTGTCCACCCGGGAACCAATGCAGCCGGCAGCGGTCCCAATGCTCCCAGAGCAGCCGCGAATGCTTGGGCGGCGTCACGCGATCGCCGACGCCGCCGATGATCATGCGCCGCGAGAGCGGGACCTGCGGCGTCCAGGTCAGCGGGCTCGAGACCGCGAGGAAATGCCGCAGATCGCGGATCGTCATCCCGGTGCCAGCCATCAACGCGCGCACCGCGACCGAGAGCGGCCGCCACTCGAGCAGCAGGTCGGCGAGGCTGGTCACCGGTACGTTCGGCACGGCGAAATCGAGCTCGGGCGCCGCCGACGCGCAGAGCGCCGTGGTGCAGCCGCCGAGCGAGATACCCGTCACGCCGATCTTCGGCACCCCGCGATCCCGCCGCAGGTGGTCGGCGAAGACCCGGAAATCGTGCACGCCCTGCGCGAAGGCCTCGTTGATCCAGGCGAGCCCGCCGGCGAAGAAGCCGTGGCCCGAGAACGGCGAGAACATCGTGCGTCGCGGCCCGTGAAAGGGCAGCGTCATCAGCATCACGTCGCAGCCGAGTTGGTAGAGCCGCGGGAGCGCGAGCATCCACTCGTTGATCCAGCTCTGCTCGGCGCCAAAACCGTGGATCGCGACGATGGTCGGCCGCGCCGGGCCGTCGTGGCGCCACAGCCGCGCGGTGGCGACGCGGTTGCCGCCGTGACGGCGCCAGGGCTCGCGCAGACGCGGCAGGCTCGGCACGAAGGGGCTGTCGAACTCGAGATCCTCCACCGTGCCGTCCTTGGGCTTGAACAGCGGCACCAAGGCGGGCCGGCCGCGCACGGCGACGTGGCGCACCGGCGCCTGCAGGAAGTGCTCGGCCACGCCGGCGTCGGAGAGCTCGTGGTAATGCGCTGCGTCGGCCTCGATATGGCGCCACTCGAGCGGATGAAAGCCGACCGGCACGGCGAGGGCGCCGACCGCGCTGGCGGCGAAGGTGCGGATGCCCTTGTCCATCAGCGCGGTGGTACCGACGAGGACACGGTCGCGCAGCTTGAGCTCGAAGTTTTCGTCCTGATGCGCGAAATCGTCTTCGAGCCGCTCCCACCAGCGATGCCCGAGCTGGAGGCGGGGAGCGGTCTGGCAGGTCTCGTGGGCGATGCGAGAGACGACGCGGGTGCGGGCCATGCGTTCCTCCGCCGCGAACGCGGCCGGCAACAGCGTAGCAGTCGCGTGACGATCCTGCATCTGGAGTACCGATACTCCATGCCCCAGGCGATTGGAGCAGCCCTGCTCCGGCAGCTCGGGTCCCCACGGACGCGCGACCCGCGATCGGCACACCATCGGCGAGATCGGCTTGCGGATGGCACACAGTGTGCTACGCAGCGGGGCGGCGCGCCACGAGGGGGCGGCCAGGAGACGCCATGCACATCGGAATGCTCACGGACTACGTCGCGGTCGACTTCGCCAACGGCCCCGCGCTCGCCACGCAGACGTTCAAGCGCAACATGGAGATGCGCGGCCACAAGGTCACGCTCGTCGGTCCGCGCCCGGGCAAGAACCAGCGCCAGCCGCCGCCCGATTCGCTGCTCTTCGACTCGGCGCCCTTCCACCAATACGACAAGGTCCGCTTCGGCTTCCCGACGCCGGCGTCGACCTACCTCGACCGGCCGCCCTTCGACGTCGTCCACGCCCACACCAACGCGTTGACGATGCACTGGCCGGCGCTGGTCCGGAAGCTGCACGGCATCCCGGTGGTGCAGACCAACACCGTCTACCTGCCCGGCTTCGCGCACCACGCAATCCCCGAGGAGGCGCTGAACTTCGGGCCGACCAAGCCCCTGTTCGACAAGCTGACCCGCGGCGTGGAGAACGTCTTCGGCGGCGCCTTCAACGAGGGAGACGGCCTGATCGTGCAGTGCCAGGGCTTGGTCGACTATTGGCGCAATCGCGGCCTCTCGGTGCCGATCCACATCATCCAGCGCCCGATCGACGTGCGGAACTTCAACCGCGAGCTCGGCCCCGATCCCTTCCAGCGCGACTTCGAGCGCGGTGACCGCCTCTTCGTCGCATGCCGCCACGCCGGCGAGAAGTCGCTCGACCAGCTGCTCGCCGTCTTCGCGCATCACATCTTGCCCAAGCGCCCCGAGGCCAGCCTGACCTTGGTCGGCGACGGCCCCGCGCACGCCAGCTTGGTCCAGCTCGCCGACACCCTCGGCATCGCGCACCGCACGCAGTTCGTCGGTGAGCGGCCGCAGCGCGACCTGCCCGAGTGGTACGCCAACGCGGACCTGTTCGTGTACACCTCGATGACCGAGACCTTCGGCCAGGTGGTGAGCGAGTCGCTGTGGATGGGCACGCCCGTCGTCGGCTTCGACGACGGCATGGGCGTCGCGCACCAGGTCAAGCACGAGAAGAACGGCCTGCTCGTGCAGAAGGGCCCGGGCGAGAACGAGGCCTTCGCGGCGGCGATCCTGCGTCTGCTCGACGATCCGGCCCAGCGCCAAGCGTTCGGCCTCGAGGCGGCGCGGCAGCAGCGCCTGACCTCCGGTCCGGAAGTCGTCTACAAGGCCTACGAGGACGCCTACGAGGCGGCCCGCGAGCACCTCGCACAAAACCCGCCGCCGGCGATGTCGTGGCGCAACCTGCGCGATCGCGTCGAGCTCACGCGCCGGCACCTGATGCCGTGGTGGACGCTGCACGGCCTTTTGGTGACGCTCGGTGCCGTGCCGACCAGCTACCGCGCGCGCAGCGAGGTGCCCTTCGACGCCGCGCCGGTCAACCCCGCCGACGAGAGCTACGCCCACCGCGGCGGCAAGACGCCGCTGCCGACGGCACCCGAGCCCGGGGCCGCGACCCACGACGACGCGGACCGGGGCGACGGCGCGGCCGAGCTCGCGCGGCCCGAGCGCAAGCGTCGCGCCAGCTCGACGGCTCGCCGTCCGCGTCGCACGGGCGGCGCTTGAGCCGGATCCCGGCCGTCGCGCATTTCGTCTGGAACGGGCCGCGCCTGCTGCCCGTCGCTTGGTTGAGCATGCGCGCGGCGCTCGAGCGCGCGGGCTTCGACTCCGTCCAGCTGCACCACGAAGACCCACTCGACGCCTGCCCGCTCGCGGCCGACCTCAAAGCGCGAGGCGTGCAACTCCGCCCGGTCGACGGCGCCGCCCTGCTCGAATCCCTCGATCTGCCCTCGGGGGATTGTCGTCGGCTGGCCGATCTCTTCCGCCGCCTGCGCGAGCCGGCCGGGCGCGCCAACCTCGTGCGCCTCGCCGTGCTGCACCAACAGGGCGGCGTCTACCTCGACACCGACGCCGTGGCCCGGCGCGACCTGCGCGCGTTGCTCGACGTGCCCGGATTCGCCGGCCTGGAGCACGTGGCGCTGCCCGTGGCGACGCTCGACAGTCGGCGACCGGGACCGTGGCTGCGCGCCGGGATGCTGCTCGGCGTGCGCGAGGTGCTCGCCCGCACCGACCGCGGCGAGGCGTTGTTCCCGAAGGTCGCCGGCGCCTTCGCGCTGGCGGTGAACAACGCCGTGCTCGGCGCCCGCGCCGGCCATCCGACGATCGACGCCTGCCTGCGCACCGCCGCGATGCTGCCCGACGCCGTCGCCATGCAGCGCTACCGCCTCGGCACCAAGCTGCTCGAGACGGTGACGCAGAATCGAAGCACCTCGCAGTTCGTGCTGCATCCGCCCGAGGCGTTCTATCCCTTCGGCCCCGAGATGAGCTGGCACCTCTTCCGCGAGCGCGCGCCCGCCGAGGTCGAGGCCGGGCTGCCCGCGGCCACGTCGATCGTGCACCTGTACGATTCGGTGCTGCGGCGGCGGACCGGGCAAAGCCTCGACGGCGCCTGGCTGCGCGCCCATCGCGAGACGACGGTGGTCGGCGCCCTGTGTGGCCAATGGGCCGACGCGCTCGTCGCCCTCGAATCTGCGGCCTGATCTGGCGCCCGCGCCCGAGCCGTAGCACTCTGCGCGCATGCGCAGGGTGTTGATGCTGAGCCCGTATTTCCCGCCTCAAGCGCGCGTCGGCGCGCTACGGCCGCTGAAATTCGTGCGCCACCTGCCCGACTACGACTGGGCCTCGGTCGTGCTCTGCGACCTCTGGCCCGGCGCCGCCACCGACCCGGATCTCCTGGCAGGCGTGCCCGATTCGACCATCGTGGTGCGGGATTACAGCCGCCGCGCCGGCCCCGCCTTCGCCGCCTTCGAGCGCGCCCATCGCACGCCGGAGCCAGCGCCGGCGCCACGCGTCCGTGGCCCCTCGACCCGTGGATCGCGCAGGCTGATCCCGAAGCTACCAGCGCTGCTCGACAATCCGGAGCTGATCCCGCTCGGCGAGCACGGACCGCGCATCCCCTACGCGCTGCGCGCGGCGCGCCGTGCGCTCGAGCGCTTCCCCTGCGACGCGATCCTGGTCAACGCCGACCCCTTCGCGACCTGCTTGGTCGGCGCCCGGCTCAAGCGCGAGACCGGATTGCCCTTGATCGTCGACCTGCGCGACCCCTGGGCGCTCTGCGAGCTGCGCCGGCCAATGCGGCCGCTTCCGATTCGCGCCTTGGTCGACCGCCTCGAGCGCGACGTCGTGCGCGCCGCCGACCGCGTGTTGCTCAACACCGAAACCACGCTGGCGGATTACCGCGCGCATTATCCGGAGCTGCCGCCCGAGCGCTTCGCCTGTATCCGCAACCACGCCGACGCCGAGCTGATCGGCCACGGCAGCCATCCCGGCTTCGACCGCTTCACCCTGCTCTTCCTCGGCAACTTCGGCCGCTTCATCAAGGCCGACGTGTTGGTCCGCGTGCTCGCCGAGCTGCAGCGCCGGGGTGTCCGCGAGACCGAGTTGCAGCTCGTGGTGACCGGCAACTTCCCCGAGGCCGCGTGGCGGATGGCGCAGGGCATGGGCGTCGCGGCGATGATCCACCTGCACCCGCACGTGCCCTACCGGCAGATCGGCGCGGTGATGGCGGCGTCGGACCTGCTGGTGCTGCTGATCCAGCCGCGCGGACGGCAGCGCCTCGCGAGCAAGCTCTTCGACTACCTCGTCAGCGAGCGACCCGTGCTGGCGATCAGCGAGAGCGCCGAGCTGCGCGGCCTGCTCGACCGCAGCGAGGCCGGCCACACCTACGGCTACGCCGAGATCACGGCCATCGCCGACCGCATCCAGGCCGAGATGGCCGCGGGTCGGGGGCGCACCGTGCCGCGTCGTGCCGTGGGGGCGACCTCCGCCGAGGCCGCCGCGGCGCTGGCCGCCCACCTCGACGCCATCGTGGGGCCGCGATGAGTCGCTCGGAACACGACCTGCCCGGCTCGGACGAGACCCAGCCGGACTCGACCGGGTCGCGGCTCTCGCCGGACGACGTGACCGTCGTCGAGCCACGCGTGCCGGTCGGGGACATCGCCTTCGACGCCGACTCCGAGACCTTCGACGCCGACTCCGAGACCTTCGACGCCGACTCCGAGACCTTCGACGCCGAATCCGAGACCTTCGACGCCGAATCCGAGACCTTCGACGCCGAATCCGAGACCTTCGACGCCGACTCCGAGACCTTCGACGCCGACAGCTCGCCCTCGACCTCGGCCATCGCGAGGGGGCAGGCGACCGATCCCGATTTCGGACCGCCGGAGGTGTCGACGCCCGCGCAGGGCGGCGGCGAGCCGGGCAAGATGCCGGAGCCCGGCGACCGGATTGGCGAGGAGTTCGAGATCATTCGACTCCTCGGCGCCGGCGGGATGGGCTCGGTGTTCCTCGGCCGCGACCTGCGCCTGGGCCGCAAGGTCGCGATCAAGGTGATGAAGCTCGAGGGCAAGGATCGCGCGACTCGCGAGCGCTTCGCCGCGCTGTTCGACAGCGAGGCGCGCGCCACCGCTCGGCTGAACCACCCGAACGTGGTGACGATCCACCAGGTCGGCCGCGCGTTCGGGATGCCCTATCTGGTGCTGGAGCTGTTGCAGGGCGCGTCGCTCTCGGAGCGGATGCAGGCAGAGCCGCTGCCGATCGTCGAGGGCGTGCGCATCCTCTGTGAGGTCTGCCGGGCGCTCGAGCACGCGCACGGCCAGGGACTGGTGCACCGCGACCTCAAGCCGCAGAACATCTTCCTGACCGACGACGGGCAGCTGAAGGTCGTCGATTTCGGGCTCGCCACCTTCGATCCGGCGCGGGTGCGGGCGCCCGATGGCCGGCGGCAGCGCGAGACGCTCAGCGAGGCCTTCGCGGTCGGCGGCAGCAGCGACGAGGGCGCCGTCGCCGTCAGCCCCGCCTATATGGCGCCCGAGCAGTGGCGGGCACAGGAGCAGGACGCGCGCACCGATATCTGGGCGTGCGGCGTCATCCTCTACCAGATGCTGACGGGGCACGTGCCCTTCACCCGGCCGCTCGACGTGCTCGGCGACAAGCCGGTGCCGCGACCCTCGGCGCGCGCGCCGGACGCGCCGGCCGCGCTCGAGGCGATCGTGCTGCGCTGCATGGCGCGCGAACGGAGCGAGCGCTTCCAGGACGCGCGGGCGCTGCTCGAGGCGTTGCAGGCTTGGCAATCCGGTGCGCGGAGCGATCCCGGCGGTGCGCCCTACCGCTTCCTCGAGGCGTTCGGCGAAGCGGACGCCGGCTGGTTCTTCGGCCGCGACCGTGAGACGGCGCAGCTCGCGCACATGCTGCAGCGACGACCGCTGATCGCGATTGTGGGCCCGAGCGGCGCCGGCAAGAGCTCGCTCGCCCGCGCCGGCGTGCTCGGCCGACTGCGCGCCCGCGGCGAGGCTTGGCAGACGCTGGTGATGGTGCCCGGGCGGCGGCCGCTGACGACCCTCCGGGCGCGGCTGGCGGCGCTCGCGCCCGAGCGCTTCGCGGCGCTGGGCGGCGACGACGTCGATCTGCGGCAGCGCCCCGGCTTCGTCGGCGAGGTGCTGCGCGATCATGCCCGCGCCGCCGGCGTCCGCTTGGCGGTGCTGATCGACCAGTTCGAAGAGATCGTGACGCTCACCGACGACGACGCCGAGCGCGAGGCCTTCGCGCAGGCAATCCTCTCGGCGGCGGACGATCCGGAAGGCCCGATCCGCGTCATGGTCACCATGCGCGACGACTTCCTCGCCCCGCTCGGCGCCCTGCCCGCCCTGCGCGACGCGGTCGTCGGCAGCCTGTACGCGCTCGGACCACCGGACGAAGCGAGCATGGCGCGCGCGGTGCAGGGCCCGGCGCAGGCCGCGGGCTTCGAGCTCGAGGCGGGCCTCGGCGAGGCGATGGTCGCCGACCTCCGCGGCGAGGCGGCGCCGCTGCCGCTGCTGCAATTCGCGGCGAGCCAGCTCTGGGAGGCGCGGGACCGCGAGCGGCGGCGGCTGACGCACGCCGCGCTCGAGGCGCTCGGCGGCGTCGCGGGCGTGCTCGCCACCCACGCCGAGAGCTTGGTCTCGGGCTTGGACAAGGCCGACCTCGAGGCCGCCAAGATGCTGCTCTGCGCGCTCGTCACGCCGAGCGGAACGCGCCGCGCCGTGCCGCGTGCCGAGCTGCTCGACGGCCAAGCGGACGCGCGTCGCGGCGCCGACGTGCTCGACCGCCTGATCGGCGGGCGCCTGCTCACCGTCTCGCGCGACGCCGGTGAGCCGGTGGTGCAGCTGGCACACGAGTCGCTGATCGCGCGCTGGGATCGGCTGCAACAATGGCTCGGCGACGATCAGGATCGGCGCCACGTCGCCGAGCGCCTGCGCGAAGCCGCGACGCATTGGCGCGACGCCGGCGAGCCGCGCGAGATGCTCTGGGGCGGCGCGCCGCTCTCACAGGTCGATGCGTTCTTTGCCGACGATGCCACCCTCGGCGCGCTCGAGCAGCGCTTCGTGCGGGCGTCGCGACGCGCCGACCGCCGCAGCCGCAACCTGCGTCGGGCCGCCATCGCGATGGTGCTGCTCACCGCCACCGGCATCGCGATCGGCTCGAGCGTGGCGATGCTGGCGCTGCGGGATCGCGAGCAGGCCGCGCAGGCCGCCGCCGAGCAAGCGCGCCGCGCCGAGGCCCACGCGAAGGAAGCCGCCGCCCGCGCCGAGACCGAGCGTCGGCAGGGCTTTGCCCGCGTGCTCGGCGCGTGGTCCGAGAGCAAGCAGGAGAGCGACGCGATGGCGGCGCTGCTGCTGGCGCGCGAGGCGGTGCGGCTGGCGCCGATGCCGGCGACGCTGGGCGCGCTCGGTGCCGCGATCTACGCCTCGCTGGAGCGGCGGGTGTTGCCGGGCGATGCGCCGGTCCGCTTCGTCCGCTGGGACGGCAGCGGCCTGGTCACGGTCGACGGGCGCGGTCTGGTACGGCGTTGGACCGACGACGGCCATCCGATCGCCGCGACGCGCGTCAGCGGTACGCCGAGCGCGGTGGCGACGGCGTCGACTGCGGGCGCGACGGGGCGCGACGACCGCCTGCTGGTCGGCACGGCAGACGGCCGGGTCGTCGAGATCACGCGCGAAGGGGAGCAGGCCGAGCGGCTGCCTGCCGGCGCGAAGGTGCACGACTTCGCCGCGAACGACCGGACCGTCGCCGTCGCCCGGGCGGATGGCGCCGTCTGGTTGCTCGAGCATGGCGCTGCGCCCGGCACGGCGCGTGCCGTCGCGACGCATCAGGGCGCGGCCCTCGTCGTGCGCTGGTCGCCGGCGCGC
>JBEARB010000293.1:0-14851 GCA_041163625.1 Pseudomonadota bacterium | reverse complement strand
CGACGCTGGCGCCATCTCCGAACGCGACGATGAAGTCGCGCACATCCGCCGACATTTCGAGGATATCGCCGCAGCTGCCGACATAGGCGAACACCGCCGCGCGGCGGTGGAAGAACGAGACCCATGGCGAGCGGCGCAACTTCACGCCGTAAGCCTGAAGCATGGTGGATCGTGGCGCAACGCCCTGCGACCCACGAGCCGGCACGGACCGCCTTGACAGGGTTCCGATGCCTCCTACCTTGCCGCCGCCCTGGCCGAGGCGGACCGCCGCGGAAGGGTACTGAGACGCGAGAATCTGCGGCGTGACACCACCTCGCCGCGAAGAATCCGGCCCGGCAGGGCCCGACAACGAGGAGGCACCCGATGGAGCTCAAGCCCCTTTTCGATCGAATCATCGTGCAGCGCGTGGAGGAGGAGTCGGTGACGTCCGGCGGCATCTTCCTGCCCGAGGCCGCGCAAGAGAAGCGCCAGGAAGGCAAAGTCGTGGCCGTCGGTCATGGCCGCGCGCTCGACGACGGCAGCGTGGTCCCGCTGCAGCTCAAGGGCGGCGAGACCGTGCTGTTCGGCAAGTACGCCGGCAGCGAGGTCACCCTCGAGGGCGAGACCTTCCTGGTGATGCGTGAGGACGAGGTTCTCGCGGTGATCAACCAGGCCTGAGCGAACGGGCCACGCGCCCACAGCGACGATCAGCACGGCTCGCGCAACGACGAGCCATACAGGAGTCAGTCATGGCAGCCAAGGACATCATCTACGGCAGCGAGGCGAAGGAGAAGATCCTCGCCGGCGTCAACCAGCTCGCCAACGCCGTCAAGGTGACGCTCGGCCCGAAGGGTCGGAACGTCGTGATCGAGAAGAGCTTCGGCGCTCCGACCGTGACCAAGGACGGCGTCACCGTCGCCAAGGAAGTCGAGCTCAGCGACAAGTTCATGAACATGGGCGCGCAGATGGTGCGCGAGGTTGCCAGCAAGACCTCGGACGTCGCCGGCGACGGCACCACCACTGCGACCGTGCTCGCGCAGGCGATGTACCGTGAGGGCCGCAAGCTCATCGAGGCCGGCGCCAACCCGATGGATCTCAAGCGCGGCATGGATCAGGCCGTCGGCGTGCTCACCCGTGAGCTCGACGCGATGAGCAAGCCGATCGCCGAGAAGAACGAGATCGCGCAGGTCGCGACCATCTCGGCCAACGGCGATCGCGAGATCGGCGACATCATCGCCGAGGCGATGGAGAAGGTCGGCAAGGAAGGCGTGATCACCGTCGAGGAGGCCCGCTCCATCGACACCACGCTCGAGACCGTCGACGGCATGCAGTTCGATCGCGGCTACATCTCGCCCTACTTCGTGACCGACGCCGAGAGCATGGAGGCCGTCCTCGAGGACGCCTACATCCTCATCCACGAGAAGAAGGTGAGCTCGGCCAAGGATCTGCTGCCCGTGCTCGAGCAGATCGCCCGCGAGCAGCGCCCGCTCCTCATCCTCGCCGAGGATGTGGACGGCGAGGCCCTGCCGGTGCTCGTGCTCAACAAGCTGCGCGGCGCGCTGCACGTCGCCGCGGTCAAGGCGCCGGGATTCGGCGACCGTCGCAAGGCCATGCTGCAGGACATCGCCGTTCTGACCGGCGGCACCTTCCTCAGCGAGGATCTCGGCCACAAGCTCGAGAACGTGACGATCGACATGCTCGGCCGCGCCAAGCGGATCGTGATCGACAAGGACAACACCACCATCGTCGACGGTGAGGGTGAGACCGAGCAGCTCAAGGCGCGGATGAACCAGATCCGCAAGCAGATCGAGGAAACCACCTCGGACTACGACCGTGAGAAGCTCGAGGAGCGGCTCGCCAAGCTCTCGGGCGGCGTCGCCATCGTGCGCGTCGGCGCGGCGACCGAGGTGGAGATGAAGGAGAAGAAGGCCCGCGTCGAGGACGCGCTGCACGCCACGCGCGCTGCGGTCGAGGCCGGCATCGTCCCCGGCGGCGGCGTCGCGCTGCTGCGCGCCCAGAAGGCGCTCGACGGCCTGCAGGGCGAGGGCGATCGCCAGTTCGGCATCAACCTCCTGCGTCGCGCCATCGAGGAGCCGGTTCGCCAGATCGCCGAGAACGCGGGCCACGAAGGCAGCCTCGTGGTCAACAAGGTCCGCAACGGCGAGGGCTCGTTCGGCTTCAACGCCGCCACCGAGACCTACGGCGACATGCTCGTCGACGGCGTCATCGACCCGACCAAGGTCGTGCGCTCGGCGCTGATCCACGCGGCCTCGGTGACCAGCCTGATGCTCACCACCGACGCGATGATCACCGAGATCCCGAAGAAGGAAGAGCATGATCATGGCGCCGGCGCCGGTATGGGCGGCATGGGCGGCATGGGCGGCATGGGTGGCATGGGCATGATGTAGCCCGCCTCCTCGGCTCGAACCGACGACGAGGGCGCGGCTCCGCGAGGACCGCGCCCTCGTTGCGTCTGGGGCCCGCGCGGCCCCGCGGAGAACACGGATGACCGCACGCACCAACCGCCCGAGCGATATGGAGCTCTTCGCACTCTACCACCTCGGCCTGGACCGCGAGGGCCAATACGCCTTTCGCAACGCCCACCAATGTGCTCGTCACCTGCGCGTCGAAGTCGCGACCTTCGAGCAGTGGCTGAGAGACGCGCGCTTGGACACCGATGCCGTCAAGCGCGTCGACTTCAACCTGAGCGTCGCGCACGTGGACGCCCAATTCGTCTCACGTGACGAGGTCGGGCGCTTCGTAGCCGACACCTGGCGCCGCTTCGAAGCAGCGCGGACGGGCCAACCGCTCGAGCAGATCCGGCTCGATCTCGACTACGAGGACATCTGGGGCGTGCTCGGCGGCGCGAGCATCGAAGACGCCGAACCCGGCGAAGACGGCGGCGTCGAAGCCTGAGCCCGTCGACTGCGTCGCTTCAGGCGATCGCGCGCGGCGGCAGCAACCGGGCCATCGGGATGCGACGTCCGCCACCGAACGCCTTGCGCGTCACCCGAAGCACGGGCGCCGCCTGACGACGCTTGTACTCGTTGATCTCGACCAGCCGCACGATGCGCTCGGCGAGCGCCCGCTCACAAGCGGTCGCCGCGACGATGCCGTCGACGTCGGCGCTGTGGACGAGGTAGGCCTCGAGCATGGCGTCCAGCAGAGGGTAGGGCGGCAGGTTGTCCTCGTCCTTCTGGTCGGGGGCGAGCTCGGCTGACGGCGCCTTGTCGATGGTGGCCTGCGGCACGATCTCTCGCTCGCGGTTGAAGCTGCGGGCGACGTCGTAGACCAACATCTTCGGCAGATCGCCGATCACCGCGAGTCCGCCGTTCATGTCCCCGTACAAGGTGCAATAGCCGACGGCGAGCTCGGATTTGTTGCCGGTCGTCAGCAGAAGGCGTCCGGAATGATTGCTGATGCCCATCAGCGCCACGCCACGCGCGCGCGCCTGCAGGTTCTGCAGCGTCACGCCTGTGCGGTCCGTCCCCGGACGGTCGAGCTCGGGCCGCAGGGTCTCCACCAACGCGTCGTAGGTGCCGGTGATCGAGACGATCGGACATCGAATACCGAGGTTCTCGGCGAGCGCGATGGCGTCGCGGATGCTGTGGTCGCTCGAATGCGGGCCGGGCAGAGCAACTCCCATCACGGCATCCGCGCCGAGGGCCTCCACCGCGATCGCGGCCGTGACGGCGGAGTCGATGCCGCCCGAGAGGCCGATCACCGCCTCGCGGAAGCCGCATTTGCGCAGGTAGTCGCGCACACCGAGCACCAACGCCGCTCGCGCCTCGTCCGCCGCCGTCGGCGCGAACGCCGCCGGCACCGTCGTGGCGATCTGCTGCACCGGCGCCGCCCGAGCCGCCGGGATCGAGACCACCAGCGCGTCCTCGGCGAAGGCCGCAGCGTGGCCGAGGACCTCGCCGCCGCCGTCGATCGCGAAGCTGCGACCGTCGAAGATCAACGCGTCGTTGCCCCCGACGAGGTTGCAATACGCGACCGGGACGCCGTGATCCCTTGCGATTTCGCGTACCAAATCGAGTCGCCGCGAGGCCTTGCCGAGGTCGAAGGGGCTGGCCGAGAGGTTCAGCACACAATCGGCGCCGGCAGCGACGAGCTCGTCGACCGGATCGACGTCGTAGCGGCGCACGCCCGATTCGTCGTCGGACCAGATGTCCTCGCAGATCGTGACGCCGACGCGCCGACCGGCGATCGTGAAGACTTCGGCGCTGGCCCCGGGCTCGAAGTAGCGGTCTTCGTCGAAGACGTCGTAGGTCGGCAGCAAGCGTTTGGCGACGGTGCCGCAGTAGACGCCGTCGACGTAGATCTCGGCGACGTTGCGCGCCGGGCGTCGCCGCGCGCCGTCGCTTCGTGGCTCGGTCGGCACGGCGTTGCCGGCGATCAAGGCCAGCCCCCGCGACGCAGCAGCGAGCCGCGGACGCATCGCGGCGCACGCCTGTAGCAGATCGTGCCGCTCGAGCAGATCGAGCGGCGGATATCCGAGCACCGCCAACTCCGGCGTGAGCAGGACGTCACAGTCGGCGGCGCGCGCAGCCTCGGCGGCACGCTCGATCGCGCGGACGTTGCCGTCGAGGTCGGCGATGGTGGCGTTGATCTGGGCGAGGTAGACGCGCATGGGCGCGCACGGTAGCCACGGGTGGTGGCGCCGGCAACACCCATCCTTCGGTGCGGCCAGTCTTCCAAAAGGCCGATAATGGATATTATGTAAACTTTCAGATCGGCAAGGTGGTCGTATGTAAATTGTCCTTGCAATCCGACCTCGGAATTTCCAATCTCAGCCCATGCCACTCACCCGGGTGGCGTACGCAAGCAACCCGAGGGATCCTCCAGCCGATGCAAATCGGCGTCCGCGGCCAGGCCGACCGCGTGAGAGATCCCCCAAGGTCCCCCCTCGAGTGGGGCCTGGATCGAGCGGACAACTTGGGATTGCACAGGGACCCGCAGCCTGGCACCGGCTGCGGGTCCCTTCGTTTTTTGGCTTTCCACCGTCGCTGCGGCGCGACACCATGCGTCCCGTAGGAGGTCCCCGTGCCAGACACCCACCATCCCCACTTGTTCGACGACCAAGCCGCCGCCGCGCTGCGCAGCCGGCTCGGCAACACGTTTGCCACGGGCCGTACCCACGATCTGGCGTGGCGCAAGCGTCAGCTCCTGGCCGTGGCGCAATGGCTGCGTGACGCCGACGACGCGATCATGACGGCGCTGGCGGCGGATCTCGGCAAGCCTGCGCTGGAGAGCTACGGCACCGAGACGGGCTTCTGTCTTGCCGAAATTCGGCACACCTTGGCGCATCTGGAGGCGTGGGCCGCGCCCGAGCGCGTCTCGAGTCCGATGGTGAACCTGCCGAGTCGCTCGTGGATGCGGCACCAGCCCAAAGGCGTCGCGCTGATTATCGCCCCGTGGAATTACCCGCTGCAGCTCGCGGTGGCTCCGATGGTCGCTGCGCTCTCCGCAGGTTGCTGCGTCGTCCTCAAGCCCTCGGAGCTCGCGCCGGCGACGTCTGCGCTGATGGCCGAGGCGCTGCCGCGCGTCCTCGACGCCGAGGCGGTCGCGGTCGTGGAGGGCGACGTCGCCGTCTCGACCGCGCTGTTGGCGCAGCCGTGGGACCATATCCTGTTCACGGGCAGCACCCGAGTCGGCCGCGTGGTGATGGAGGCAGCGGCCAAGCACCTGAGCCCCGTGACCCTGGAGCTCGGCGGGAAGTCGCCGGTGATCGTGAGTCGCGACGCGGACATCACGCTCGCTGCGAAACGCATCGCCTGGGGCAAAGGCGTCAACGCCGGCCAGACCTGCATCGCGCCGGACTACGTGCTCGTCGAGCGTGCGGTGCAGGATCGCTTTCAGCACGAGATCATTGCGACGTTCAAGCGTTTTTATGGCGATGATCCGCAGCTTAGCCCGGACCTGGCGCGGATCTGCACTCCGGCACACCACGCGCGCCTCGTAGGGCTGCTCGATGGCGGAACCATCCTCCACGGCGGTCGCCACGACGTGAGGGATCGCTTCCTCGAGCCGACGTTGCTGACGGACGTCGACCTCGATGCGCCGGTGATGCAGGAGGAGATCTTCGGCCCCATCTTGCCGATCGTCCCGGTCGACGACCTCGACGAGGCCATCGCCTTCATCAACGCGCGCCCGCACCCGCTCGCCCTTTACCTCTTCACCCGCGACGACGCGCGCGTCGATCGGGTCCTCGGCCGGACGCTCTCTGGCGGCGCCTGCATCAACGACACCCTCAGCCATATCGCGGTCTCGGACCTCCACTTCGGCGGGGTCGGTGCCTCGGGCATGGGCGGCTACCACGGCGTGCACGGCTTCCGCACGTTCAGCCACACACGCGGTGTCGTGCAGCGCTACGGCGTCGCGGACGTGCCGCTGCGCTACCCGCCCTACGCGGGCAATCTGAAGTGGATTCGCAAGGTGATGCGCTGACGCGCGTCGCCGGCGTTCGGCGCACCTAGGCGCGCCTGCGCAACTCGAAGAGCAACGACGCCAAGATCAGCGCATGGTCGATGCGCCCATCATCGATGCGCGCGACGACCTCGTCCCACGGCATCGCGTGCACGACGCAATCCTCGTGCTCATCGAGCTCGGGCTCGCCTTCGAGGTGGGCGCCGAGCGCGAGCACCGTCGTGAGTCGGTTGCTCATGATGGCCGGGTTCGGCCGCGTGCGTCCGAGGATTCGGGCTTCGCGTGCGACATACCCGGTCTCTTCGCGCAGCTCGCGGAGACCGGCGGCGACCGGATCTTCGCCAGCATCGACCAAACCGCCCGGGATCTCCAGCGTCATCTCGCCGCTGGCATGCCGGTACTGCTCGACGAGGATGATCGCGTCGTCGTCGGTGACGGCGATGACGTTGACGAAGTCGGCAGAGTCGATGGCGAAGAAGTCCGCCTCGACCGCTGCGCCCTGCCCGCCTGCGTCGCCGCCCTGCCCGCTTGGCTCGACCTCACGGATCGAGCGCAGTCGGACGACGCGGAAGACGCGGGCGTCGGCGACGGGCTCCCGAGCGACAACGCGCCACCCGAGGGGACCGCGACTCAAGCGGCGCTCTCGGTCACCAGGTTGCGGAGCACGTACTGCAGGATGCCGCCGTGGCGGTAGTACTCGACCTCGACCGGCGTATCGAGCCGGCAGCGCGCCGTGAACGTCTTGCTGCTGCCGTCGGTGGCGGTGGCCGTGACATGCATCGACTTGAACGGCTCCAGGCCGCCCTCGATGCCGACGATGTCGAAGGTCTCGTGGCCGGTCAGGCCGAGGCTCTCGTGGTTCTGGCCGTCGACGAACTCGAGCGGCAGCACGCCCATGCCGATGAGGTTGCTGCGGTGAATGCGCTCGTAGCTCTCGGCAATGACGGCGCGCACGCCGAGCAGCATCGTGCCCTTGGCGGCCCAGTCACGCGAGCTGCCGGTGCCGTACTCCTTGCCCGCGAGCACGACCAGCGGCGTGCCGGCAGCTTGGTACTTCATCGAGGCGTCGAAGATGCTGGTGACCTCGCCCGTGGGCAGGTAGGTCGTCCAGCCGCCCTCGGTGCCGGGTGCGAGTTGGTTGCGCAGGCGAACGTTGGCGAAGGTGCCGCGCATCATCACCTCGTGGTTGCCGCGGCGGGCGCCGTACGAGTTGAAGTCCTTGCGGTCGACGCCGTGCTCCTGCAGGTAGCGCGCCGCAGGAGAATCCTTGGCGATCGAGCCGGCGGGCGAGATGTGGTCGGTGGTGACCGAGATGCCGAGCTTGGCGAGGACGCTCGCGCCGCGGATATCGGTCGGCTCGTCGGGGACCAAGCCCATGCCGGCGAAGAACGGCGGGTGCTGGATGTAGGTCGACGCGTCGTCCCAGGCATAGAGGTCGCCACTCGGCACGTCGATGCTGCGCCAAGCCTCGTCGCCATCGAAGACGGTGGCGTACTCGCTGGCGAACATCTCGCGGGTGACGGCGCTGCCGAGCACCTCGGCGACCTCGGCCTGGCTCGGCCAGATGTCGCGCAGGTAGACGTCCTTGCCGTCGGCGCCCTGCCCCAGCGGCTCGTTGTAGACGTCGATGTTCATCGTGCCGGCGAAGGCGTAGGCGACGACCAGCGGCGGGCTGGCGAGGTAGTTCGCGCGCACGTGCGGGTTGATGCGCCCCTCGAAGTTGCGGTTGCCCGAGAGCACCGCCGAAGCGACCAAGCCACCCTCGGTGACGGCCGGCACGATGTGCTCGGGAAGCGGGCCCGAGTTGCCGATGCAGGTGGTGCAGCCGAAGCCGACGATGTGGAAGCCCATCGCCTCGAGATCCTCGATGAGACCGGTCTTCTCGAGGTAGCGAGCGACGACCTTCGAGCCGGGCGCGAGGCTGGTCTTGACCCACGGACGCACCTGCAGGCCCTTCTCGCGCGCCTTGCGGGCGACCAGGCCCGCGGCGAGCAACACCGCCGGGTTGGAGGTGTTGGTGCACGAGGTGATCGAGGCGATCGACACGAAGCCGTGGCCGAGGTCGAAGGACTGGCCGTCATGCTCGATGTGGTAGGTCGCGTCGAGCGGAACGTCGCCTTTGCGGAGGGCCGGCAGGTCCTTGGCGAAGGTCGTCTTGGCGCTGTCGAGGCGGATGCGGTCCTGCGGACGCTTGGGGCCCGCCAGGCTCGGGACGACGGTGCCCAGGTCGAGTTCGAGGGCCGACGAGAAGCGCGGCTCCGGCGCGTCGGCGGTGCGGAACAGGCCCTGCGCCTTGCAGTAGGACTCGACCAGCGCGATCTGCTCCTCGGAGCGACCGGTCAGGCGGAGGTAGCGCAGCGTCTCGTCGTCGATCGGGAAAAAGCCGATCGTCGCGCCGTACTCGGGTGCCATGTTCGAGATCGTCGAACGGTCCGGCAAGGGTAGCTTGTCGAGGCCGGGGCCGAAGAACTCGACGAACTTGCCGACCACGCCGTGCGCGCGGAGCATCTGCACGATCGTCAGGACCAGGTCCGTCGCGGTCGCGCCCTCGGGCAGATCGCCGGTCAGCCGGAAGCCGACGACCTCGGGCAGCAGCATGGTGATCGGCTGGCCGAGCATCGCGGCCTCGGCCTCGATACCGCCGACGCCCCAGCCGACGACGCCGAGCGCGTTGACCATCGGGGTGTGCGAGTCGGTGCCGACCACGGTGTCCGGGTAGGCCAGGACCGTGCCGTCGGCGGCGGGCTCGCCGCGGCCGTCGGTGCCCGAGAAGACGACGGGCGCGAGGTATTCGACGTTGACCTGGTGGACGATGCCGGTGTCGGGCGGCACGACGCGGAAGTTGCGGAACGCCGTCTGGCCCCAGCGCAGCATCCGGTAGCGCTCGATGTTGCGCTCGTGCTCGAGCTCGGCGTTCTTGCGGAAGGCGTCCTTGGTGCCGAAGTAGTCGATCTGCACCGAGTGGTCGATCACCAGGTCGGCAGGCTGCAGCGGGTTGATCCGCTGCGGGTCGCCGCCCATCGCCACCATCGCGTCGCGCATCGCGGCGAGGTCGACGACGGCCGGCACGCCGGTGAAGTCCTGCAGGACGACGCGGGCGACGCGGAAGGCGATCTCGAGCTCGGGATGCGCCTCGGGGCGCCACGCGGCGACGGTCTTGACGTCGTCGGCGCTGACCGAGACGCCGTCCTCGTTGCGGAGCAAGTTCTCGAGCAGCACGCGCGTGCTGTAGGGCAGCGTCGCGATGTCGCCGAAGCCGGCATCCGCGAGGGCGCCGAGGCGGTAGTAGGTGTAGGCCTTGCCGCCGACCTCGAGGGTCGAGCGGGCCTGGAAGCTGTCGAGCTGCTGCGTCATGGGGCCGGCTCCTGATCGATCGGTTCTACCCCGCGTCGGGTCGACGTCGGGGGGCTGCGTCATGGCGAAAAACCGCCATTTCGTCAAGGTCACGCGCGCTCGGGAAGGCCGTTCAGGCTTCGTTTCGTCCATCGGCCTTTGCAATGCGGCCGCGACGGCGCGATACTCCCGCGCCCGCTCCGGATCCGTGCTCCATCGGACCGTCAACGTGACGCCATGCCCCGCCGCGAATCGCCGTACCCTGCCCGCCCGCTCGCCCGCCGCCTGATCGTGGCGGTGAGTCTGTTCGCCATCGGCTGTAGCGCGCCTCAAGGGCAGCGCAGCCCCGAAGGCACCTACGACCGTGTCACCGAGCGATTCCGCGACGGCAAGCCGCGCCGCATCGAGCGCCGCGACGCCGACGGCAAGCTCGTCGACGTGGTGCATCTGTACCGAAACGGCGTCGTGCAGCACCGCATGAAGCTGACGGACAAGCCGAACCTCGCCGAGGTCACGGTCTACTACGACGATGGCAAGACGCCCCACAAGGTCTATCTGCTGCGCCGCGGTCAGGTCGAAGGCAACGTCGTCACCTACGACCGTCAGGGCAAGCCGCGCGGCGTCGTGCCCCATCGCGACGGCAAGCCCCACGGCACCGAGCAGCGGATCGACGCTGACGGCAAGGTCGTCGCCACGGCCGAGTGGAACAACGGCGAGCGCGACGGCACGCAGCGCACGTACTACCCGTCGGGCAAGGTCGAGACCGAGATCGTCTGGACGCGCGGCGTTCCCGCCACGACCGGGCGCGCGCTGCACGAGAGCGGCAAGAAGAAGGCGACGTTCGAGCTGCTCTCGGGCGTGCGCCACGGCGTCGAGCTGCAGTATGACGAGACCGGCCGCAAGGTCGGCGAGGCCCACTACCGGTACGGCGAGCTGCACGGCTTGATGCAGACGTGGCACCCGAACGGCCAGCTCGCCACGCGGATGCGCTACGAGCACGGCGTCGCGCAGGGCCCCGAGGAGCATTGGCACGACAACGGCAAGCCCGCCTTCATCGCCAAGCGCGACAACGGCTTGCGCGTCGGTGACGCCGAGATCTGGAACCGCGAGGGCTGGCGCGAGGCGATTCTGCCGCACGTCGACGGTGTGCCGGACGGCGTCGAGACACGCTTCTACCCCGGCGGCGAGAAGAAGGCCGAGTTCCCCTGGAAGAAGGGGAAGATGCTGGGCGTGGCGACGGTCTGGTACGCGTCCGGCAAGAAGCTCGCGCAGATTCCCATGGTCGATGGCAAGGCCGAGGGCATCGAGTTGCGCTTCCGGGAGGCCGACGAGTCGTTGTTCGCCGAGATTCCGCGACGCAAGGGCGTGGCACAGGGCGTGGTCAAGATGTACGACGAAGAAGGTCGTCTGGTGCGCTACGTCACCTACGACGCCGACCTGCCGCACGGCCGCATGGTCGAGATCTTCCCGATCCCCAAGGGCAGCAAGGACAAGCAGGTCGTCGCCGCCGAAGGCTACTTCGAGCGTGGCAAGCCCGTCGGTCCGCTGCGTCGTTGGTACCGCTCCGGCAAGCTCCTCGAGACCCGGCCACACGACCGCGAGGCTGACGGCAAGCTCGCGCGCTGGCACGAGAACGGTCAGCGCCACCTCGAGGTGCCGTTGGTCGCGGGCAAGCGCGAAGGCCTCGAGCGCATCTTCGCCGACGACGGCAAGCTCTGGGCCGAGCGCACCTACGCCGCCGACGCGCTGGTCGGCGAGGAGAAGCGCTTCTACAAGTCCGGCGACGTGATGGGGGTCTATCCGATCGAGAACGGCAAGTGGCACGGCATGGCCAAGATCTATGCCGCGCGTGGTGGCTACGTCTGGTCGGAGTGCCCGTTCGAGGCGGGACTCGAGCACGGCAAGGAGACTCGCTTCACCAAAGACGGCCGCAAATGGGCCTACGTCTTCTGGGAACACGGCAAGGAGGTCGGTCGACGCTACCTGATCAAGCGCCGTCGTCGCGCCCGGGAGAGCGACACCTGGTACTACGCCGGCGGCGAGGTGAAGCGGCGCGAGTTGATCGAGGTCGGCCAAGCGGGCGTCAAGCTCGAGCGGCGCTACTACGAGTCCGGCGCGCTGCAGAGCGAGGTCCCCATCGTCGATCGCGAGTGGCACGGCGAGGCGACGTTCTACGCCGAAGACGGCAGCGTGCTCTCGCGCGTGCCCTTCGTGCGCGGCCGCCGCAACGGCATCGAGATCCGCTTCTACGCCACGGGCGAGAAGCAGATGGAGATCTCGTACCAGGACGATCGGCCCGCCGGCACGGCGGTGACCTTCTACGCCGACGGCGGCGTGCAGTCGCGTTTCCCCGCCGGCGACGACAAGGCCAACGGCATCGAGGTGCAGTACCACCCGAACGGGCAGGTTCGGATGACCGTCCCGATGCGCGGCGGCGCGCGGCACGGCTTCGCGCGCCTGCAGGGCCCCGCGGGCGAGGGCGTCGCGCGTCTCTCGTACATCGCCGGCGAGCAGCGCGGCATCGAGGCGCAGTATCACGACAACGGGCGCGTGCAGCTGGTCGCACCGATCGTCGACGCCAAGCGGGAGGGCACGTCCATCGCTTACCGTCGGGACGGCAAGCGTTGGGCGTTGATCCCGTGGAAGGACCAGCGCAAGCAGGGCGTGGAGCGTCGCTTCGGTCCCGACGGCGTCGAGGTCGTCGAGGACATCGTCTACAAGGACGGCGAGCGCGTCGAGACCCGCAGCTACGTCAGCGAAGACGGCACGATTCCTCCGGCGCCGCCGGCCGAGAACAAGCCATGAGCCAGGGCGCCGAGCTCGACCGCGCGCTCGCCGCCCTGCCCGGCTGGCGGCTGCAAGAAGGGCGGTTGCGTCGCTCCTTTCGCTTCGAGGATTTCCGCGTCGCCTTCGGCTTCATGAGTGCCGTCGCCCTGCATGCCGAGCGCGTCGGCCACCACCCCGACTGGACCAACGTCTACAATCGCGTCGACGTCGCGCTCTGGACCCACGACGCCGGATCCGTCACGCTCGCCGACACCGAGCTCGCCGCCGCGATGGACGCCTTGGCGACGCGGTTCGGCGCGATGGAGGCCTGATGCGTCGCCGACTTCCCCACCTCGCCGCCCTGCTCGTCGTGGCCGCAGCGCTGCTCGGTGCCCATCCGGCGTGGGCGAAGAAGCCGAAGTCCGAAGCGGCCAAGCCGGACGAGCCCGCCGACCCCAAGGCCACGGCGCCGACCGTGGCGGTGCTCTACTTCGATGTCCTCGCCGCCGCCGACAGCGGCCTGGACGTCCTCCGCAAGGGTCTCGCGCAGATGCTCGTGGCGGATCTCGCCGACGAGCCTGCGCTCCGATTGGTCGAGCGCGACCGCCTCGAGGCGCTCATCGCCGAGCAGAAGATGCAGCGAAGCAAGGGCTTCGACAGCCGCACAGCGGTGCGCTTCGGCAAGCTCCTCGGGGCGCGCTACGTCATCCTCGGCACCGTGACCAAGCTCGGTGCCACGGTGCAGATCGCCGCCCGCGCGGTCTCGGTCGAGACAGGGCAGATCCTCTGGGCCGTCTCCGCGCGCGGCAAGGACGACGACTTCTTCGCCATCGAGGGCGAGTTGGCGACTCGCATCCGTGAGAAGCTGACCGCGGGGCTGCCGCCGATCAAGACCACGGCCGTGAAGCGCAAGCAGCGTCGGCGCCCCAAGAAGCTCTCGATCCAAACGGCGACGCGCTACGCACAGGCGCTCGACGCGAAAGATCGCGGTGACAAGGCGGCCGCGCGGGCCGGGATGGAGAAGGTTGTCGCCGAGGCGCCGGACTTCGACCTTGCGTACGTCGACCTGCAGTCGATGACGAACTAGCGATTCGCGCGCTCAGTGCACGGGCGGCGCGGTCGGCGCCGCGTCGGGGCAGCGCGCGCGCGCCGGCGCGTAGCCGGCCTTCGCAGCCTTGCAGAAGGTCGCGCGCGCGGCGTCCGCGTCTCCGGACGCCGCCTGCGCGGCGGCGAGGAAGAACCAGATATCGCCGCGGTCCGCGGCGCGCGCGGTCAGCGGCTGCAGCATCGCGATGGCGCCGGCGGCGTCCTTGTCGGCCAAGCGTGCGCGGCCCAGCCCCAGCGCCGCGTCGAGGTGCTGCGGATCCAACGCCAACGCTGCCTCGAACGCCGCAGCGGCGGCCTTGGGCTCGCGCCGGCCGAGCTCGGCGACGCCGAGACGGTAGGCGGTGTCCACGTCCTTCGGGGCCAGCGCGTGCGCCTTCGCGAGCAACTCTTGCGCGCGATCCCAGCGCCCGCCCTGCATGTGAACGATTCCCAGCACACGCAACGCGAGGGGCGTGCCCGCGCACGCCGTCAGCCCACGCTGCGCCCGTTGGGCGACGCCGACGTGCCCCTCGCCCGCCGCGAGCATGGCCCACGCCGCGATCGCGTCGGCCTCGGGCGACGTCGCCTTCGCCAAGGCGGCCACGGCGGCGCGATCTCCGTCGCCGCGCCGCTGCGGATGCGCCCCGACAAGGCCCGCGAGCGCGCCGCGAAGCTGCTCGACCTCGGCGGCTTCGCGCGCACGGCAGGCGACCTCGGGGAGCGGCAGGCCGGCCGCCGCGGTCGCGGCATCGAGCGCACTCCGGTCCACGCCCGGCGCGACCGGAGCCGGCGCCGCGTCGGTCTCGGCAGCGACAGACTGGGGCTCGTCGCTCGACTTCTCGGCCGTTGCGGGCGTCGACGGTGGCGGCGCGGGCGGCGCGCTGCGCAGCGCCAACACAGCGCCGCCGATCACGGCCAACGCGGCGACGGCGATGCCGACGCCGCGACCGACGCCGCCGCTGGCTTGTGCCGGGGTCATCTCGGCCGGGGCGGCGCTCGCCTCGGAGTCCTCGGCCGGCGCCGTCGCCGCTGCCGTCGCTGCCGGCGGGGCCAAGTTCGCCACGTCGTCGCCGCTCAACGCGATGGTCTCCGGCAGGAGGGTCGGCGCGTCGACATCCTGCTCGCCATCGACCGCGATGGAGACCTCAGGGCCCTTGGCCGCAGCCTCAGCCACGCCGGCCATCGTCTCCGCCGTCATCGCCGATTCGACCGCCGTCATCACCGGCGTCAGCCCGTCGGCCATGGTCGCGGCGCCGAC
>JBEARB010000292.1:0-11593 GCA_041163625.1 Pseudomonadota bacterium | reverse complement strand
TAGATCTGGATCGAGATGTCCTCGCGCCCGCCGAACGCGCCGCCGGTCGCCGGCTGCACGATGCGCACCCGCTCGACCGGTACGCCGAGCGCCAACGCCACCAGCCGCCGCTCTTCGTGGATCCATTGCCCCGAGGCGTAGATGACGACGGTGTCGCCGTCCATCTCGGCGCAGCCGGCCTCGACGTCGAGGAAGGCGTGGTCGACGCCGCGCATCTGGAAGCGGCAGCGCACGACCTGGTCGGCCTCGGCCTTGCCGCGCGCCATGTCGCCCTTGCGGATCAGCTGCTGCCCCATGACGTTGCCGTCCGCGTGCAGCAGCGGCGCGCCGGCCGCCTCGGCCTGCTCCATCGTGCCGAGCACCGGCAGCGGCTCGTAGTCCACCCGCACGGCCTTGCGACCGGCCTCCGCCGCCGCCGTCGACTCGGCCACCACCAAGGCGATGGCGTCGCCGAGGTAGCGCACGACCTCGTCGCAGAAGACCGGATGGTCGCGCTTGATCAGGCCGTGCCGATTGGTACCGCCGATCTCGTCGCGGCCGAGCACGGCGACCACACCGGGGATGGCGAGCGCCGCGCTGCGGTCGATGCCGAGCACCCGCGCGTGCGCGTGCTCGCTGCGCACCACCGCCGCGGTCAGCGCCTCGGGGCCGAGCAAATCGCCGCCGTAGCGCGCCTCGCCGGTGACCTTGCCGAGGACGTCGGCGCGGGGCACCGAGCGTCCGATCTCACGAAACGCCTGCACGGGACCGCTCACGCTCGACCTCCGGCCACGCGCGCGGGCGCCGTCTCGGCCGCGGCCTCGAGGACCGCGTCGATGATCTTCATGTAGCCCGTGCAGCGGCAGAGGTTGCCCTCCAACCCGCGCCGCACCTGCTCGGCGGTCGGCGTCGGGTTCTCGCGCAGCAGCGCCGTCGCCGCGACCAGTAGGCCCGGCGTGCAATAGCCACACTGCACCGCGCCGGCACGCACGAAGGCGGCCTGCAACGCGCTGAGCTGCTCACCCTGCGCCAAGCCCTCGACCGTGACGACGTCACGGCCCTGCGCCTGCGGGGTCAGCACCAGGCAGCTCGTCACCGCTTGGCCGTCCAGGAGCACCGTGCAGCTACCGCACTCGCCTTCGAGGCAGGCGCCTTTGGTGCCGGTCAGGCGCATGCGCTCGCGCAGGGTGTCGTAGAGCGTCTCGCTCGCGGCGGCGTCGACCTCGGTCGGCTGGCCGTTGACGCGGCAACGCAGGCGGAACGCCCCGGACTCCGGGGCGCGCGACGAATCGGGCGGGCTCATGCTTGCTCCAGGTGCGGCGCGTGGGCGGCGTCGGGGCCGAGGACCAGCTCGCGCAGCAGGCGGCGGACCAGCGTGCCCGCCATGGCGCGGCGGTAGTCGGCGCCGCCGCGGTGGTCGGAGATCGGGCGCACTTCGGCGCTCGCGAGGCGGGCGGCTTCGTCGATCGACGCCGCGCTGAGGCCGTGCGCGCGCAGGTGCGCTTCGGCGTTGCGGCAGCGTAGCGGGACCGGCGCGACGCAGCCGACGCCGATGCCGACCGTGCCGTCCGGCGCGACCGAGACCGCCGCCATCACCAAGGAGATGGCGACCGCGTCGCGCTTGCCGATCTTGTAGAACGCCGAGCGTCGGTCGGTCGGCACCGTCACGGCGACGACCAACTCGTCGGGGCGCAGCTGCGTACGGCCCGGCGCGACGAAGAAGTCCGCGAGCGGCATCGAGCGCGTGCCCTGCGTGGACTGCAGCTCGATCGTGGCGTCGAGCGCGATGAGCGCCACCGAGACGTCACCGGCCGGCGACGCCGTGCCCAGCTGCCCGCCGATCGTGCCGAGGTTGCGGATCTGTGGCCCGCCCACCGTCTCGCAAGCCGCCGAGAGCGCGCCCAAGCCCATGCGCTCGAGCGTGGCGTGGTTGCAGCGCGCGCCGATGCGAAGCTGTCCGGCCTGCTCCTGCACGCCGTCCAAGCCCTG
This sequence comes from Pseudomonadota bacterium, assembly GCA_041163625.1. Classification (GTDB taxonomy): domain Bacteria; phylum Myxococcota_A; class UBA9042; order UBA9042; family UBA9042; genus JACKFC01. Next base: position 9,625 of record JBEARB010000292.1, on the reverse strand, counting down.
CACGCCGGTCAGGTCGATGAACGCCCGCGGCGACACGCGCTCTTTACGGATACCGACGACCAAATCGGTCCCGCCCGCGAGCCAAGTGCCCGCGCCGCCGAGGCTCGCTTTCAGCGCCAGCGCCTCGGCCAGACTCGCCGGTCGATGTACGTCACTCGGAAACATGCTTCCCCTTCTGCGATCGGAGGGATCGATGGTGCGCGGAACCGTGCCACCGCGGGGATCGAGCGTCAACGAATGTGACAGCTCTGTGACACACCGAACGCTCTTCTGCGATGTCGTCAGTGGTCTGCGCGATCAGAGCCGATAGCCGCGCGCGAGCAACATCTTCGCGCTGCTGGCGAACGAGGCGTCGCTGCCGACCTCGAAATCGAGCGCGTCGGCGAAGCGGTTGATGATGTGGAAAAGGTAGGCGACGTGCAGGGCTTCGCGGATCGCGGCGTCGCTGACGCCGGCGGCGCGCACTGGCGCGTAGTCGTCCGGTCCGAGCGCGTCTGCCTCGTGCGCCATCTTCGCGAGCACCGGCAGCATCGCCCGCGCCCCGGCGGAGATGTCCGCGCCTTCGACGGCGTCCAAGCGCGCGTCGACCCCCGATTGCTGCATCGCCAACGACGCGACCGCGCCGTGCGAGCGGAGTCAGAACTCGCAGTGGTTCTGCTTGCTCACCCACGCGGCGAAGAGCTCGCGCTCGCCGACGCTCCACGCCGAGGCGCCGCGCATCGCCTCGTGCACGTACATGTGCGCGCCGAAAAACGCCGCGTGGTACTTCATCGTGCGGATCACGTCGGGCGCGCGATGGCCGCTGACCAAGCCGATCAGCGCATAGAGCGCTCGGTGCGAGAGTCGCTCGCCGCGCTCGACCGAAGGCAGTCGCATCGTCCCTCCTACACCGGCTCGTCGAGCGCACGCAGCGCCGCGTCGAGCAGCTTGCCCGCCTTGCCCACCGCCGCAGCCGCCGTTAGCTCGAAGATGGCGCGGTCGTCGAGACCGGCAGCCCTCAACGCGTCGATGTGCGCGTCGTCGATCCCGTTGGCGTCGAGCGCGACCTGACCGGCGTACAGGCCGAGGGCGCCGCCGAGCGCGTCGGGGTCGTCCATCGCCTGCGCGCGCACGGTAGCGTCGAGCACGCCGGGACCGCTGCGCACCGAGCGCTCCAAGGCCGCGCGCGCGGCGTCCAGATCGGGGGTTTCGGCAGCCATCACGCCTCCAGACCCCGAGAATCCGGCAGCGCAGCCGCTCGCGCAAGCGTGCGCCGCTGGCCTCAGCCGCGCGGCGACCGCCAATGGCGCAGCGACCAGCTCAACCTTCGACGCCGGCACGGGCTTGGCGCCGCCGGTCTCGTCGCGCAACTCCACCCGCAACGCCGCCGGGCTGCTCTTCCAGCGCGCCTCGTCGGTGGTCGGGCGGTTCAATGGCGTCGGCTCGCTGAAGCTCACGAAGCCATTGTTGCGCAAGATCCAGCTGCCACCCGCGCGTGCCGCAAGAGCAGCTGCGCCGTCAGTTCGAGGCCGAGCGTTCGGTCGCCCACGCCGCAGACGGCGTCACCAGCATCCATGCCGCGATCAGCCTGATGGTCGTGTGCCCGAGGCGCGTCGCGGCGGACGACGCACGCTCGCGATCGCTTTGGTTCCGGCGATTCCGCCTCATCGAGCGCCTCCGGGGCTGTCGGATGCCCGCAGAGGCCAACGAATCGCCGGCTGCGGGTCACGCCCGAATCGCGTCGACGCCGCGTCGGCTATTGCCGCTGCGAAAACGCGATCTCGCCGCCCTCGGCGTCGGCGATGATGGCCGCGCCGTCCGCGAACGCGCCGCTGAGCAGCTCCATCGCGAGCGGGTTCTCCAGCCGCCGCTGCAGCACGCGCTTGAGCGGCCGCGCGCCGAACTGCGGGTCGTAGCCCAGCTCGGCGAGCAGCGCCTTGGCCTCGGGCGTGACCGTGAGCGTGAGCTTGCGGTCGGCGAGGCGCTTGTCGAGGCGCCGCAGCTGCAGGTCCACGATCTTCTCCATGTCCTGCTTGCGCAGGCTGTGGAAGATCACGACCTCGTCGATGCGGTTGAGGAACTCGGGTCGGAAATGCCCACGCAGCGCCGCTTGCACCGTGGCTTCGACGTCGGCGTCGCTGCCCTCGTGCGCGGCCTCGAGGATGGCGTGGCTGCCGAGGTTGCTCGTCATCAGCACGATGGTGTTGCGGAAGTCGACGACGCGGCCGAGCGAGTCGGTCAGGCGGCCGTCGTCGAGCAGCTGCAGCAGCACGTTGAAGACGTCGGGGTGGGCCTTCTCGACCTCGTCGAAGAGCACGACGCTGTAGGGCTTGCGGCGCACGGCTTCGGTGAGCTGCCCGCCCTCTTCGTGGCCGACGTAGCCGGGCGGCGCGCCGATCAGTCGCGCGACGGCGTGCTTCTCCATGTACTCGCTCATGTCGATGCGGATCAGCGCGTGCTCGTCGTCGAACATGAACTCGGCGAGCGCCTTGACCAGCTCGGTCTTGCCGACGCCGGTGGGGCCGAGGAAGAGGAAGCTGCCGATCGGGCGGTTGGGATCCTGCAGGCCCGAGCGTGCGCGGCGAATCGCGTTGGCGACCGCCGAGACGGCCGGCTCCTGATGGATCACCCGCGCGTTGAGCCGCTCCTCGATCCGCAGCAGCTTCTGCATCTCGCCTTCGAGCATTCGGGTCACGGGCACGCCGGTCCAGGCGGCGACGACCTTGGCGACGTCCTGCTCGCCGACGCTCTCCTCGAGCATCTTGGCGTCCTTCTGCAGCTCGGCGAGCTTGGCCTTGGCGGCCTCGACCTGCTTGTCGAAGCCGGGAATCTCGCCGTATTGCAGGCGCGCTGCCTCTTCGAGGTCGCCGCGACGCTGCGCCGATTCGAGCTGGCTCTGGGCGGACTCCTTGGCCTCGCGCGCCTGGCGGATCTGCTCGATCAGGTCTTTTTCCTGCGTCCAATGCGCCTTGGCCGCGTCGATCTGCTCGCGCAGCTCGGCCTTCTCGGCGTCGAGCTTGTCGCGGCGCTCGGCGCTGGTCGCGTCGGTCTCGCGCTGCAGGCTCAGCAGCTCGATGTCGATCTGCTGGATGCGCCGCTGCAGCTGGTCGATCTCGGTCGGCACCGAGTCGATCTCGATGCGCAGCCGCGAGCACGCCTCGTCGACCAGATCGACGGCCTTGTCGGGCAGGAAGCGGTCGGCGATGTAGCGGTCGCTGAGCACCGCGGCGGCCACGAGCGCGGCGTCCTGGATGCGCACGCCGTGGTGGACCTCGTACTTGTCCTTCAGGCCTCGGAGGATCGAGATCGTGTCCTCGATCGAGGGCTCGTCCACCAACACCGGCTGGAAGCGGCGCTCGAGCGCCGCGTCCTTCTCGATGTATTTGCGGTACTCGTCGAGCGTCGTCGCGCCCACGCAGCGCAGCTCGCCGCGCGCCAGCGCCGGCTTGACCATATCGCCCGCACCCGAGCTGCCCTCGGCCTTGCCGGCGCCGACGAGCGTGTGCAGCTCGTCGATGAAGAGGATGATCTCGCCCTCGGCGTTGGCGAGTTCCTTGAGCACCGCCTTGAGCCGCTCCTCGAACTCGCCGCGGTATTTGGCGCCGGCGACCATCGAGGCCAAGTCGAGCGAGAGCAGGCGCTTGTCCTTCAGGCCCTCGGGCACGTCGCCGGCGACGATGCGCAGCGCGAGGCCCTCGACCAGCGCCGTCTTGCCGACGCCGGGCTCGCCGATCAGCACCGGGTTGTTCTTGCGGCGGCGGCTGAGGACCTGCATCACGCGGCGGATCTCGTCGTCGCGGCCGATGACCGGGTCGAGCTTGCCCTTGCGGGCGTCGGCGGTGACGTCGCGCGTGTACTTCGCCAGCGCCTCGTAGGTCGCCTCGGGGTCTTCGGTCGTCACCCGCTCGCTGCCGCGCACGTCGCGCAACGCCGCGAGCAGCAGCTCCCGCGTCACGCCACGCTCGGCGAGCGCCCGGCCCGCTGCGCCCTTGCCGTCTTCGAGCAGGGCGAGCAGCAGGTGCTCGGTCGAGAGGTATTCGTCGTTGAAGGCGCCGCGCGCCTTGTCGGCGGCCGAGAGGAAGTCCGCGGTGCGGCGGCTGGTCAGCACGTCGTCGCTGCCGTGCACTTGCGGCATCTTGCCGAGCGCGGCCTCCATCTCCTTGCGCAGCACCTCGGTCGGCACCTCGAGCTTCTTCAAGATCGGCTTGACGATGCCCTCGGTGCGGTCGCCCACGAGCTCGAAGAGGACGTGCTCGGGCTCGAGCTGTTGGTGGTTGCGCGTCCGGGCCGTCTCGACGGCGAACGCCAGGGCCTTGCGCGCGTTGGTGGTCAGCTTGTCCATCTGCATGGCGAATTTCTCCCCGCGCGGCGGCACGAATTGCCGCCGCTCCCGCTGCTGCCGCGCGTTCGCGGCCGTTGTTCCGGGACCCGACCGAAACAAAGGACGGTGCCGTGGAGTGTCAAGGCCGGCCTGCCGAGGCGGCCGCGCGGCCTGCCTGGCGTCTTCAATCCTCGAGGCGCTGCCAATAGCGCCGCACGCGCTCGGACCAGCCCTCGGGCGGCCGGCGCCGCGCCGCGTCGAGCAGGCGCTTGCGGAAGGCCTCGCCGCCGTCGCCCGCGTTGCCGGGCGTGACCTGCATCTGCCGCGGTGGCGGGCCGTGGCCGACCCGCTCGCGGCCGCCGGCCGGGTTCGGAGCGGCACCGCCGGCGCCCGCGCCGCTCTGGTCGCCGCGGCGCAAGATCTCCGCCGCCGCCTCGAGCGCCGCCAGCGCGTCGTTCATCCGTCGCTGCCCGGCCGAGGCGTCGCCCTCGCCGAGCGCCATCGACGCCTGCTTCATCATCTGACCGGCGTGGTCCATCCTGCCGCCGACCTGGCTGTCCAAGCCCGGGCGCCGGCTCGCCTGCTGTGCGAGGCGCTGCCGCACGCGGTCGAGCTTGCGCTGCACCGCACGCTGGTCGCGCGAGAGCCCCTCGAGGCGGCGGCGCGTCGCGGCGTCGTGCAGCGCCTCGGGTCGGGGCAGGGCGGCTCGCAGGGCGGCGGCGGCGCGAGCGGCGCGATCGACGGCGTTGGCGATGCGCATCCCGTCCTGCACCCGGCGGCGCTTGACGATCGCAGGGTCGCCCTCCTGTGGCACCAAGTCCTCGCGGGTCTGGGCGAGCTTGTCTTCCGCCTCGACCAAGGCCATCAGCGCGGCGTCGATATCGCCGCGATCGAGCGCTGCGACCGCTTCACCGAGTGCGGCGCGCGCACCGGCGACCGCGGGGCTGCCACGCATCGCCTGGCTCTCCAGCCGCTTGGGCCGAATCTGGTCGCGGGCGTCACCGAGCAGCGCTCGAATCGCCGGCAGCGCCGATTGCAGGCTCTTGCGCAGGTGCTCGCCCGAGGCGCGGTCCTGCGCCTCGGCGGTGGGACGAAGCGTCTCGCGCAGCCCGCTCTGCGCCGCCTGCGCCGCCTCGATGCCGTGGCGCAGTTCGCCGACCAGCTTCTCGAGCGCCGCGTCCTCGGCGGTCCGCTCGGCGTCGACCTGCTCGCGCAGCGCCGCCATCGCCGCCTGCAGCTGCGCCCGACTCTCGCCGAGGGCAGCGAGCGCCTCGCCGGGTTTGCCGGCGCGCATCGCCTCACGGATGCGATCGAGCGCGTTCTTGCGGTCGCCGAGCGCGCTGTCGAGCTCGGTCGGGTCGAGCGCGGCGGCGTTGACGTGCTCGGGCGGCAGCAAATCGAGCTGCCGCGCCGCCTCGGCCGCCATCTGCTCGATGCGCGCGGCCATCGCGTCGATCAGTCGCTCGGCTTCGGCCCGCAGCGCAGGGTCGTCCGGATCTTTCTCGAGCGCGGCGAGCACCTCTTCGAGACGCTTGTCGAGCTGCTCCAACGCCCGGCCGTCGCGATCGAGCGCGTTGCGATGCTCGCTCGCGGCGAGCGACGCCAACCCGATCACCGTCTCTTCGATCGCCGCCACCATCGTCGCGTGCGGCTTGCCGAGCCGCAGCAGCTCGCGCGCCTCGGCGCGCCCCTCGGCGCCGTCGTCGACCTTGGCGACCACGCGCTCCTCGCCGTCGCGGGCGCGTTGCAGCCGTTGCTCGATCGCCTCGAGATCGACGCCGGTCTGCGGTCGCGCCAGCACGTCCTCGGCGACCATCTCGCGCACGGCATGCAGCTGTTCGATCAGCGTGCCCTCGTTGCGCGTCCAGACCGTCAGGTTCTTCAACGCGACGGGCAGCGCGCGGCGGTGGCCCTGCGCGTCGGACAGGCCCGGGTCGCCCTCGAGGCGGTCGGCCAGGCCGTGCGTCCAGGCGATGACGAGCTCGCCCAGCCGGTCGAGCACGCGCGCATGGTGCCGCTCGGGTGAGAACATGCGCAGCGTCACCCGCTCGGAGCTGCCCAGCCGCGGCGTCTCGCTCGGCAACTCGTCGCGCGCCTCGAGCCAGACGGTCGCCAGCTCGCCGGGGCCGAGCTCGAGCCGGTCGACCTCGACGCTCTCGCGCACCATCACCCGCCGGTCGCCGACCGTGATCGCGATTTTGCGGCGCTCGACGGCGCCCCCCGGGCGGGCGACGACCAGATCGACGGCCGAGAGCCCGAGGTCGTCGTCGACGCGGCCTTCGATGACCACGGCCTCGCCGGCGCGGACCTCGACTTCGCCTTCGGGTGCCAGCAGCCGGGCCTGCGGCAGCGCGTCGGGCTGGCCGACCAAGCGGCGGGCGGCGCGTTCGCGGACCTCGCGGCCGTCGGCGCGGCGGCCGACGAAGCGATAGGCGAGTTCACCGCGCGCCTGCACGCCGAAGCCCAGGCGCCCGCCGGGGAGCGATTGCAGCGTGACCGGCTCGGGCGGCTGACCCTCGCGTTCGAGCACGACCGAGAGGCCACGCACACCGGGCAAGGGCGCGGCGGAGATCTCGACGATCGAGCCCTCCAACGCCTGCGCGCGCTCGCCCTCTTCGACGCGCGGCGGCACGGCTTCCCGTGCATACGCCGGCGCGGTGATGCCCAAGCGCAGGTCGCCGACCAGGGTCGGCACGGTGGCGGGCCCGGTCTCGTGCGGCTCGGCAGGGGTGCGATCGCTCGGCAGCAACGGCAACGTTCCGAGTCCGAACGCGAGCGCCAGGGCGCCCGCGCCCGCGATCGGCAGCCACCACCGGCGCATCGCTCGGGCCGCGTCGGCGCGGACCAGGGCGTCGAGTCGCTCGGCGGAGGGCTGCGCATCGCGGCAGATCTGCTCGATCAGGGCGCGTCCGGGCTCGGTGGCGCCCAATTCGAGGGCGCTGCGCAGACGATCGTCGCTGCCGAGTCGCTCGCTCGCCCACGCCGCGCGATCGCGCTGCCCCCGCAACGCTCGCCGCCGCGCGAGCCAACCCGCAGCCGCCACCACCGCGAGCGCTGTCGCCGCGATCGCGACCCGCAGCGCCGGATGCGGCAGCGCCGCCGCCAGCGCGATCGCCCACAGCGGCAAGGTCGCGGCGGTCGTCGTCGCCACCGCCACCGCCGTACGGGCCCTGCGTTCGGCCCGGCCCGCGGCTGCGACCTGCGCATGCAACTGCTCGGAAGCCAAGCGGAGTTCGGCGTCGTTGCGGCGGCTTGTCGGGGTCGTCTGCATCCGCTCCTCGGGTGCGTCGGGCGCGTCTCGGCGGCAGCCTAGCAGCGCTCGGTGCAGAGTTCAGCCACCCCGTAGCCTCCCCGTGTCGCCTTGACTGCCCCTGGGCCGCATGGTACCAAGCGCGCCGGGTAGCCGGGGAACCCCCCGAAAATGCTATCCAAGAACGTGAAATCGCGATGGTTTTTCGACCCTCGCGAGACGCCGAAAGGCGGGAGTTTCCGAGCGCAAATGGACGCCGCGCAGCCCATGCCCCGCGAGACGATGCACCGCAAGGTCGAGGTCCTGCACCTCGTCGTTGCGTTGGTCGCCGTCGTCGTGGCCGCTGCGATCGGCAGCCGCGAGGTGCTCATCGGCCTCGGCGCCGGCTTCCTGCTCGGTGGCTTGAACGCTCGCGCGCTCACCGCGCTCACCCGCCGCATGACGTCGACCGACGCACAGGCGCGCGGCGCGGCCTCGGGCCTGCTCTTCGGCAAGATGTTGCTGCTCATGGGCGCCGTCGGTGCGGTGCTGATGCTCGGCAAGCCCGATCCGGTCGCCTTCGTGGTCGCGATCTCGGTCGCCCCCGCGATGATGCTCGGTGCCGCTCTGCTCGGCGTCGGCGTGCGCGGCGAAGTGGAGGTGAAGGGATGATCACCACTCGGGTCAAGCGCTCGATGCACCTCGGTGCGGCCGCCATCGTCCTCGCGACGGCCATGGTCGTCGCCGGTGGCGCGCACGCGTCGGAGCACGGCGTCGCCGAGGGCGGCGCCCACGCCGCTGGCCACGAGGGTGCCCACAGCCCCGCCGAGGAGAAGGAGCACCTGCGCCACTTTTCGTTGGTGAACGTACTGATCAGCGCCGATACCGAGCACGCCATCCGCAGTTCGCTCGCCGGCACCCCGCTGCAGAAGTCGCTCGTCGACAAGGAAGACTTCGTCGAGCACGGCCACATCGCGCACGTCGTCTGGGCCGCCATCGCGCTGCTCATCGTGCTCGGCCTCGCGTTTGCCGCCCGCGGCCGCCTCTCGGCCGACGCCGATGCCGGCGTGCTGCCCGCGACCAAGCTGAGCCCGCTGCTCTTCTTCGAGGTCGTGGTCGGTGCCGTCTGGAACCTGATGAAGGGGATGATGGGCGAGGACTACGCCCGTCGCTACTTCCCCATCGTCGGCACGCTCGCGGTCTACATCTTCACGATGAACGTGCTCGCGCTGCTGCCCTTCGGTGCGCCCGCGACCGACAACCTGAACACCAACATCGGCATGGGCCTGACGGTCTTCTTCGCCACGCACTACGCGGGCTTGAAGGCGCAGGGTCCGGTTCACTACGCCCAGCACTTCATGGGCCCGGTGCTCGCGCTCGCGCCGCTGATGATCGTCATCGAAGTGATCGGCCACTTGGTGCGCCCGATCTCGCTGTCGCTGCGCCTCATGGGCAACATGACCGGCGACCACAACGTGCTGTTCGAGTTCACCTACTTCCAGCTTCCGCTGGTGCCGCTGCCCGTGATGTTCATGGGTCTGCTGGTCTGCGTCGTGCAGACGGTGGTGTTCGTCATGCTCTCGACCGTCTACCTCTCGATGGCCACGGCTGGCCACGGTGACGAGGCGCACGGTCATTAGTTCGGTTTCTGCGGGGCGAGTCCCCACGCTTTCGGCCCGCCCCTGCGGCCCTTTTGGAGGAGATCCGATGAGCTTCAAGAAGATGACCTCGGCGACGTTCGCCTTCCTCTCGACCCTCGTGCTGTTCGCCGTTCCGGCCTTCGCGGAGGGCGCCGACGCCGCCGCCAGCTCGGACAAGGGTTTCATCGCCCTCGCCATCGGCCTCGGTCTCGGCATCGCCGCCGCCGGCGGTGGCCTCGGCCAGGGCAAGGCTGCTGCTTCGGCCCTCGAGGGCATCGGCCGCAACCCGGGCGCCGCGAAGGAGATCTTCACGCCGCTCCTGCTCTCGCTCGCGCTGATCGAGTCGCTGGTGATCTACTCGCTGGTGATCTCGTTCATGCTCCTCGGCAAGATCTAACGACCACCCGGACCAAGGGCCAGTCAGGGATCGCGCGCGCCGCCACGTCCGGATCGGAC
>JBEARB010000291.1:0-3685 GCA_041163625.1 Pseudomonadota bacterium | reverse complement strand
GTCGGCTCCGCCGTGGTCGCCTGGCCCGGCGGCGGCGCGGTCGCGGTCGGCTGGAGCGACGGCGGTGGCGTCGGCGGCGTGGGCAAGGGCGGCCGCGACGCGTGGGTGCTGCGCATCGCCGACGACGGCACGCTGCAATGGGAGGTTCTGCTCGGCAACGATCTGGACCAGAGCGCCTACGACGTCGCGCTGAACGGCACCTCCGCCATCGTCGGTGGCACCTGGCGCGAGCACGGCGACGCCCGCCCGCGCGGCTGGTTGCACGCGGTCGACGGCACCGGCGCCGCGGTCGGCACCCACGTCTTCGCGGTCGACGCCTTCACCGAAGTGCACGGCGTCGCGGTCGCCGAGACCACGCTGCAGCCGGCGACCCGCGTCTTCGCCACCGGCTACCTCGAGAACGACGCCGGCGCGATTCGTCTCGCGCTCGCCCGCGTCGATCCGACCACGCTCTCGCCCGCCTGGGTGCAGCACTACGGCGACACGGACTTCGACGCCGCCTGGGAGCTCGCGGCGCTGCCCGACGGCGGCGCGGTGCTCGTCGGCGATACGGCGCCCGGCGGCAGCGGGCCGCACCTCTGGCTGGTCCGTGTCGACCACGCCGGGACCGTGGCCTGGCAGCGCACCTACCACAGCGACGGCGAAGATGGCGGCTGGGCCGTGGTCGCGCACCCCGACGGCAAGGGTCAGATCACCGGCCTCACCGTCGCCGGCCGCCGCAAAGCCCCCGGCGCCACGGTCGACGCCGCCTGGCTGATGCACACCGACGCCACCGGCAAAGATCTCTGGCAACAGACCCTGCCGGCTCCCGGTGGCGCCACGGCGCACGCCATCGAGCGCCGCCCGGACGATTCGCTGCTGCTCGGCGGCCGGCTCGCCAAGGCCCAATCCGCCAGCGAAGCATCCCTCTGGTCGGCCACCGCGGCGGGCGCTACGTTGTGGACGACGAGCGCCGGAGCGGCCGGCGCGGTCGGCAACGGCGTCGGCCTCGCGCCCGGCGCCAACCTGCTGGTCGGGCGGTCGGCGAGCGGCAAGCTCTCGGACCTGCTGCTGGTCCGCGCCAGCCCCGAAGGCAAGACCGACTGCCAGCCGTGACGAGAACGCCCGGCGCGTCGCCGAGTTCGGCGCTGGCGCTCAGAGCGTGAGCGCCCGCGCCACCGACACCCGCACCGAGGGCGAAGGCGTGACCTCGACCTCGTCGCCGCGCACGTAGAGCGGCAGGTCCGAGCCGACGGCGACCTGCCAGCCCAGCGCCGGCAGCCAGAACAGCGTCAGCCCCGCGAAGGTCGAGACGCCGACCGCGTCGCGCGAGGCCGCGAGCGCCGCGGCCAGCCGCAGCTTGCGGGTGCCCAGGGCGCGGTCGACGCTGAGGGTGCCGCCGAGCAGGCGGGGGCCGCGGAAGCCGTTGGCGTTCTCGAACACCGGCGCGCGCAGCGAGGCGGCGACGGCGAGCCGCCATTCGCCGGCGAAATGGACGAGCAGCGCGTCGGCCATCGGATCGACGGTGCCGTTGCCGAAGAACATCGGCTGATGGCGGGCGTCGGCGACGGCGGTGCTCGCGGCGCCCGCGAGCTGCCCGGTCGGCCAGTACAAGCCCGCACGCACGTCGAGCAGCCAGGCGCTCGGCGCGCGCTGACCGAGCACGCGGAAGCGCAGCGCGGTGGCGACGTCGGCGAGGCCGAGCAGCGTCTCGTCCGGGAAATGCGGGTCCGCGAGCCCCTGCACCAGCCCGCCGCCCGGATCACGGAACTCCGTCCGCGTCTCGATCCGCCGCAACGGCGCAGCCAACTCCAGCGTCCAGCGCTCGGAGAACGACCACGCCGCCGAGAGCTGCAAGCTGCTCAGGCTGTACTCGGTGCGACGGTCGAGCGCGGCGGCGCCGTGCTGATAGTCGCTGCGCACCTGCACGCTCGCATGCGTGAGTGAAGCACCCAGCAGCAGGCTGCGCGCGGTCGGTCGAATCAGGACTTGGGGACCTCCGCCCGGGAGGTTCGGATTGCTTCAGCCGCCTCAGGCCGAGCCGTGCGCGACGCCTTGCCAGGCACCGAGCACCGCTCCAACCATCCACAGCGCCAGCCAATGGGCCTTTCGCATGGGATGCCTCTCGGAGAGCGCGCCACCGGACGCGCGCTCGACGACCGCACTATGGCAACGCGCAGGCCTCGAGCGCAACGCGCTGCGCGCCCGGCGCGGTCGAAGGCTCGATCAGCCAGCCACTGCCAGCGCCGTCGAGGCGCACGTGTTCGCGCAGATCGCAGCGCAGCAGGCGCACGCCGGCGCGGTCGCGGACGCAGACCGCCGCGCCGCCGTGGTGGGCGTGGTTGCCGACGAAGACGCAATCCTCGGCGAGCAGCTCGGCGTCGTTGGCGACGAGCAGGGCGCCGCCGTTGCGGCCTTCGCAGCCCTCGATGCGGCAGCGGCGCAGCGTCGCCTCGCCGCGGCGCAGGTAGAGCGCGCCGCCGCCGTAGCCGGTGGCACGCCCCGCACGCAACGTGCACTCCTCGAGCAGGAGCAAGGCGCCGTTGGCGACGCGTACGAGGCCGCCGGCGTTGGTGTCGCCGCCGTCTTGCAGCACGACGCCGCGCAGGGTGACGCGCAAGCCCTTGCCGTCGATCGGCAGCAGCGCGCCCTCACCGGCGCCGCGCAGCACGGGCGGGGCGGCGGGGTCGGCGGCGACGAGTGTGACGTCTTGCAGGACGACGAAGGGCCCGACGTATTCGCCGGCACCGAGGCGCAGCGTGGCACCGGGCGGCGCGGCGACCAGCGCCGAGCGCAGCGCGTCGCCGCTGACGGGGACGCGGATGGCGGGGAGCTGCGTCATCAGGAGCCCAGCGTCGTGAGCGTCTCGTATTTGTCGCGGAACTCGGCGAGGGTGATCTCGAAGATACCGTCGTCCTTGCCGTTGCCGGTCGGCTCGCCGCACGCCCACGGGTTGCGCAAGATCACCTTGCGCTGCTTGTTCTTGCCGCGTCCGCGCGTGCGCACGCCCATCACGGTGTAGGCGTGGTTGCCGTAGATGCCGGTCGCGTCGCCGAAGCGGGCGTCCTGGCCGTGCTTGTCGTCGAAGGTGCCGGCGGTGATGGCCTGCTTGTTCTTGGTCGCGGCGACGAGCTTGTCCCAGAGCGCGTCGTCGTTGCCCATGGCCGCGATGGTCTCGTTGTCGGCGGGCAAGCCGGTGACGGCTTCCATCACGTCGCCTTCCCAGCCGCCCTGACCGATGGTGTCGTAGTCGCCCGCGCCGCCGGCCTTCCAGACGGCGTAGGCCTTCTCGATGATCGAGGGCCAGAGCTCGCCCTTCTGCGTCGACTGCAGGTAGGCCCAGGTGTTCTTGTCGGTGTACCAGGGGAAGTCGGCGTCGACCTCGACCCACTCTTCCTTGGCCTCGCCGCGCCAGTTCAGGTGGTAGAAGCGGACGGCGTAGACGTCGCCGCCGCGGTCGACGATGCCGGACTTGATCTTGTCCGGGTGGCGTTGCGCGACCGAGGAGAGCGCGGCGGCGAGGTAGCAATCCGAGAGCCAGCCCTGCGAGACGTCCTGCGCGCGCACGCCGCGATGGAAGAGTCGGCCCTCGTAGCGCTTGTACTCGTGGGTCTCGCGCTTGCCGGTCTTGTCGTCCTTGGCCAGCGCCGGGTCGTCGAATTGCTGCGGGGTCTCGAACTTGGGATCGCCGGGACCGCCGACGAAA
>JBEARB010000290.1:0-3926 GCA_041163625.1 Pseudomonadota bacterium | reverse complement strand
GCCAAGGCGAGCTGGCAACCCGGCAGCGCGTTCGGCACGCAGCGCATCGAAGTCGACCTCAAGCTCGACGCGATGTGGCAGCATTTCGATGATTTTCCGTGGCTGCCCGAGCGTTCTTGGGTCGTCGCCGAGGTCGGATTGACCGCCAGCTTCTAGGAGTCCTCATGCGCAACCCGCCCAACCGCCGCGTCTTCTTGCAGACCCTCGGCGCCGCCGCCGCCGGCGTCGCCACGCTCGCCGGCGGCCATGGCATCGAGACCGCGTTCGCGGCCGACGCGGGCAAGGCGGCGCCGGCGTTGGCCGGGCGCGCGCTGGACGGCAAGGCCTTCGACCTCGCGGCCGCCAAGGGCAAGGTGGTCTTGGTCGACTTCTGGGCGACCTGGTGCGAGCCGTGCAAGGTCAGCCTGCCGCGCTACGTGGCGCTGCAGAAGAAGTACGCCGAGCGTGGGCTGGAGATCGTCGCCGTGAGCGTCGACGAGGAAGCCGAGAACCTGCGCCGCTTCGTGCGCGAGAAGGGTGTCGCCCTGACGGTACTGCACGACGCCGGCGGCAAGTTCGCCGAGCGCTGGGAGCCGCCGAAGATGCCGACCGCCTATCTGGTCGGAAAGGACGGCAAGATCACCTGGGTCCACGCCGGCTTCGCCGAGGGCGACGAGGCCAAGGTCGAGGCGGCCATCGTGCGGGCGCTCGGCCCGAGTCCGTGAGCGCACGTCGCGGTCTGGTGCGGTGCGCCGCGCTCGCGCTGATCTGGGGCACGAGCGGCGGATCCCTCGCCGCGCGACCGACGCAGCCCACTGCGCCGGCGAGCCGCTGGGTCGAGCGCGTGCGTGGCCTGATGGGCACGCGCTTCGCCATCCGCGCCCGCATCGAGCGAGCCGAGCAGGCCGAGGCGCTCGACCGCGCGCTCGAGCGGGTCGACGCGCTCGAGCGGTTGTGGAGCCCGTGGATCGAAGGCAGCGATCTGCACCGGATCAACGCAGCCGGCGGCAAGCCTGTCGTCGTCGAGCCGGCGACGCTGGCGCTGCTGGAGCGTTCGCTCGCGCTCTGCAAGGCGTCGGCGGGCGCCTTCGACCCCACGTTCTTCGCGCTGCACGGGCTCTGGGATTTCCGCGCGCAGCCTTTCGTCCCGCCGACCGACGCGGCGATCGCCGCGCGCTTGCCGGCGGTCGGTTGTGCAGGCATCCGGCTCGACGCGGCGGCACGCACGGTGCAGCTGTTGCGGCCAGGCGCGCGCCTGCACCTCGGGGCCAACGCCAAGGGGACGGCGCTCGACGCGGCCGCGCGGGTGCTGCACGACGCCGGGCTGCGCGATTTCGCGGTCGACGGCGGCGGCGACCTGGTGCTCTCGGGCCAGGGGCCCAAGGGGCCGTGGCGGGTCGGCGTCCAAGATCCCGGCACCGCGCGTGGCCGCGACATCGGTCGACTCGCGCTCGGCGCGGGCGCGGTCGCGACCAGCGGCGACTACGAGCGCAGCGTCGTGCACCAAGGTCGGCGCTACCACCACATCCTCGACCCGCGCACCGGCCGACCGGCGATGGCGACGCGGCAGGTGACGGTGCTGGTCCCGGCCGGGCCGCACGCCGGCGAGCGTGCGGACGCCCTCGCGACGGCGCTCTTCGTGATGGGCCCCGAGCGCGGCCGGCGCTGGCTGGCCGAGCAGGAGCGCGGCATGAGGCCTGCCGAGCGGACACGGGTGTTCTGGATCGCCGCCGACGGTCGGCGCCACGCCTCCGGTGTGCTGCCCTGGGTGGACGGCAAGGGTTGACGCCAGGCCGTTCGGGGCCTTGCCTTCCGACGGGCCCCCAGCGCACGGAGGCGTCATGCTCTCACCCCTTGCCGAACGGGCAGGTGCGCATGGTGCGCGACCGTGGTCGGCGCTTCTTCGACGAGGCGGGGCGGGCCGAGCGCGTGCTCGCAGTCGTGCAGGACGTCTCGCGCGAGTCGCGCCTGGAGAGCGAGCTCGCCAAGGCCGCCAACGCCCTGGCTTTGGCCCTGGAAGGGCTGGTGGTGCTCGACGGCGAGGGCCGCTACGTCGTGCTGTTGACCGATATCTCGCGCCTGGAAGAGACGAGCCGACAGGTGGCGTGGACCGCGACGCACGACGACCTCACCGGTCTGCTGACCCGCGCGCCCTTTCTCGAGGCGACGGCCGACGCGCTCGACGATGCGTCGCGCTACGAGCGCACGCCGACCGTGCTCTTTCTCGACCTCGACGGCTTCAAGGCGATCAACGACCGCGACGGCCACGCCGCAGGCGATGCAGTCCTGCGCGCGGTCGCCGACGCCCTCCGCGCCTTGTTGCGCGAAGACGATACGGTCTCGCGTTGGGGCGGCGACGAGTTCGCCGTCCTGTTGCGTAGCGTCGGCGTCGTCGGTGCGATGCGGGTCGCCGAGAACATCGTCGCTTCGTGCGCGGATACGTCACAAGACGTGCGCGTCAGCGTCGGGGTGGCGCAGTACCCCGATCACGGCGCCACGGCCGAGGCGTTGTTGCAGGCGGCCGACGGCGCGATGTACCGCGCGAAAGCGGCAGGTGGCGGCTGTGCGCGGCTGGCGGTGCGGCCGGAATGAACGCTCGGACGGATCGACGAACCGGATCGCTTTCTTGCTCTCGGCTTGCAACCGAGGCAGGAATCCGCTTGACTCCGCGGGCCCCTCCCGGTTCGCTCCGACCCTTTTCGCGAACCCAGGATCGAATCCACCCATGAACATCGCAGCTTGGACTCGAAGTGTGGCCTCTTTTGCCGCACTGCTCCTCTCCTTGGTGACCGCGTTTTCGGCCTTTGCCGCGCCGCCGTCGCAATTCCCGGCCGATTCGGTCTTCATCCCCGCGACCTGCGGCGGATCGCTGACCAACGACGCCATCACCGACGCACCCTCAGGTATCGGCGAGCGCGACATCGTCGGCGACTCGACCCACGCCGCGTTCTCGACGTGGAGCGACGAGACCTTCGCCTATTTCCGTATCCGTGTCGGGGGCGTTCCGACCGCGAACGGAGGTAATGCTCCACTGGCCCAGTTCGGCTGGGGCGTCGGCATCGACGTCGACGGAGACTTGAACACGATCGAATACGCGCTCGTCGTCGACGGCATCAAGGAGCAGGTCAATCTGACAGACAACGTCACGAAGGCGTCGCTCAAGATCTGGACGCCGACGATCGGCACGCCTGGCTACGTGCAGGTCAAGGCTGTGACCGACGGCAGCTCCTTCGCGTCCAAGGGTGGCGACCACTGGGTGACCTTCGCTATCCCGATGCAGGAGGCGGTGGCCGCAACGGCGGGGCAAGCCAAGCCGCTCGTGTGGGGCAAGGTGCGGGTCTGGGTCGCGACCTCGTCCAATGGCTTTACCCTGGACGCCGACTTCATGTGCTGGGACGACAAGAACCCGACCGACAACAAGTCGGCGGTCTCGGACCCCATCGTGCTCGGCCCGTTCGTCGAGATCACGACAGACCTGACCAAGCCTGCGTCGACAACCACTCCGACGCTGACCGGCAACGCCACGCCGAACGCGACGGTGACCATCACGATCAACGGCAAATCGACGACCGTCACCGCGAGCAGCACCGGCACTTGGACCCTCGACGTGCCGGCTTCGTGGGGGCTTGAGGATGGCAAGACCTACCCGGTCAAGGCCAGCGTGACCCTCGGCAGCACCACCAAGGACGCGACCGGCAACCTCTCCATCTTCTTGCCGCCGACTGTGAAGCTGACGGCGCCGACTTCGCAGACGACCTCCACTGTAACTACGACCACGCCGAAGATCGAAGGAACCGCGACGCCCGACGCCACTGTCACCATCACCGCGAACGGTAAGACCGGCACCGCCATCGCCGGCAGCGACGGCAAGTGGACCTTCGACGTCCCGTCGGATTGGGGCTTGAAGGACGGCACGACCTACGACGTGAAGGCGTCCGTCACCAAGG
>JBEARB010000289.1:0-2542 GCA_041163625.1 Pseudomonadota bacterium | reverse complement strand
GGCGCTGGTCGGCACCGTCGTCGACGCGCCGGTCCTGTTCATCGACGAACTCGGCAAGGGCCGCGCGACCGAATGGGAGCAGTCGATCGTCGACGCGATCATCAGCCGTCGCTACAGCCGCGGCCTCTCGCTCTTCTTCGCGACGAACTACGCCTTCGAAGACCGCCCGGACCGAGAGCCGCTCTCCGCGCGCATCGGCGACCGTGCGTGGTCGCGCCTGCGCGAGATGTGTCGGCTCGAGCGCGTCGAAGGTCCGGACGGGCGAGCGCCGGTAGCGTCCCCGCCTGCGGCCAAGGGTGCGGCACCGCGTGGCCTGACCCGCATCCGCTGAACGGGGAGCGCACCGTGGCCACGATGCGCTGTCCGCGCTGCGCACACGAACAGCCCGAGGCCGCAGAATGCCGCGCGTGCGGCGTGGTCGTGGCCAAGGCCCGCGCCGCCGTCGAGCGCCGGGCCGCCAAGCCGCCCGCAGCATCGGCCACGCCGCGCCCGTCCGAGCCACCGCGCGCGGCGCAGCCCCGTGCGCTGAGCGCATCGACGCGGCAGATGGTGCTGCGGGAGCTGGCCGAGATGCTCGACCGTGGCGTGCCGCTGCCGACCGCGCTCGCAGCGCTCGAGCCGGCGATGCGTCGCGGTGAAGCGCGCCGTGCCCTCGCGATGCTCCGCGAGGCGCAGGCCGACGGTCGCCCGCTCTCGGAAGCGCTGGCCGACGCCGGTGCCGATCCGGTCGAGACCGCCCTGGTCCGTGCGGCCGAAGCCACCGGGCGCCTGGGCCCGACGCTGCGCGGCCTGGCCGGACGTCTGCGCCGAGAGCACGAGCAGCTCAGCGGTCTGCGCGTCGCGCTGCTGCAACCCTTCGGCCTCGCCCTGGCGGCGACCGTGCTGCTACCAGTCCCGCTGGCCGTCCAACGCGGCCTCGCGAGCTACCTCGGCGTCGCCGCGCTCGGAGCGGGCAGCGTCGTCGTCGCCGCAGCCGCCCTGCTCTTCGGCCTGCCGGCGTTGCTGCGACGCCCGGGCCTGCGCGCGCGCTGGCTCGCCATCGGCGCTGCGCTACCGGGTTTCGGTCGCGTGGTTCGGTTGCGCCGGATGGCGCTGTTCTTCGGAGCCCTCGGTCCCGGCCTCGAGGCCGGTCTGCTGCTCGACGAGGCCCTGACCCTGGCTGCAGAAGCTACGACCGAGCCGGGGACGCAGCGCACGACGGCGGCCATCGTCGAGACCCTCCGCCGCGAAGGCGGCCTCGCACGCGCCATGGGCCGCCTGCCCGGCATCGACGAGGAGACCCTGGCACGGCTCGCCGGCGGCGAAGCGAGTGGTGGTTTGGCCGACGTCGCGGTCGAGCGCGCCGAGACCTTCGCGGAGCGGCACGACGTCGCGTTGCGGCGCACCCTCTCGGTCGTCCGCATGGTCGCTGCGGGCATCGTCACCCTGCTGGTCGCGGCGGCGATCACGGCGCAGGCGGCCAAGATCATGGGCGACCCGATGTCGATGATGCCCGACGCCGATCGCAGCGCCCTGGAGCGCGAACTCGAGCGCGCGATGCCGCACCGCCCCTCGCGCTGAACCGGTCGCGCCGCATGCGTTTGGACGCCGCCGCCGGGTCGGCAATTTGGAGCCCGTCGCCGGACCGTGGTACGCCGCGAGCATGAAGTTGCGCTGGCAATTGTTGCTCTCGTTCCTCGCAGCGGTCCTCGCCGGCGCCGCGTACGGCCGTTTCGTGGTCGCGCCCGGAAACCTCGCGCCCGTCCGCGCGCGACCGCCCGAGGTGCCAGCGGCTACGCCGGTCCCTGTGGCGGCGGAGGCGGACGCGGGCGTCGGCGACGAACCCGAGCCGGCAGCGAAACCACGCGACGACGGCGAGCCTGACGCCGAGCCCACCGAAGCCGCGCCGGGGCCGGCGGACGCGGGCACCGCTGCGGAGCTCGCCGACACGATGGTGCCCGAAGAGACGGCGCAGCGTGTCGACAGCGATCCGGCTCTGATCAAGCGCGGCCCGGGCCATCACGCCCGTCTGGACCTGCGCGCGGCCGGCATCGGGACGCTGTTGGTGCGGGAGGGGCGCATGGAGCGCGACGGCGACGGCCGCTTCGGTCCGTTCGCGCGTAATCCGGTGGTCGCGCGCCTGCGCGGAGACGCCCCGGTCCGCGTCGAGCTGCTGCACCTCGGATTCGACCGGGGCGGTCACGCTACGGTGGCGCATATCCGGACGCTCGACCCGACACCGGTCGAAGGCGTGGCGTCGCTCAAGCACCGGGGTGGATTCGTCGCCGTGTTGCCGGACGAACCGCTTCAGGCGGACGTCGAGGCGCTCGAACAGCCCTGAGACGACCGTTCGCGCCACGCCGAAAGATCTAGACAGACATCTACTCGGGAGCTCCGTGCGAGCGACGGATCGAGGATATCCGTCCTATTTCTGAGCCGCTGGGTCCACACCGACCATCCGAGCGCCAGTCGAACATCGCTAGTCGATCGCCTACCAGAACCACCGGCTAGTCGATCGCCAAGTATGATCATCGGACGCCTAGTCGATCGACAACTGGTGAAC
>JBEARB010000288.1:0-2895 GCA_041163625.1 Pseudomonadota bacterium | reverse complement strand
CTGCGCGCCTGGGTCCGCGCCCACGAAAAGGCCGCCCTGCGGCCCGAGGTGCTCGGCGACGACGCCAACCTCGACCTCGCGTTGCTGCGGCTGCCGTCGCGCGCGCAGCCGTATCCGACGCTGCCGTTCGGGGACTCCGAGCGGGTGGTCACCGGGCAAGACGTCCTCGCCATCGGACATCCGCAAGGGCTGGCTTGGACGTTGACCGCCGGCACGATCAGCGCCGTCCGGCCGGCGGCGCTGCAGACCGACGCCGCGATCAACCCGGGCAACTCGGGCGGACCGCTGCTCGATCAGGACGGCCGCCTGATCGGCATCAACACCTGGATTCGCCGTAACGCCCAGGCGCTGGGCTTCGCGCGGCCGAGCGCGCTGGTGCAGACCTTCGTGGTCCGGGCGCGCCAACGTCCGCGCGTCGCCGCTGGTGAGCGAGCAGTCGGGCCGCCGACGCATGACTCCGCCGCCCGCTCGGCCCTGACCAAGGCCGTCGTCGAGACGATCGCCGCACGCGCCGGTGAGCTGCCGACGATCGACGGACGCGAAGCGATCTTCAGCGTCGGCGTACACATCTTCCTCGGCGCCCGCGAGCGGCTGTTGGACGGACCGGTCCGCGCCGAGTGGCTCGAAGACGCCGTCGGCCGCGCCAGCCGGCGCGCGTCGGACGATGCCGCACGCCAAGCCCTGCTCGCCGAGGCCGATGGTCGTCTCCCTCGCGCGGTGCACGAAGGAGACGGTCGGCTCTACCTTCGCGCCGGGTTGCGCTACTACGACGTCGGTCAGAGCCGCGCAGCGGCCGTCGACGATCGTGACGGCGCGGTCTTCTCGGCGAACAGCGGCGGCCACGTGCATCGCTACGAGGCCGAGAGCGGGCGCTGGCAGTCGACGCCGCTGGGCCGGGTGAGGCTATTGGCCGCCTCGCGCGGCGACGTCTACGCGGTCCTGGAGTCGGGCTACCTCGTCGCGCTCGAAGGCGACGGCGTCCGGATGCTGCACGACCGCCCGATCCGCGGAAGCCTGACGGCGACCGACGGCTGGCTCTACGTCCTGCAGCGCGACGGCCACCTCTATCGCCGTCGCCGCGGTCGCGGCTGGGACAACCAGGGCAAGCCGATCGCGTCGGGCGTGGCCCAGCTCGCCGCGCTCGGTGCCCATTGGTACGGGCTGGATCGGAGCGGTCGGCTGTGGTCCGGCCAGCGCCACGCGTACATCCCGACGGACTTCCGGGTGCGGGAGATCTTGCCGAGCGAAGTGGGCGTCTTCGCACTGAGCCACGACTTCACGGTTCTGCACTGGGACGCGGCGTCCGGACGTTGGATGCGTTGAGCCCACACCTCGGGGACTAGGTTCTGCATCTGATTTGGTGTATAGGGGGCCGCGCGATCGGGGGACCGCTCCGGTCGTCGTGGACAAGCCTGTGAAAGGCTTGAAACTCTAGCCGCCCTTCCCCAGGGCGGACGCCGTCGGCAGCCTGCCGGCGGCTCGGGAACGAAGGCATGGGTGTGCATCTCATCCGCAAGGGCCTCGACCTGCCGATCACGGGCGAGCCTGATTTGGCGGTGCAGGACGGCGCGGCGATTCGCCACGTGGCCGTGCTCGGCGCCGACTACCACGGCATGAAGCCGCGCATGATCGTGCAGGTCGGCGAGCGCGTCGTGCGCGGCCAGCCCCTGTTCGAAGACCGCAAGACGGCGGGCGTGTTCTACACCGCGCCGGGCACCGGGACGGTCGAGGCGATCCACCGCGGCGACAAGCGGGCCTTCCTCTCGTTGGTGATCGCGCTCGACGACGGCGACGCCGCCGGCGAGCAGGTTGCGTTCGAGAGCTGGAAGGGCAGCGCCCCGAGCGACGCCGCCGGCGTACGCGCCCTGCTCGTCGAGTCCGGTCTGTGGACGGCGCTGCGCACCCGCCCCTACTCGAAGGTGCCCTCGCCCGAGAGCCAGCCCCGCTCGCTCTTCGTCACGGCGATCGACACCAGCCCGCACGCGCCTTCGCTCGATCCGATCGTGGCCGAGCGCCGCGACGATTGGGCTGCCGGCCTGCAGGCGCTGCGTACGTTGGTCAGCGGCAACGTCTTCCTCTGCGTCGGCAAGGGCTCGTCGATCGATGCCGCCGGCGTCTCGGGCGTGACGGTCGAGCAGTTCGGCGGCAAGCACCCCGCCGGTCTGGTCGGCACGCACATCCACCTGCTCGACCCGGCCGGCCGTGAGCGCGTGCAGTGGTCGATCGGGATGCAGGACGTGCTCGCCATCGGCACCCTCTGCCGCACCGGCAAGCTCGACGTGCAGCGCGTGGTGGCGATCGGTGGCCCCGCCGCCGCCAAGCCGCGCCACGTGCGCACCCGCCTCGGTGCCAGCGTCGACGAGCTACTCGCCGGCGACAGCCTCGGCGGCGCGCGTGTCGTCTCGGGTTCGGTGCTCGCGGGTCGGACGGCGAGCGGCGACGTGGTAGGCTACCTCGGTCGCTACCACCAGCAGATCGCGCTGCTCGCCGAGGGCGGCGAGCGGAAGTTCATGGGCTGGCTGACGCCGGGCGGCAGCGCGTTCTCGACCATCCGCATCTACCTCTCGAGCTTGATGCCGGGCAAGAAGTTCGCCTTCGACACCGACACGCACGGCAGCGGCCGCGCGATGGTGCCGATCGGCATGTACGAGCGGGTGATGCCGCTCGACGTCCTGCCGACCTTCCTGCTGCGCGCACTGGTCGTCGGGGACTTGGAGCAGGCCGAGAAGCTCGGCGCGCTCGAGCTCGACGAGGAAGACCTGGCGCTCTGCACCTTCGTCTGCCCCGGCAAAATCGATTACGGCAGCCACCTGCGCGACGTGCTCACGCAGATCGAGAAGGAGGGCTAGTCCATGAAGGCGCTCCGCAACATCCTCGACAAGGTCGAGCATACCT
>JBEARB010000287.1:0-15573 GCA_041163625.1 Pseudomonadota bacterium | reverse complement strand
CGCCACGAAGCCCGCGAATTCGGTCTGGCAGCGGGCCAGGTCGCGGCCTTCGGGGTAGCCCCAGGCGGCGGCGTCGGCGTCGGGCAGCGCCTCGACCGGCCGATGCAGCAGCACCCGGCGCAGCGGCGCCCAGGTATTCTCGATGCCGAGATGGTCGGGGCGGTCGCTCATGCGTGCATCCGGGCGAGGGGTTTGGCGTTCTCGATCGCGCGGCGCTCGACCTCGGCGAGGTGGGCGAGGCGCTCCAGCGCGGCTTCGCGGCCGACGACGCCCTCGGCGAGCTTGACGAAATCGGCGTAGTGGCGGGCCTCGGACGCGAGCAGCTCTCGGAAGAGCGCGCGCAGCTCGGCGTCGGGGTGGGCCTCCGAGAGGATGCGGAAGCGCTCGCACGAGCGGGCTTCGATCAGCGCGGCCACGAGCAGCTTGTCGCAGAGCGCGTCGGGCTCGGCTTGGCGGACCTTCTTGAACAGCCGGCGCTGGTAGCCGCTCGGCTCCTGATGCAGCAGCGACAGCCCGCGCGCGTGCAAGATCGCCATCACACGCTCGAAATGCTCGAGCTCCTCGTGCGCGATGGCGCAGAGCGGGGCGACGAGCTCGGCGCGTTCGGGGTACTCGCCGAGCAGGTGCAGTGCGTTGTTGGCGGCTTTGCGCTCGCAATGCGCGTGGTCGAGCAGGATGGCGTCCGGGTCGGCGATGGCGCGGGCGAGCCAATCGGATTCGGTGCGGGAGCGGAGCGAGAGCATCAGCCTCCGAGGGCGGCGCGCAGGGCGGTGGCGACGTCGCGGCCGACCTCGGCGAGGCGGCGGCCGGTGGCGCGGACGTGGGCGAGCTGCTCGGCCGGCGTCGGCGCGGTGGCGGCGAGGGCGTCGAGCTCGGCTTGCAGCGAGGCACGGACGGCGGCGTCGAAGGCGGCGACAGCGTCGGGGTCGGAGGGATCGGCGCCCGGCGGCGGCATCACGGCCTCGCCCATGCGGAAGCGGAAGCGGATCGGCAGCGGCAGGTGCGGCCACGGCCCGACCGCCAGCCCCCACGGCAGCGAGAGGTGCACCGGGAAGATCTCGGCCCGGAAGCGGTTGCGGATGCCGAGCGCGCGGGCGACCGGGGCGCCGTCGGTCAGCACGACGAAGCTCTGATGGCTGCCGCAATGCGCGATCGGCGCGACCGGCACCCCCGCCGCGAGCGCCAGCCGCGCGTAGCCCATCCGCCCCGCGAAGGTCACTTGATGCCGGCGCGAAAACGGCCGCCAGACGTCCTTGTCGCCGCCGGGATAGACCAGCAGGTCGCGGCGGTGGTCGGCGAGGATGCGGCGGCCCATGTCCGGGCTCGCGCGCAGCGTGCCGAAGCGCGCGACGGTGCGGCCGATCGGCCCGCCGATGCGGAAGATCATGTCGTGGCCGAGCGCGAGCAGCGGCCGACGCGTGCCGTGGTGCTCGGTCCAGGCGTAGCCGAGGCCGAAGCTGTCGGGCACCGAGGTGCCGCCCGAGTGGTTGCCGACGACCAACGCCGGCGCCTCGGGGAGCCGCTCCCAGCCCGAGAATTCGACCTCGTACGGGCCGCCGGGGCCGAAGAGCGGGCGGGTCAGGCGCATCGCGCGGGCGATCAGCTCGGGGTCGACCAGCGCGGGATCGTCGCCCCAACGCGGTTCGTCGCGCTGTTCCTCCGGATCGCCGCTGGTGCCGAAGACCGCCATCGCCTCAGTCTGCCAGGAAGCGTCCGATCGCCGCCACCACCTCGCGCGGCTTCTCTTGCGGCGGCGCGTGCGCGGCGTCTTCGATGACCTGCAGGCGAGCGTAGCGGCCCATGCGCTCGGCGAGGCGCTCGCCGACCTCGAGCGGGAAGATCGCGTCGTGGCGGCCCCAGAGCAGCAGCGCCTCGTGCCGACCCGCGTCGATCGCCGGCACCGGCCCGCCGAGGCGGGTGAGCAGATCGTCGAGCAGCGCGCGCTTCTCGGCGACGTGCGTGCGGAAGTGCAGGCGGAACACGTCGCGCAATACGAAATTCGGCACCGGCGGCGGGCGGTGGAAGCCGACGCCGAGCAGGCGGCGCACGCCAGCGATATCGCGCGGCAGCAGCAGCTCGCCCGGATGCTCGACCTCGAAGCGCCCACAGAGCGCCTGCAGATCGTCCGCGCCGAACACATCGCCCGGCGTGCCCTGCAAGATCAGTCGATCCACGCGATCCGGATGCGTCGCGGCCAACGCCCAGGCGACCAAGCCGCCGTAGGAGAGGCCGGCGACGTCGATGCGGCGGCCAGCGGGGATGAACGCGTCCATCAGCGCCAACATCGCGCCGACCTGCGACTCCAGCGTCGGCTGCCAGGCACCGCCGTGGCTCTCGCCGAAGAAGAGCAGGTCCGGCACCAGCAGCCGATGCCGCTTCGCCAGCGTCGGCGCCACCGCGTGCCATTGCCAGAGCGCGTCGGCGCCGAAGCCGCCGAGCAAGAGCAACGCCGGGCCGCTGCCGCCGACCCAGGCCGCGACGCGACCGCCGCCGGGCA
This sequence comes from Pseudomonadota bacterium, assembly GCA_041163625.1. Classification (GTDB taxonomy): domain Bacteria; phylum Myxococcota_A; class UBA9042; order UBA9042; family UBA9042; genus JACKFC01. The sequence goes on along the minus strand of JBEARB010000287.1, from coordinate 13,076 downwards.
GGGCGAGCACGCAATGGCGGAAGCCGGCGCGCACCATCCGCCGGCGCAGGCTGGCGTCGCGGAGCTGGGCGGGGCCGAGGGCCGCGAGACGACCGCCGGATGCGCGCGTGCTGCCGGTGGTGAGCGGCAGGGCGGGAGCGGTGAGCAGGCCGAGCATGGTGCCTCCATGGGCGCTCGCCGGGCCCGATGCCCGCGTGCGCGTTCCCACAGGGTAGGAGCTTCCCGCCTAAGCTCCAGTTTCCCGGCTTTTTCGGATACGGCTCGGGCGCTCAGTCCGTCGAGATGTTGGCAGGGTGCGAATCTGCCGCCTCGTCTGCTGGCTGTTGGGTTTCGGCGGGCTGAGCATTCTCGGGCCGCAGCGCGTCCCGTGCGTCGACGACGAGGCTGCCGAGCACGTCGAGCACGCCGACCCGCGCTGGGGCCGGCTCTTGCTGACCTTGGATGCCCTCTTCGAAGAACGCGACCACGTCGCGCCGCGAGAGCGTACCGATGACCACGGCGGCATCGTCGGGGTCGACGACGACCAGCTCGTCGTGATGGCCGGTGACGAGCTTCTCCATCGCGTCGCGCAGCGGCTCGTCCGGCAGCAGCGTCGGCGTATCGCCGATCAGGTCGGCGGCGACGACGAGATCGTCCAAGCCGGGGCTGGCGACGGCTTCGCGCAGGGCGGGCTCATCGACCACGCCGACCAGGCGCCCGTCGTCGTCGACGACCGGGAAGACGGCGTGATGGCTCTCGGCGAAGAGCGTGCGCAGCTCGCCGAGCGGCGTATCCGGATGCACGGCGATCGGCGCCTCGTGCTCGACGTTGTTCATCGCGTCGCCGACGGTGAAGCGGCGCGAGGCCTGATCGAGCGCATCGTTGAGGTGGCCGCGTGTGTCCATCCGACTGCCCGCTTGGGCCTCGAAGATCGTGGTGTCGCGGCCGAGCAGGTACGCGACGATGCAGACCCACATCGCGGGCACGAGCATCTGGTAATTGCCCGTCATCTCGCTGACCAAGATGATCGTCGAGAGGGGCGTGTTGGACACGGCGGCGAAAAAGCCTGCCATGCCGAGCACGACGAAGGCGCCGGGCTGCGGCGTCAGCGCCGGCAACAGCTCGTGGCTGGCGTGGCCGACGACGCCGCCGAGCGCGCCGCCGATCACCATCGCCGGCGCGAACACGCCGCCCGAGCCGCCCGAGCCCACCGTCAGCGCCGTCGTCACGCTCTTGAGCAGCGCGAGGCCGAGCAGCGTGGCGATGGCGATATTGCCGTCGAGGGCGCCCTGCAGGATGCCGTAGCCGGTGCCGATCGTGGCGGGCAGGGCGAAGCCGATGACGCCGACGCCCAAGCCGCCGAGTGCGGGCTTGAGCCAGCGGGGCAGGGCGAGGTTCGTGAACCAAGAATCGACCGCGTGGTAAAACGCGATGAACCAGCGCGCCTGGATCGCCAGCACCAGCGCCAGCACGAGGTAGGGACCGAGCTCGAGTGGGCTCTCGAAGCGGTAGCCCTGCAGCAGGAAGAGCGGGCTCCAGGCGAATTTGATGGTGTAGATCGAGTACGCGACGATGCTCGCGATCAGCGACGGCACGATGACCTCGTGCTCCAACTCCATCTCGCGATAGAGGATTTCGGCGATGACCAGGGCCGAGGCGACCGGCGCGTGGAAGAGCGCGCCGATGCCGGCGGCGGCGCCTGCGGCGGCCAGCGTCAGCGCCTCGCGCCGCGTCAGCTGCAGCGCCCGCGCCACCACCGAGCCCACCGACATGCCGATCTGCGCCACTGGACCCTCGCGGCCGGCCGAGCCGCCCGAGCCGAGCACCAGCGCGCTCGCCACCGTCTTGACCCAGATCACCCGCCTGCGCGGCGCCGCGCCCTCGTGGTAGGCCCGGATCATCGCGTTGATGCCACCTCCGGCCGCTTCCGGCGCCAGCCGCTCGACCAAGATCGCCGCCACCAACGCGCCGAGCGCCGGCACCAGCAGCAGCGCCCAGCGCCGGAACTCGGTCGCCGCCGCCGCCAGCAGCGGTTCTTCGCCACCCGGCGCCGCCGGACGGAAGCCCGCCACCTCGCCGAGCAGCAGGCGCTCGGCGGCCTCGACCGCGACGTGGAAGCCGATGGCAATACCGCCGACGAGCACGCCCAAGCCGACGTAGAGCAGCAAGAAGCGCCCGAACGCGCGCGATTCGTGGACGGCAAAGTAGCCGCGCATCCGCTCGAGCCACGCCGGCGCGCGGCGCATCGCGCGTCGAAACTGGCCGGTTCTGCGTCGCTCGCTGTCCATCGACCTCGATCCTCGGGCCGACTCCGTACGAGCCGCCCGCGCGACGAATCTTCCACTTCCGCGGCCGAAGTCCAGTGATGCGACGATCGCCAGGTATTGTCGCGCTGCCGACCAGGCCGTAGGTTCCGCCCATGCTTCGCTACCTCCTCGTCGCGTTCGGAAGCTCGTGGGCCATCGCCGGCCTGCTGTGGTGGCTCGGTCCCGGGTTGCACGTCGGGCTGCGCACGGCACTCCTCACGCTCTACATGTTCGGCCCGGCGCTCGCCGCCGTGCTCGCCCAACGCGCCGCCGGTGAGCCCGTCGTCGGCCCGCTCGCCGTCCGATTGCGTCCGAATCGTTGGTGGCTGCTGGCGTGGCTGCTGCCGTTGGCGCTGCAGCCGCTGGTGCTCGGCGTCGCGTTGCTACACCCCGACGTCTCGCTCTCGCTCGACTTTTCCGGCCTTTTCGAGCGCCTCGCGGCTTCGCTGCCGCCCGAGCAGGTCGCGCAGGCGCGGGCGCAGCTCGAGGCGATGCCGCCGGCGGTGTTGGCGTTGGCGCTCTCGGTGCAGCCGCTCTTCGCGGGTGCCACCATCAACGCCCTCGCCGCCTTCGGCGAGGAGCTCGGCTGGCGCGGCTGGCTGCATCGGCACTGGAGCGGGCTCGGCTTCTGGCGGCGCAGCGCGCTCGTCGGTGCGATCTGGGGCCTCTGGCACGCGCCGATCATCCTGCAGGGCCACAACTATCCGCAGCATCCGGTGCTCGGCGTCGGGCTGATGGTGGTCTTCTGCATCCTGCTCGCGCCGCTGCACGAGCTGGTGCGTGTTCGCGGCGGCTCGGTCTGGGCGGCGGCGGTCCTGCACGGCTCGGTCAACGCCTCGGCCGGGGTGAGCCTGCTCTTCCTCGCCGGCGGCGACGACCTCTGGGTCGGTTTCACCGGTGGCGCCGGGATGGTGGTGCTCGCCGCCGCGGTCGGCGCGCTGGCGCTGATCGACCGACTGCGCGGCGGGCGTTGGACCGCCCCGGCGGAAGAATTCGCGCAGGCCGGTCCGCACACCTCTTGACGCCGCCCTCGGGCGCTCGTAGAAAGCGCGCCCTTCGTCGAGGTCCGTGGCGGATCTCTTGCCCCTCGACGACCACAGCGCCCTGCAGTTGTGCAGCCCGCTGTGACCCGGTGAATCCACGGCATCGCTGACGCCCCTCTCTCGGCCACGCCGTCCGTGCGTGCTCGCCGTGGGCGTCTTCGGAGTGTGCTCATGCATTCCACGATGCGTGCGCCCTTGCAGGTGCTGCTTTCTTCCCTCGTCGTCGCCGTCCTCGCCGGCGGTTGCGCCGAGCTCCACGACGGTACGGGCTTCGCGCCGACCGGCCTGGCGACGACCTACGCGGCCGCCACTGGCCCCGCGGCCGGCCCCGTCGCCGCCCCGACGCCGCTCACCATCGAGGGCGTCTCCTTCACGGCCGCCGAGGCCGAGGCCGTACTCGCCTTCGTCAACCACGCCACGCTCGCCGAGCTCGACGCCGAGGTCGGCATCGACGTCCGCGCGGCCGAGAGCATCGTCGCGGCGCAGCCGATCGCCTCGATCGGTGAGCTCGCGGGCTTGTACTTCGTCGGTCCGGTGACGCTCGAGATCCTCAAGGCCTTCGCGGTCGAGGCCGAGGCGCAGCGCACGCTCGCCGCAATCGCGGTCGCCCCGTCGGTGCGCAGCTAGAGACGCGATCAAAAAATCGCCCTTGGCGATTTTTGGGCGCGGCTCGTGGAGGGGGTCTCTAGCCCACGCTTGCGCGGCGCGCGGCCTGCCCGCAGCATCGGAGTCCGATCCCCCCGCGGAGGACACCGATGGCCGTCACCGAAATCCAATACGAAGGTTGGTTCTCGCGCATCGCAGGCTCGATCAAGAGCGTGCTCTTCGGCGTGCTGCTCGCCCTCGCGAGCGTGCCGCTGCTGTGGTGGAACGAAGGCCGCGCGGTGCAGACGCAGAAGAGCCTGGAGCAGGGCGCCGGTGAGGTCGTCTCGGTCGCCGCCGACGCCGTCGATGCGACCCACGAGCGCACGCTGGTTCACGTGAGCGGGCAGGCGCGGGCCGAGCAGGCGCCGGAAGATCCGATCTTCCACGTCTCCCAAGACGCGCTGCGCCTGCGGCGCAAGGTGGAGATGTTCCAATGGCGCGAGAACCAACGCACCGAGGAACGCAAGAAGCTCGGCGGCGGTCGCGAGAAGCGCACCGTCTACGAATACCGCGCCGAGTGGACCGACAGCGCCGTCGATTCGAGCCGCTTCAAGGAGCCGGGTCGGCAGAACCCGCCCGGGCTGCCCTATCCGAACGAGACCTTCGAAGCCGACGCCCGGCTCGGCGCCTTCCGCCTGCTGCCCGAGCAGCTCGAGCAACTCGACGATTTCCAGTCGCTGCCGGCGCCCGAGCAGGCGCTCGCGCAGGCGGCGCCACCCGGCTACTCGCCGCCCCGCCGCGACGGCAACGGCCTGTACCTCGGCGTGGTCGGCGGTGTCGCCCAGGCTGCCGGCGGTCCGGCCATCGGCGACGTGCGGGTGCGCTTCGAGGCCGTCTCGCCCGGCCCCGTCTCGGTCGTCGCCGTCCAATCGGGCGATTCCTTCGCGCCCTGGCAGGCGCCGGCGGGCGATTCGGTCTTGCTCGTCGCCGCCGGCGCCCGCACCGCGGCGCAGATGTTCGACAAAGCCCAAGCCGACAACACCGCGCTGACCTGGGTGCTGCGCTTGATCGGCTTCATCCTGATGTGGGTCGGCAGCAGCCTGGTCTTCCGGCCGGTCGCGGTGGTCGCCGACGTCGTGCCCTTCGTCGGCTCGATCCTCGGATTCGGCGTCGCGGTGCTCGGCTTCGTGCTCGCCGCGCTCGGCAGCTCGGTCATCGTCGCGCTGGCGTGGATCTTCTACCGCCCGCTGCTCGGCATCGCGCTGCTGCTGCTCGGCGGCGGCGCGTTCGGTGCGGTCTGGTATCTGGGTCAGAAGCGGCAGGCCGCTCGCGCCTGAGAGCCCCGCTTCAGCGGTTGCACTGCACCGGCGGCAGCTCCTCGATCCACTTGCGGACGAGCTGGCTGCCGAGGGTGTGCTCCAGGCTACGGCCGATATCCGGCATCATCGCGCCGAGCGTGGTCGTCTCGAGCCGGTACATCAGGATCGAGTCGTCGGGCTTGCCCGGCACGACGTCGTATTTGCGCCCGAAGCCGCCCTTGCCGGCGCTGCTCGGCGCCTTGCAGACGCCGTAGAGGAAGGGATTGTCCTGGTCGTGGTGCAGGAAGAGCTGCGAGGTATTGCCCTCGACGCCCGCCGGGCTGTGGCAATGCGCGCAGTTGATGTCGAGGTAGTCGCGCGCTGCGCGCGTCAGCGCCTCGCCCGTGAGGTTGGCGACGCCGGTGGCGCGGATCTCGTCGTACGAGGTGGCGCGGTCGACTTGGGCGATCGGCGGCAGGTCCGGCAGCAGGCCGAGCTTCTGGAAGTGCTCGAGCTGATTGACCGTCTCGCCGCCGTAGACGTTGTCGCGGTTGAGCAGCCGCGCCTTCGGGCCGATGATCGTCGTGTGCGGTTCGTCCTCCCGCAGCTGGTCGTGGCAATCGAGACATTGGTTGCGCTGCGGAACGAGGTACGACGCCTCGCGCGGCTGCCCCTCGGGGTCGACGAAGGCGATCGTCTCGACGTGTCCGCCGACCTCGAGCGTGGCGTCGCCCGTCGTCGCGTCCCAGATATACGGCCACGCCTTCCAATCCTCGGCGCCGCGCACCAACACACGCGTCTCGATGGCGCGCACGTTCTTCTCGGGCTCGCGGAAGTCGGCGGCGAAAAGGAACGATTTGACGATGATGCTACCCTCGGGGAAGTCGAGCGTGCCGTCGGGACGCCAGCCGATCGTCTTGCCCGGCGGCACCCAGAACGCGCGCCGCTTCAGCGCGTAGTCCGAGAACAGCGGCATGTTCAGCTCGTAGGGCACCAGGTCCGGATGGTAGACCAGGGCGCCGTTCTCGAGCCGCGCCAGGCCCGTGGTCGAGAGCAGCGGCGGCGGCTTGCCCACCGCCGTCAGCGCGACCGCCGGCCAAGCGCCGTCGTCGCCGCCCGCGTCGGGCTCCTCGGAACAGGCCACGGCGAGCGCGCCGAGCGACAGCAGCAGCGCGGCTGTCGCGAATCGAGCGATGCGATGGCGACGCATCGGCTACTGCCCGAGCTGCGGCATGGTCGGCGCCGCGATCGGGCCGCCCTGCATCGCGTCGCAGTCGTACGGCGCGAACGGTGCCGCCGGTCGGTACAGGTCCTCGAGCTTGGGGAAGGTGCCCTTTAGCGCGGCGGGCAGCACCACGTCCAGGTGCAGGTTGACCACGCTCGCGCCCGTATTGCCCTTGAGGCAAACGCGGTTGTCGTTGGTGTTCTTGCTCGCGTCCTTGGCGTCGAAGCTCGACTCGCCCCAGCCGTCGTAGACCACCGAGTCGACCGGCGTGCTGCCGTAGACGATCGAGAGCAGCAGGCCGAGCTGCCGCTTGATGCCGGGCTTGCCGCCGTCGATGTTGGCACCGCCGCCGCTGTGGGTGTTGTCGCGGATCAGGATGTCCGAGGTGCGGTAGTTGCTGACGCCGGTCGCGTCGCTCGGCAGGTCCAGACCGCTGCTGTCGCCGACGAGCTTGTCGTTCGCCAGGCGCCATTTGCTCGCCTTGCCCTCGATCGCCAGGCCGTTGAGGATCGCGATGTCGACCGTCACGTTGTCCTTGTAGATGTTGTTGTCGAACTGCACGCGACGCGACGCGAGGATGAACGTGCCCGTGCCGGCGGGGATCTCGGCCACCGTGCCGCCGGGCGCGAAGTTCGCCATGTTGTTGGCCTCGATGATGTTGTCGTGGACGTGGATGTCGCGGCCGATCACCGGATTGCCGGGCAGGTCGAAGACGGCGAGGCCGGCGGTGTTGTTGGTCGCGGTGTTGCCGTAGACGTCGGCGAACTGCGTGTTCTCGATCTCGATGCCGGCGACGTTGCCGCTCGCGAGGTTGTTGCGCACCACGACGTGGCGGCTCTGGCCGACGTACAGGCCGGCGTCCGAGGCGTTCCAGGCCTCGCAATCCTCGACGAGCACGTGCACGCACTTGACCGGGTACAGGCCATAGGCGCCGTTCTCGGTCTTCGGGCCGGCGGTCCAGGTGACCTTGACCTTGCGGATGGTCACGCCGTCGCTGTCCTCGACGCGCAGCGCGTCCTTCTTGGCGTCCTCGATGGTCAGGCCCTCGATGCGGAAGTCGTCGCCGATCACGTCGACGCCGTTGGCCTGCACCTTCATGCCGCCGAAGTTGAGGATGGTCTTGTCGATGCCCTGACCGATCAGCGTCACGCCCTTGGCCTGGCGAATGGTGACCTGGTTGTCGAGCACGAAGGTGCCCTCGCCGAGCACGATGGTCGTGCCGTCGCCGAGCAGCTGGCTCTCTTCCTGCAGCTTGGCCTCTTGTCCCGCCGCGATGTTCAGGCACGGCGCGGGGAAGTCCAGGCAGCTCGTGGTCGAGAAGCCGGCCGGAGCCTTGTCGCCGTCGTCGCCGTCGTCGGTGCTGCAACCGGCGAGCACGCTGCACAAGCCGAGGGAGGCGGCGGCGAGGCCGAACGAGACGGGACGCTGGCGCAGGGCGCTGGAGAGACGGGCAACGGATCGCATGGAGGCTCCTCGTGGGGGGGACCGGTTCGGGGCCCGTAGTATGCATTGGTCGGTCGCTGCGATGCCAGCGGAATCGGATGAATTCGTGAGTATGCATCCAGACCGACGCGAGTACCTCACCGTTCGTCACCCCTTTCGCCCCGCGCCTCAGCGCCGTATCGTCGCTGTTATCGCGCCACGCCGCGCACCCGAGGAGCCCATGCACGACGCCCGCGTCCACGATCCCGGTAGCTTCCGTCCCGTCCCCAAGACCGGCGTCATCTACGTGATGAGCGAGGCCGCGCAGCGTGGCTTCCATTACGGCCATCCGGATTGGGCCAACCTCGGCCAAGGCGCCCCCGAGACCGGCCCGCTGCCCGGCGCGCCCGAGCGGCTCTCGCAGGTCAGCATGGTCACCGCCGACCACGAATACGCCCCGGTCGGCGGCCTGATGGAGCTGCGCGAGGCGGTGGCGTCGCTCTACAACGCGCGCTACCGGCGCGGCATGGCGAGCCAATACACCGCCGAGAACGTCGCCATCAGCTCCGGTGGGCGCTCGGGCCTGACCCGCATCGCCGCCGCGCTCGGCAACACCCACCTCGGCCACCTCCTGCCCGACTACACCGCCTACGCCGAGCTGCTCGACAACTTCCGCGCCTTCGTGCCGATCCCCATCGTGGTCGACCGCGAATCGGGCTTCCGGCTCTCGCCGCGCCTGCTCGAACGCGAGATTCTCGGCCGCGGCATCGGCGCGATGCTCTTCTCGAACCCCTGCAACCCGACCGGGCAGCGCCTCGGAGGCCACGAGCTCGGCGAGCTGCTCGACGTCGCCCGGCGCACCCGCTGCAACCTCATCCTCGACGAGTTCTACAGCCACTACCTCTACGACCACCCGATCGACAATCCGCCCGCCGAATCGGCCGCCGCCGCGGTCGAGGACGTCGACATCGACCCGGTCCTCGTCGTCGACGGCCTGACCAAGAACTGGCGTTACCCAGGCTGGCGGCTCTCCTGGACGCTCGGCCCCAAGGACGTCATCGCGCGCATCATCTCGGCCGGTAGCTTCCTCGACGGCGGCCCGGCCCACCCGCTGCAGGCCGCCGCCATCCCGCTGCTCGACCCCGCCGTCGCCGACGCCGAGGCCCGCGCGATTCAGGCCACCTTCGGGGAGAAGCGCCGCCTGATGCTCGACGCCTGCCGGCGCATCGGTCTGGTCGTCGATCCCGCCCCGCGCGGCGCTTTCTATTGCTTCGCGAGCCTGGAGCGCCTGCCGCCCACGCTGCGCGACGGCCACGCCTTCTTCCGGGCCGCCCTGGAGCAGCAGGTCATCGTGGTGCCGGGACGCTTCTTCGACGTCGATCCCGGCGGTCGCCGCGCGCACCTGCCCTCGCGCCTCGAAGGCTATGTGCGGCTTTCGTTCGGCCCCGCGCGCGACGAACTCCAACGCGGCCTCGATCGCCTCGCCGCCGTCGTGAAGGCCGCGTCGTGAGCCTGCTCGGCGGCGTTCGCGTCGTCCTGGGCTGGGCGGTCTCGTTCTTCGTGCTCCCGTTGATCATCCTCGCGTTGCTGCCGCTCTCGTTGCCGCGGCGCCTGGTCCTGGGCCCACGGCTGGCGCGCATCTGGGGCCACATGATGCTCGCATTCTGCGGCATCCGGCTGCGCATGACGCCGGCCGCCCGCGCCGTCCTCGAGCAGCGCGCCCCGCGCGTGCTCACGCTCAACCACAGCAGCACGCTCGACCTGCTCGCCGGCGGCGCCCTCTACCCCGAGGGTTGCATCACCATCGCCAAGGCCGAGCTGCGCAAGGTCCCGATCTTGGGCGCCGCCACGATCCTCCTCGGCATGGTCTACATCGACCGCAGCGACGCGGCCTCGGCCCGCGCCTCGTTGCACGCCGCCGCCGCACGCGTCGTCGCCGAGCGCCTGGTCGTGCTGATCTCGCCCGAGGGCACGCGCAACCGTGAGCCGGAGCTGCTGCCGTTCAAGACCGGCGCCTTCGAGCTCGCCGCCGCCGCGCGCGTCCCCGTCGTGCCGCTGGTCTGGCACGGCTGCCGCGAGCGTTGGCCGATGGGCGCCCTCGGGCCGACCCCCGGCGAGGTCGTCATCGACGCCCTCGAGCCCCAGGACGTCCCCGAAGACGCCGACCGGCCCGCCCTGCGCGCCATCGCCGACGACCTCCGCGAACGCTACCGCGTCGCCTTGGCCGCCGGCGCGCCCGCCGTCTGACGGAACGCGCGCGCTGCCGGCAATCCCTCTCCGAACCCGCGGCGCATCGCGCCCCGCCCGCTTCGGAGAGAACCATGCACGACCATCACCGCCGCCTCGGCCTGCTCGCCTCCTGCCTCGCCGTCGCCATCGCCGTCCTCGTCGCCGCGCCCGCCGTCTTCGCCGCCGACACGAAACGCGCCGCCGGCGACGACCGCGCCCATTTCGTCGACATGGGTTCGCTCGTGCTCGAGGGCAAGGTGACGAAGCCGCCGATTTGGGTCGGCATCGGCCACAAGCGCGTGGTCTGGGGGCAGTGGCTGCGCATCGCGCCGAGGGACCTGAAGCCCGCGATGCTGCGTAGCGCCACCGATCCCGTGCTCAAGTAGGCCCGCTCAGGAGCTGCAGGAGAGCATCGAACAGCCCGGTCGGCTGCGCGCCCACTCCGGCCGCTTGCGCGAGAACGCCGGATTCGAGGGCTCCTCGTAGGGTCGTCGGCTCGCATCGAGCAGCGCGTGCAACGGGCCGAATTCACCCTGTTCGGCCGCGTCGATGGCCTCTTGCGCCAGAAAGTTGCGCGGGATGACCGCCGGATTCAGCGCATTCGTCGCGCGGGCCCGCTCGACGTCCGGGCGACCGAGCGCGCGTAGCCGCTGCCGATAGCGTCGCAGCCAGCCGAGCCAGCGTGCCTCGAGCGTCGTACGCGTCGCCTCGGCATCGTAGAGCGCCGGCTCGACGACGGCCCACAGCGCGTCGGCGTCCGCGGCGTCGACTTCCGCTGCAGGCGCAGCTGCGCCGCCCGTAACGGCCGGAAGCGTCGCCAGCGCACGGTAGAGCAGGGTGGGGTCGGTCTCGGCTGCGCTCATCAGCTCGCCGAGGCCGAGCACCAGCGCGGCGTCCTCTTCCTCGGCGCTGCCCGGCTCGTCGGGCCCGGGGAGACCCAGCCGCTGCCGGAACATCCGCTCCAGCCCCGGCGAGAGCACGGCCTCGTAGCGCGCGAGCGCCGCTTCGAGCGCCGGCACGTCGGGCGCGGCGGGGTAGAGCGCGTTGGCGAGCTGCACCAGGTTCCACAGCACGACCTCGGGCTGCGCGCCGAAGCGGTAGCGGCGGCCGTGCGCGTCGGTGGTGTTCGGCGTCCAATCCGGATCCCAGGTGTCGAGCCAGCCGTAGGGGCCGTAGTCGATCGTCAGGCCGAGCAGCGAGATGTTGTCGGTGTTGAGCACGCCGTGCACGAAGCCGACGCGCTGCCAGTGTACGACCATCTCGGCGCTGCGTTCTGCGACGGCGGTCAGCAGTCCGAGCGCGGCCTCGCGTCGCGGCAGGCTCGCCAAGGCGGGGTAGTGCCGGCGCACGACGTGATCGAGCAGCGCCTGGTGGGCGGCGCCTTCGCCGTGGGCAGCCAAGATCTCGAAGTGCCCGATGCGCAGGAACGAGGGCGCGACGCGGCACACGATGGCGCCCGGCTCGGGCCGCGCATGACCGTCGTAGAACATGTCGCGCACCACGGGCTCGCCCGTGGTGACCAGCGAGAGCGCGCGCGTGGTCGGTACGCCCAGGTGCGCCATCGCCTCGGAGCAGAGCAGCTCGCGCAACGACGACCGCAACACGGCACGGCCGTCACCTTGTCGCGAATAGGGCGTCGGACCCGCGCCCTTGAGCTGGAGCTCCCAACGCTCGCCCGCCGCGCCGACGCGGACTTCGCCGAGCGAGATGGCGCGACCGTCGCCGAGCTGGTCGGCCCAATGGCCGAACTGATGGCCGCCGTAGCGCCACGCGTAGGGCTCGCTGCCGGGCAGGGTGGCGTTGCCGGCGAAGACCGCCGCAGCGGCGGACTCCGCGTCGCCGTCGAGTCGCTCGGGCAGGCCGAGCAGCGCGGCGACTTCCGGCACCCAACACGCCATCGAAGGCGCCGCGACCGGTGTCGGCGCCACCCGCGAGAGGCAGGCACCGCGCGCGAATCGTCGGAAATTGCGGGTTTCGGGGTCGACCGGCAGCTCGCGCAGCGCGCTGTTGTCGAAGTCGAGCCGGGGGAGTCCCCCGACAGCCTCGCTCACGAGGCCTCGCGGGCGCGCTCGGCCGCCATGCGCTCGGCAGCCTCCTTGACCTTCTTCAGCTCGCAGCGCTGCTGTTGGCCGTCGGTGCACAGGCACGCGCTGCCTGCGACGCCGCCGCAGCTGCCCTTGAGCGCCTTGCCGCGCAGCAGGCCGACCGCCATCGCCGCGAAGAGCAGGCCGAACGCGCCGACCGCGACCAACGCGGTGCTCCACATGCCTTGGCTCTCCATCTCCGACTCCCCGACCGCCTCAGCGGTCCTGCTGCATCGCGTCGATCGTCGGCTGCCACGCCGGGCAGGCACGGCCGTCGAAGCTGCCATCTTCCCGTCGAACCAGGAAGTACGCGGCGAGCTTCTGCTCGCGACACAAGCGCATTCCGTCCTCGGGCCCGAGCACCGACAGCGCCGTCGCCAACCCGTCGGCGGTCCGGCAATCGTCGGCCAAGACGCTGACCGAGGCGAGCGCGTGCTCGACCGGACGGCCCGTGCGCGGGTCGATCGTGTGGCTGATCCGCTTTTCGCCGAGCTTGCGGACGTTGCGGTAGTCGCCTGAGGTCGCGAGCGCCCGGTCCCGCATCGGCACCACCTCGCGCACGGTGCCCGGCGGGGCGTCCGGCCGCTCGATCCCGAGCCGCCAATGGCGCCGCCCCGGACCGGTTCCCGCGACCACGACCTCGCCACCCACCTCGACCAGGAAGCGCGTGTAGCCCGCCGCGCGGACGGCTGCCGCCGCGCGGTCGACGCCGTGCCCCTTGGCGACGGCCGAGAGGTCGATGGTCACGTCGGCGCGATCTTTCGACAGCGTGGCGGCCTCGCGATCCAGCGTCAGGTGGCGGACGCCGACCCGCTCGCGCAGCGCGGCCAGCGCGTCGTTGTCGGGCGCCTCGTCGGCGGCGTCGGCGCCAAAGCCCCACGCGCGCACCAGCGGCGCCACCGTCA
>JBEARB010000286.1:0-2653 GCA_041163625.1 Pseudomonadota bacterium | reverse complement strand
AGCAGCACCACGATCGCCCAGACCAGCACGCCCAAGAGGAAGGGGCGCTGCAGGGGCCGGGCACGCTCGATCGTCTGCTGCACCAGCGAAGCTCGCACCCGTCGGCCCCCTTGTGCCACGCCCGCCCGAGCGGGCACCATCGCGCAATGATAGCGCGGTGGGCCACGATCGTCAGCGTCCTGCTCTGCCTCTGCGCGGCGGCCCCGGCGCACGCCCGGGACATGCGGGGCAAGGGCGGCATCGGCACGCTGGTGCCGACCAGCGACGTCCTCGGCACCACGCCCGTCATCGCCCTGCGCTATTGGCGCCGCAGCTTGGCGATCGAAGCGCTGGTCGGCTTCGACGTCGACTCCAACTCGCTGCGACACGACACCACCAACGTGATCCACGCCGGCGGCGGCACGACCTTCTTGCTCGTCGACGGCGCGCACCTCTCGGCCGGCATCACCCTGCGCGGCTGGCTGCAATACCGCTCGCGCGAGTTCTGCACCGGCACGGACTGCAAGCCGATCATCGAGCAGGACCTCGGCGTGCTCTTCGAGGCGTTGCTCTCGGCGGAGTGGTTCTTCTCGGACCATTTCAGCATCAGCGCTGGCGTCGGGCCGGCGCTCTTCCTCGCGAGTAGCTTCCAGACCGCCGACGACAAAGCCGGCCTCGAGAACCTCCTCGGCACCAACCTCGCCCGTGGCGGCGCGCTGATCGAGGTCGGCGGCCGCTACAGCGGCGGCATCGGTATCCTGTACTACTTCTGAAGGAGACGGCGTGGACATCGCCCTCATCGAGCCCGAGATTCCGGGCAATACGGGCAGCATCGGCCGTGTGGCCGTCGGCACCGGCTGCCGCCTGCACCTGGTCGGCAAGCTCGGTTTCGACATCTCCGCCGCGGCGGTGCGGCGCGCTGGCTTGGACTATTGGGAAGACGTGCAGCTACAGCGTCATCCGACGGTCGAGGGCTTCTTCGAGGCGATGGAAGGCCGGCGGCTCTGGGCGTATTCGAGCCACGGCAAGCTGCGCTACGACACGATCGGCTACCAGAGCGACGACGTCTTGGTCTTCGGCAGCGAGTCGGCGGGGCTGCGACCGGAGGTGCGGGCGCGGCTGCAGGATCGGCTCTGCTACCTGCCGATCTCGCCGCAGATCCGTAGCTTGAACCTGGCGAACTGCGTCACGGCGGTGGTCTACGAAGCGCTGCGCCAGCAGGGCTTCGCGGGCGTCGATCAGCGCCCGATCCTCAACCCCTGAGCGAACGAGGCTAGAGCAGGCCGCGGCCGGCGACCAAGACGTCGTCCGGATCCCAGACCCGCGACAGCGCCGTCAGCAAGACCTTCGCCGTCGAGGGCATCCGCTCGCGCAACCGCTCGCGCAGCACCCCGCTCGCGCTCACCGGCACCGCGCCGGCGTCGAGCAGATGCTCGATGCCCGCGACCAACGGATGCCGCTCGGCCTCGCCCGGCCACGAGAGCCGGAGGCGAGCGCCGTCCTGCCCGAACGCCCAGCGTCGGCGTACCGGCCCGTCGCCGGCCGCCGCGAGCGCGTCGACCACGTCCTGCACCTTCGGCGCGTCGGGCCACGCCGCCCGCAGATCCAACGACGTCGCTACCGGCGCCTCCCAGCGGGCGACGCTCGGCTCCTGCCCGATGCGGACCCGACTCGGCTCGGGCGTCGCCGGCCCGAGCTCGGCGCCGAGCCGGCCGAAGAACTCGCCCACCTGCGCCGCCACCGCCTGCAGGTCGTCCTCGCCGCGCAGGCTGCACAGCCGTGCCTCGGCGCGCAGCCGGCCACCGGCGCCGTCGTCGTCGAGCAAGAGCGTGTCGCAGAGCCGCGCCCCGAGCGCGCGACGACCGCACGAGAGCGCCGCGAGGACGCCGTCCCGCCCAGCCGGCAGCTGCACCTCGGACCACGCGGTGAACGGCGCCGGCCAGAGCCGCAGCGAGACCTCGATCAGGACGCCGAGACGGCCATCGGCGCCGAGCATCAGCGCGCCCGGGTTCGGCAACCCAGGCAAGCCCCACGGCACGTGACCGGCGAGCTCGGCGGCGCCCATGGTCAGCACCCGGCCGCTGCCGGCGACGACGACGGCCGAGACCAGGTCGACGCCGAGGTCGCCGCTGCCCAAGCCGACCTCGCCGCCTTCGCCGGCGGCGATCCAAGCGCCGATCGGCTGCGAGACGTCGAAGGCAGAGGTGGCTCGAAGCGCCAGCCGCGCCCGCCGCGCCGCACGATCGACGACCTCGACCGGCACGCCGACACCGACGGTGACGATGCGCCGGGCGATATCGATCGCCGGTGGCCGCGCCAAGCCGGCGCAGTCGAGCACGATATGGCCGCGGAGGCGCTCGGGCGTCTGTACGGGGAGCTGCGCACGCGGAGCGACGCCGAGGTGGCGCGCGCGGGCGACGCGGAGCACGGTCGAGACGTCGCGGGCGTCGGCAGGTCGGACCACGGCGATCGGCTCGTCGCCCTCGGCGCCACCGATCGCGTCACGGGCGGCGGCGCCCACGAGGACACGATCGGCACCGACCCGGTCGAGCAGGTCGGCGCGGGCAGCGTTCGTGGCGGCTACGGACCGGCGGTCCAACATGCCCCGAGCCTACGTCAGTGGTCCGAGGGCGACAAGCGCGGTGCCGACCCGTCGCATCCGGGTCGGCACCGC
>JBEARB010000285.1:0-13075 GCA_041163625.1 Pseudomonadota bacterium | reverse complement strand
GCATCGCGCACAACGTGCCCTACCTGCGCTGGCTGCTCGCCGCGCCGGCCTTTGCCCAGGGCCGCTACGACACCGGCATCGTCGCCTCGCTCGGCGCCTACGGTCAGGACCGCGCCGCCGACCCGGCGATGGCCGCGCTCGCCGCGGCCCTGCACGCCCGCAACGCCGCCGCTACGCGACCCGCCCCTGCTGCCCAGGCCGAGCGCGCCTGGGCCCGCGCCGCCCGCGAGACCGCCCTCTGGGGCGCGAGCCGCTGAACGAGCCGTCGGCTCCCGGCCGACCAAGGAGACGCCGATGGCTACCGGATGGTTGACGACCGAAGAGGTGCCGGGCGCACTGCCCCGCGAGCACCGCGTCGAGGTGTTGCAGGACGACGGCGAGCACGTCGTCGCGCTGGTCGATGGTGAGCGCGTCGAGCTCCGCCTGCGCGCGCTGGCCGATGGCCGCGTCGAGCTGCACGCGGACGGGCAGCGCCGGCTGGTCCGGGCCCGCGCGCTCGACGGCGAGATGCTTTTGGTCGAAGGCGGCGAGCAGCGTCGCTACGCCGTGACCGACGAGCGCAGCCGCTGGTTGCACGGCGCCGGTGGCGCCGGCGGCGCGGGCGGCGGCGAGATCCGGGCCTCGATGCCGGGTCGCGTCGTGCGCTTGCCGCACGCGGTCGGCGACCAGGTCGAGGCGGGCGACGTCGTCGCGGTCCTCGAAGCGATGAAGATGGAGAACGACGTGAAGACGCCCGTGGCCGGCACCATCCTGGAGCTGCCGGTCGCCGAGGGCGAAGCGGTCGAACAGAAGGCGCTGCTCGTGCGCATCGAGCCGGCCTCGTGAGCGCCGCCGGTTCGGCCATCGCGCTCTCGGTCGAAGCCGACGACCACCTCGCCGAACTCCTCGCCGACAGCGCCGGCGAGCTCGACGTCCTCGGCGTGCAGACCGACGACCCGAGCACGATGACGGGCCGCGACCTCTCGCCGGGTCGCTCGCGCGTGACGCTCTACGTCGACCCCAACGCCGAGGCCGCCGTCGCCGCCGATTTCGCCGCCGTCCTCGGACGCTTCGGCCACAGCGCCGCGGTGCACCGCGCCGTCATCGAGCCGCAGGATTGGAACGCCACGTGGAAGGCGCATTTCCGGGCCCTGGACATCGGCGCGCGCCTGCGCGTCGAGCCGCCGTGGGATCGCCACCCGCCCGGGGACCGCGTCGTCCTGGTCGTCGACCCGGGCATGGCCTTCGGCACCGGCAGCCACGAGACCACGCGCCTCGCCGCCACCGCCGTCGAGCATTGGATCGAGCAGCAACGCGCCGCGGGCGCCGACCTCGGCTCGATGACGCTGCTGGACGTCGGCACCGGTAGCGCCCTCCTCGCGATGGCTGCGGTGCGCCTCGGCATGGGGCACGCCCTCGGCGTCGACAACGACGCGGTCGCCATCGACTCCGCGCGTGACAACCTGCGCCTGAACGCGCTCGAGACGACCGTCACCCTCGCGGTCGCCGAGCACCCCGACGCGTTGCCGTCCGCGACCTACCCGATCGTGGTGGCGAACATCATCTCGAGCATCCTGCTGCGGCTGCGCGAGGGCCTGATTGGCCGCACCACGGTCGGCGGCACGCTGCTGCTCTCGGGCGTGCTCGAGCGCGAGACCGAGACCTTCCTCGCCGCCTTCGTCGACGATCGCCTCGAGCTGCAGGGGACGCACCGCCTCGGCGAGTGGATGGCGTTCGTGCTGCGCCGCGTGCGCTGAGTCCATGCGCACGCTGTTGCTGCCCGATGCCGACCTGCTCGGCCACGCCGCGACCGATACCGCGCTCGTCCCCGGCCGTGAGGTGGAGCAACGCCTGCGTCGGGTGTTGCGCCTCGGCGACGGCGCCGAGCTGCGCGTCTCGGACGGCCGAGGCCACTTCGCCCTCGCACGCCTCGAACCCGAGGGCTTGCGGCTGAGCACGCCGACGACCCGCCCCGCCCCCTTGCCGGTGCGGCTCTGCTTGGGGTGTGGCTGGATCAAGGGCGAGCGCATGGACTGGCTGGTCGAGAAGGCGACCGAGCTGGGCGCGGACCGGATCGTCCCCTTGGAACTCGAGCACGCGGTGGTTCGCCTCGACGGGGCCCGGGCCGAGCGCCGCCGTGAGCGGTTGCAGGCGGTGGCCGACGCCGCTTTCGAGCAATCGGGCCGCAGCCACCGCTGCCGGGTCGCGACCTCGTCGGCGCTTGCGACGTTGCTGCGCGCGAGCCCCGGCAACCGCGTCCTCTTCGCCGACGAAGCCGGAGGCGCACCGGTCGCAGAGGCACTCGAGGGCGTCGACCTCGCGGCATCCGACCGCGAGGCGGCAGAGCTGCTGCTCCTGGTCGGCAGCGAAGGTGGCTGGGAGGCCGGCGAACGGGCGCAGTTGTTGGCGGCCGGCGCGCGACCGGTGGGTCTCGGCCCGGCGATCCTACGCGCGGAGACGGCTGCCCTCGCGCTCGTGCTCCGGACCACCGTCGCGCTCGGCGGCTGAAGGCCCCGTCGCGTCGCGCGTTCACGGCTCCTCACGGGCGCCCAGGTCAAAAAACGCTAACCTGTGAGGGGACACCTCTGGTAGGCTCCCGGGCGTTTTGCTGGAGGTCGACATGGCGACAACCAAGACGAAGAACCTGAACCGCTCGACATCGCTTGCGTTCCTCGCGATCGTCGCGACGCCGTCGATGCTGCTCGCGGCGACGCCCGAGGCGGCGCAGGCCGACGGCGTTCGCGCCGAGCCGCAGCAGAGCCGTCCGGCACCGACGGTGCAGCAGCGCCGGACGCGCGCCGCCGAGACCGCTGCGGCGCTCGCCGCCGAGCAGCGCGCGCTCCCCGTGGCCGAAAAACCGCGTCCGAGCGCGCCGGCGCCCACCGCCGAGCAAGCCGAGCCGGTGGAAGCGCGCCGCGGCGCCCGCCTGCCCGAAGACGTCGAAGCCGGACGCGCCATCGGCAGGAACGGCGCGCCCGTGCGCAGCCGCCGCGCCGTCTACCTGCGCGAGCACAAGGTCGCCGAGGGCGAGACCGTGCGCTCGATCGCGTACCGGTTCTGTACCTCGCCGCGCGCGTTGGCGGGGCTGAACGAGATCCGCTGGGATCGCCAGGGCACGGAGTTGCCGGCCGGCGAGGTCCTGCAAGTGCCGATTCGCTACCGCAGCGCGAGCGGCTTCAGCGAGGCCCTGCGCCTGCAGACCGGCCCCGGTGTCCGCGTCGATCGCCCGCACCACGCCTGGGGCCGGCCCTTCGTGATCCGCCTGCTGGCCGACACGTTCGGCCAAATGCACCGCCGCTGGCCCGATCGCCACCCGTTGATCGTGCACGATATCTCGCGCTTCGGGGGCGGGCGTATCGGCCGTCACAAGTCGCACCGGGCCGGCCGTGACATCGACATCGGCTACCCGACCAAGCAGGCCGAGCGCGAGGGCTGGGGCGTCCCCGCCCTGGACAGCATCGACTACGAGCGCCTCTGGTTCGTCGTCGAGCGCTTCGAGCACTCCGGCCTGACCGCGGCGATCTACATGAGCCCGCGCATCCAGCGGCGCCTGCATGCCTACGCGGCCAGCCAGGGTGTCGCCGAGGAGCGCCTCCGCCTGCTCTTCCAATACCCCGCGGCCAAGGGCGCGAAGACCACGCTGATCCGGCATTCCCCTGGCCACCGCGACCACCTCCACGTCCGCTTCGCCAGTCCGGACGACATGGACGAGCTGCAGAGCTAGCCCGCTCGCGACGCTCGGGCGGCGCTCAGGCGGCGGAGCGGCGACGCGGGATGGCGCCCGGTGCGTCGGGCCCGTACGCCTCGATGATCCCTCGCACGCTCTCGAGCCGCGCCAACACGAGCGGCGCCTGCTCCACGCGGAGCAGCAGGTGCCCGCCGTCGGGAATCGGCACGAACAGACCTCCGCGCCCGAGCAGGGGCGCGACCAGCGCCCGAGCGCGCGCATAGGGAATCGTCGCGTCCGCGGTGCCGTGCAACGCGAGCGCGGGGACTTCGAGCGGGCGAGCCGTCACGTTGACCACGTCCATCAGCTCGAGCAAGCGACGCGTCGCGCGAACCGGGATCCCGTCATAGGCCGGCGGGGACGCTCCGTCGGCCAGGGGTACAGGCTCCTTGCGCAGGAACGCCGGCCGCCCCGCCAAGGCGAGGACGCGGATCGCAGCAGCGATCGGCGGCGAGAGCGCCATCGCCGGAGCCAGCAGTGTCACCGAGCGCAGCGGGCGGTCGAGTTGTTGCTGCGCCAGCAGCAGCGTCAGCAGCGCCCCCATCGAGCTGCCGCAGAGGTGCACGCGATCGACGTGCGGCGTCATCCAGTCGAGCGCAGACCGCGCCCCTGCGAGCCAATCCTGCCAGCCGGTGCGGTCGAGATCCTCGAGGCGCGTGCCGTGCCCCGGTAACAGCGGCATCGCCACCGTGTAGCCCTCGGCACGGAGCGATTCGGCCAGGGGACGCAGCTCCCACGGCGAGCCCGTGAAGCCGTGCAGCAGAAGCACGCCAGCGCGCCCACCGACGTGCGCCATCGGCTCGCATCCGGGTACGATCTCCCGGCGATGCTGCAATCCGTGCGGCAAGGTCGCGCTCACTCGGCCTCCGTCGACGGGTCCCGCCCCGCGCCCCGAGCATGGCGAGCGCGGCAAGCCCTGCCAAGGGGGTCGGAAGGCCTCGCGTCCGCCGAATTCGCTTTGACCGTCGAAGGCCGAGCCGGTATCGTTCCGCGCCCCGCTCTCGGCCCTCGCTGAGAGCCCGAAGATCCCCGTGCCAGCGCCCTTCGCGCCCGACGAGCGAGCCGACATGACCGAGCGAAACCACGCCTGCGCCGCCCCCTCCAGCCTCCACCGCCGCAACGGCACGCTGTGGACGATCCTCACGGTCGCCCTCGCCCTCGCCGTAGCCGGGTGTGGCACGACCTCCAACACCGGTGGTGGCTTCGCCTTCCCGACCGACACCGTCGGCGGTGGCGGCGGCGGCGGGGTCGACAGTGCCGGTGGCAGTGGCGTCGGCGGTGGAGTCGGCAGCGACGGCACCGGTGGCGGCGCGGACGGGAGCGGCTGCGGCGCCGACTGTGACGCGCTCGCCGGCGATGGCGGCGGCACAGGCGGCACCGGTGCGGATGGGGCCGGCGGTGGCGGCGGTGTGCCGGCGTCGAACTTCGTCGGCTACGCCAGCCAAGAGCTGCGCGTGCGCATCGTCGGCCCGAGCGGTCGCCGCCACGCGGTCGTCTCCGGCGCCGTGGTCGACGTGGCCGGCGTGCTCTTCGGCAACGCCGACGAGCTGACGTGGTCGCACAGCAACGGCTCGGGCGGCTCCTGCTACGGCTCGCCCTTCTTCCAGACCGGCAAGATCCAGCTCCTTCCGGGCGACAACGAGATCGTCGTCACCGCCAAGAAGGGCGACCAGACCGCGACGGACCGCATCACCGTCACCTACAACCCGGTCTTCCAGTTCGCCGATCGCCTGCGCGTCGAGCCGCGGGTGGTCAAGGTCGGCAAGAACGGCTCGGTGAACGCGACCATCAACCTCGGCAAGGCCACGAACTTCGTGAAGGGCAGCCTAAAGGTCTTCCGCGTCGATGAGGTCGGCAACCAGCTCGCCAACTTCGGCCCGATGGTCGACGACGGCGCGCTCTCGAGCTCGGGCGACGAGATCAAGGGCGACGGCATCTACTCGCAAAAGTTCACCATCAACGATACCGCCGCGGGCACCGCTCGCATCCGCGCCAGCCTGCTCTACCAGGTGGGCGCGCAGCAGTACGCCATCTTCACCGACATCGCGACGGTCGACATCGTCGAGGACATCGCACAGACCGAGTGTCAGGACCTGCAGAGCGTGCTCGCGGACGCCAAAGCCGCCGCGGCCGGCGCAGGCAGCACTGCGGCCGCCATCGCCGCCGCCAAGGCTTCGCTCGACGCCAACGCATCGGTCGAGACCGCCGGCGCCAACGCGGACGGCAGCGGCGTCTGGGTGCGCTTCAAGAGCGGCATCCTCGGCATGGTCGACCTGACCGCGGCCGGCACCCGCGGCGGCAGCGCCGGCGGCGAGCCCCGTTTCGACTCGGTCGAGGAGGCCGCCGGCATGACCTCGGCCATCTCGACCGTGCGCGTGGCCAGCAAGCGCGCGCTGCTGCTCGATCCCTTCGCCTCGGAGTTCGGCGACGACGAGATCCAGAAGGCGCGCGAGACGATGGAGCAGAACGCCTGCCCCGCCTACACCCTCGAAGGCAGCGTGCAGACCGGAAAGAACGCCCACCTCGGCTGGCTCCGCCGCCTCTACGACTACGGCATCATCGCCGCTGCCTCGCACGGCAACGCCGGCTTCGACGGCATCTCGCCCGCGGCGCGCAAGTCCTATGGCTGGCCGGACCGCGGCAGCGAGGAAGTCCTCTGGAGCGGCCACGCCATCGATTGCGGCTACTTCCCCAAGGCCGCCACCGGCCAGACCTGCACCGAGTCGACCGCCTGCGGCCCCGAGTCCGAGTGCTTCCTGAACCAGACCGGCGGCAAGGGCATCTGCGTCGACCACCTGACGGCCGACCTGCGCCGTGGCCGCGTCGTGATGGGAGCCAACGGCACCTACGGCGTCACCCCGGCGTTCTTCGGCCGCCACGCGGTCCGTGACCTGCCCCGCAGCATGGTCTACCTCGGTGCCTGCTCGTCGATTTGGAACGGCTCGCTCGCGGCAGAGCTCTTCGCCGCCGGCGCCGCCACGGTCGTCGGCTACTCCGGCGTCGTCGCCAACAGCTTCGCGACGAAGTGGGGCACGACCTTCTTCGCCAACATCATCGGGCAGAAGCAGCTCTCGGGCGTCGCGCACGTGCAGATCGAAGACCCGGAGCACCCCGGCACGTTCTTCCGCCTCATCGGCGCGCAGAACCTCGACGCCGCATTCTCGGACCTGATCAACGCCTCGTGGGAGTCCGGCGACATCACCGGCTGGATCAAGAACGGCGACGGCCGCGTCATCGCGCGTCTCGGCACGACGATCCCGGTCGGCGGTAAGTTCATGGCGATCCTCTCGACCGGCCTCGGCTACACCGCGCAGACCGGCGGCCTCGAGCAGAAGTTCTGCGTGCAGCCCGGCCAGAAGAAGATGACCTTCTGGTGGAAGTTCTACTCCGAGGAGTTCAAGGAGTACTGCGGCTCGCAGTACCAGGACAGCTTCCGCGCCGAGCTCGTCGCCGCCGCCGGCAAGAAGACCATCGTCAACGCGAAAGTCGACGACCTCTGCGACAAGTCCTCCTGCGGCTTCTCGAGCGGCTGTGGCGGCCAGTTCAAGGGTCTGGATCCGGCCGACGTGAGCTTCGACAAGGGCGGCGTGTACATGACGCCTTGGGTCAAGGCCGAGGTCGACGTCGGTCCGTTCGTCGGCAACGGCAATGTGACCCTCAAGCTCTTCGCGACCGACGTCGGTGACTCGATCTACGACACCGCGATCCTCGTCGACAAAATCGACTTCGAGTAGGCGGTCCGCGATGCGTGCATTCGTCCTCGCCGCGGGCCTCGGCACGCGGTTGCGGCCTCTGACCCAGCTCGTACCCAAGCCGATGGTGGCCGTGGGCGACATGCCCCTGGTCGAGCGGTCCATCCGGCAGCTCGCCGCCGCAGGCATCCGCGAGATCGGGGTCAACGTCTACCACCAGCCCGAGCCGATTCTCGCCCACCTCGGCGACGGCAGCCGCTTCGGCGTCTCGATCCGTATCTTCGACGAGCGCGAGACGCTGCCCGGCGAGCGTGCCGGTCGGCGCGAGCCCCTCGGCACCGGCGGTGGCCTCAA
The DNA here is from genome assembly GCA_041163625.1 of Pseudomonadota bacterium. Classification (GTDB taxonomy): domain Bacteria; phylum Myxococcota_A; class UBA9042; order UBA9042; family UBA9042; genus JACKFC01. The sequence goes on along the minus strand of JBEARB010000285.1, from coordinate 5,323 downwards.
GGCCGCCGAGGCCTGGCTCCGCGAGGGCGGCGAACGCTTCCTCCTCGTCAATGGCGACGCTTGGCATTCGTTCGATCTCGCCGCCATTGCGGCAGCACACGAGCCCGGCAGCCTCGCCACGATGGTGGTTCACGTCGATCGCCGGCGCCCCGAGCTACACACCCTCGATTGCCGGCCGGACGGACAGGTGCGGCGCTTCCTGGCCCGCGTCCCGATGTCCGTGGACGAGCTCGAGGCCGAAGAGCCCGGCTTCCTCGGCATCTACACCGGTGTCGCCGTCTACGACTGCCGCCTGCTCGAGCGCCTGCCGGCACACCGCGTCAGCGGCTTGGTCCTGCATGGTCTCGGCCCAGCGCTCGCCGAGGGCGAGTCGGTCCGTTGGCATCGTCCCGAGGGCCTGTGGGTCGACTGCGGGACCATCGACGAGCTGCAGCGCGCGGACATCTTCGCCCGCTCGCTCCGTATCCTTCCGGGCGAGCAGGCGCTGCTGAACTGAGGCCGCGGGCACCGCTCACGGCGCGCCGGGCGGCTCCCGCTCCGACTACTTCAGGCGGAACTCGAGCTCGGTCGTGCCGATCGAGATCTTGTCACCGTCCTTCAAGAAGACCTTGTGGATTCGGGCGCCGTTGACGAGTACGCCGTTGGTCGAGTTCAGGTCGGCGATCTCGTAGCGCATCTGGTCGATCTTGATGGCTGCGTGGCGGCGAGAGACCGAGCCGTCCTCGATGACGAGGGTGTTGCCCTTCATCGAGCCGATGGTCGTCACGTCGTCGATCAGCGGCAAGATCTCGCCGGCGAGCGGGCCGGCGCGCACGAAGAGCTTGCCGCGATCCGGACCGTCGTAGACCTGCTGCTGCATCTGGACCTGGCCGCCGCCGCCCTTGCCGCGACGGGCGATCATCATGATCAGACCGATCAACAGGCCGACGCCCAGCAATCCGCCGAGCACGATGCCCACCCACTTCAGCAGCTTCATCCAGTCGAAGCCACGCAGCGGCAGGCGCACGTCGTTGTACTGGGCCTCTTCCTCTGCGCCGTCCTTCATCTTGACCTTGAGGCCGATGACGTAGTTGGCGAGGTCCTTACCCTTGACGCGCTCACCGTGGTCCGGGAGGTCCTCGAGCTTGGCGCGGATGATGAGCTGCTTCTTGATGCGGGTCGCGATGCCGTCCCAGACCGAGGGGATCGTCGCGAAGTCCTTGCTGTCGATGCGCTTGTAGATGCCGCCCGAGCCGTTGGCGAGCGACTGCAACATGGCGAGGTACTGCGGATCGTCGGCGGTGAAGCCGATGGCGTGAACGCGGATCTTGTACTCGCCGTACTTCTCGAGGATGCGGTCGATCTTCGAGGTCAGCTTCGACTTGCGGGTCTCACGGTCCTTGCCGTCGCTCATGACGACGAGGAAGCGCCGGCGCGCCGAGCCCAGTTTGTCGAGGTTGTCGACGAAATAGCCGAGCGCCTTGTCGACCGCGCGGAGCACCTCTGGCGCGAGCGTGCGCTTGCGCTTGTTCTCACCCTGCAGCCCCTCGGGGTCGAGATCCGCATCCGGCACGCTCGCGTTGGCCGCGGCCTCCTTGGCTTGGGCGAAATCACTGGCGAACGAGTAGACGACCTCGTGCGGCGAGCCCTCGCGGTAGAGCAGCACGGCGATCTTGTCGTTGCCACCGAGGCGCTGGATGAACTGGCTGGCGCCCTCCTTCTCCTGCTGGAAGGTCGAGTGCACCTCGTCACTGTTCTGGATGAAGTACGACGAGCTACCATTCATCAGGATGACGATGGCAACCGGCTCGCCGGCTTTCTCACTGGTCTCGAGTTCGATCGACTGCACCGCGAGCGGCACGTTGCTCGCGAGGATCTCGAGATCCTCGGGCAAGACGCCGTCCATCGGCACGCCGCGCGTGTCGAGCACGTCGGCGTGCAGCGTCAGCTCTTGCGTCTTGTCGTCGTAGCTGACGTGCTCGATGACGATGCGCTTCTCGGCGAAGGCCGTCACGGCGGTGGACAGGACCAGCAACAGGCTGAGGGTGGCGGCTACGGCGCGGCGCATGAAGGCTCCCGTGGCAGGCGTGGACGCCCGGTCGGTTCGGCGCCGAGCATGCACCAGAGCACCGCCGAGCGGAACCCCGCGGCGATGATTCGCGATCGAAACTGAAGGTCGGAATGTCCGCGATTCGCGCTACTCGAGCGATTTGAACTTCAACTCGGTGCGCCCGAGGCGGATCTTGTCGTTGTCGATCAAGTCCTCGCGCGAGACCCGGCGCTCGTTCACGTAGCTGCCGTTGGTCGAGTCGAGATCGACGAACGTGAACTCGCCGTTCTCGTGACGGATCACGGCGTGGTGCGAACTCAGGTAAGGATCGGTGAGCACGACGTCGCAGTCCGCCGCGGTGCCTATCGTGTTCTTGCCGTCGACGAGCCGGAAATCCCGCCCGCGGAGTTCGCCGTTCAACACGACCACCCAGCCGACCACGGGCTGAAAGGTCGCCGACTGCAACGCGGCGAGATCGATCGCCACGGTGTGGTCGGGTTGGGCGTAGGCTTCCTGCGCCGCGGGCGCCGAAGCCGCCTCTTTCTTGCGACCGAACCAGCCCATGCCTTCGCCCTCCGCTTGCTGTTGCTGCTGCTGCTGCTGTCCGCGGGCCGGCAACTTCGCCTTGCCCGCGGCGCCACGGGCGCCCTGTGCACCCTTCTTCGCCGCCTTCAGCGGAGCATCCACAGCGTTGTTGAACGCACCGGCGGCCTTGCCCTTCGCACGCGCGACGACGCCAACTTGCTTCGCCCTGGCCTGGTTGACGGCCGTGTCGACGCGCTGCTGAGCCAAGTTCTTGAAGAAGTCGAATACCATGACGCGCCTCAATGCGGTCGGGAAGCCGCGTCTCCCCCCGCGTCAGTTTGGCACATCCTATCCCTTCTTGCCACGTCCCTTTGAAATCGGCTGGAATGCCCACATCTTGAAGACGTTGATGTCGCGATCGGCGGTGATCGGCTTCATCTTGATGCGCGCCGTCACTTCGCGCACGTGCTCGGCCGGCACGACGTACACCCAGTTGCGCCAGCGGAACTTGCGGTCCGATCCGGAGCAGACGCAGTTGGGCAGGCGACGGTCGTTGCTCTCGACCTCCGCTTCCCAATCGCCGTGCACGTAGTCCATTCGCCAGACCACGTAGATGTCCTTGCCCGGCTCGATGTTGCGCAGCTCGAACTCGACCTGGCCGCCCTCGAACGCGACGCCGGTGTCCTCGACGACGACGCCGTCGGGGTACTTCAGCTTCTGACGCGTGCGGTAGCGGTCGCGCTCACCGGTGATCTTCCATTGGTGGTCGCGCTCGCTGTCGGCGTCGAGCGGATCGATCATGTCGACGAGCACCATGTCGATGCCCTCGATGACCATCTGGTCCTCGAAGGGCGCGCTGCGCACCTTGATGTTCTCGATGACGGCATTGGTGTCGGCCGCCGGCGCCACCTCGATTTTGCGCTCGCGGCGGAGCGATTTGTCGAACATCGTCTCCATGAACTTGTAGCACTCGGTCTGGTAGCCGAGCAGCGCGTTCAGGAAGTCGAGGGTGAACGCCGACTCGTCGTATTTCTGCATCGCGATTTCGACGTGCTTCTTGAAGTTCGCGAAATCGCGCTGGCTCGAGATCTGCGGCACGTTCTGCTCGATCTCCTCGATCAGGGTCCACTGGTGGTTGAGGATGATCATGTAGAGCTTGAAGACGTTGCGCAGGTCGACGAGCTGGCTGTGCATCAGCATCTCGAGCGTGATGAAGCCGTGCAGCACGTCCGAAGCGGGCAGGATGCGCATCTGGTGGTAGAGGTACGCGTAGACCGCCTTGCTGCGGCGGATCATCTCGAGCAGCTCCCAGAGCGTCTTCGGATCGATGAACGAGCCGACGCAGCCGGCGACCGGCACGTAGCGCAGGTCGATCTCGTTGTCGGCCGGCCCGAAGGGGTCCTTCGCGTCGGTGATGCGCTTGACGTCCTTGGTCAAGGCGACGCGGCAGAGCTCGATCTCCGAATTCACGTCAGGCTCGGTCACCGTCCACTCGATCTTGCTGCCCTCCGAGACGCGCCGGTGACCCTTGAAGTCGAGGTTCTCCTTGTAGGAGATGAAGTCGGTGAACTCCTCGATGTAGCGCACGACCAGGTAGACCGTCGTCGGCAGCTTGAAATCACCCGGGTTGAGCTGCTTGATCTCCGGCTCCCAGACGAAGATGTCGTTGCCCTGCCCGTCGATGGCATAGCCCGACTGCACCTCGACCGCGAGCTCGCCGCGGCCGCGACCGCTGACGTGCAGGCCACCGAGCGCGTGCGGCACGAGGCCCGGCCCGTGGAACATCCGGTTGTGCAGCTTGTGCTTCTGGACGTGGTAGGCCTCGCCCTCGTTCCAATCCTTCTCCGTGGTGCGGAACCCGCGGAAGAAGTTGAGCCGCTTGAAGCTCTTGAGCTCGTTGGTGGCCATGTCGGATCTCCCTCGTACCGGCGCGTGGGCGCCGATTCCCTCAGACTTCGTCGCCTACGGTGTCTTCGCCGATGGTCAGGAACGGACCCCAATCGTCCATCGCCTCGGCCGACTCGAACCGTAGGAAGTAGTTGGTGTGAGCCGGCTTCTCGGCCTGGATCACGCGGTGGATGCGGATGAGCTGGTCCTCGCTGACCTCGGAAGGCGGCATCGGCAGCTCGACCACGAAGCAATTGTTCAGGTTCATCGGCGGCAAGATGGTCGAACTCTCACCGATGACCGAAGCGACCTCGACGCGGAACGCGCCCTCGGGCCACTCGTTCTCGTAGATCCGCGGTCGAACGCCGACGTAGATCTCGAGCAACTGCTCGAGCGCACGGCGCGTTCCGCGGATATTGTAGAGGGTCGGCGCGAAGCGCAGCCAACGCCGCTTCTTCTCCTCGGGCCAATCGTCCTCGAGTTGCAGCGCGATCCAACTCGCGAGCCAATGCAGGAACTCCGGCGGCGTGTCGGCGGGCCGGAACAGCGCGTCGACGTGCTCGAGACGGTGTCGCACCGAGTCGTGGATCTGTTGAAAGATCCAGAGGAAGTTCTGGAGGAACGCGTTGTTGTCGTCGCTGGTGACCTGGTAGATCTGCGGCAGGAAGCGGATCCACGACTGCATCGAGACGCCGAGCTCGATCTGGATCGTGGCGTCCACCAGCATCCCGCGGGCGGGCTGCTGCGAGACGACCGTCCCATCGGGATCGTACGAGAGCGTATAGCGCGGCGTGGCCGGCTCGAAGCCCGCCTGCGCCAACACGATCTGGGCGTCTTCGAGGCGCAGCCCGGCGACGTCGGGGACCACGAGCTTTCGTGGTC
>JBEARB010000284.1:0-10487 GCA_041163625.1 Pseudomonadota bacterium | reverse complement strand
CCCACCCCGTGCAGAACGACGAAAACCCCGGTACGCACGGCTTCCGCAGCCGACCGCGTACCGGGGTTTTCGCGTTTCGGGCCCTTCGGCTCGTGCTCGCGCTCGCGCTCACGCTCGGTGCGAGCGGCTGCGGCGAGTCGCCCGAGGCGTTCCCGGCGGCGATGGACGCGGCCCTCGCGAGCGGTGATCCGGCGGCGGTGTCGGCGCTGCTGACCAGCGACTCCCGCGCCTTGCTCGACGTGATGCGCGACGCGCCACACCCCGACGGGCGCCATCCCTTCGCGATGCACGCGCCCAAGCGCCCGACCCGCACGGTGGAGGTGCTCGCTCCCGATGCCGAGACGCGCGTGCTGCGCGTCAACGACGGGGAGCGCGACGGCGAGTGGGTGTTGCGAAAGGAGGCGGGCGCGTGGCGGCTCGATCTCGCCGCCAGCGCCTCGCGCCGTCCCTTCCTCGGACTCTGAATCGAGCGGTCGCGCTACTTCGGCGGCATCCGCAGCGCGCCGTCGAGGCGGATGACCTCGCCGTTCAGCATCGCGTTCTCGACGATATGCTGCGCGAGGTGGCCGTATTCGTCCGGATCGCCGAGGCGCGAGGGGAACGGGACCATCTGCTCGAGCGCCATGCGCGCCTTCTCCGGCAGACCGGCGAGCATCGGCGTGGCGAAGATGCCGGGCGCGATGGTGCAGACGCGGATGCCGAGCGGCGCGAGGTCGCGGGCGATCGGCAGCGTCATGCCGACGACGGCGCCCTTGCTTGCCGAGTAGGCGGCTTGGCCGATCTGGCCGTCGTAGGCCGCGACGCTGGCGGTGTTGACGATGACGCCGCGCTCGCCGCCGTCGTTCGGGTGCTGCTCGGCCATGCGCGCCGCGGTCAGGCGGATCACGTTGAAGGTGCCGACGGTGTTGACCGTCAGCACCTTGGCGAAGTCGTCGAGCGCGTGCACGCCCTTGCTGGTCAGGACCTTGCGGGCGATGGCGATGCCGGCGCAGTTGACCGCGACGTTGACCGGGCCGAAGCGCTCGGCGGCGAGATCGAGGGCGGCGTTGACGTCGGCCTCGTTGGTGACGTCGCAGCGGGAGAAGGCGGCGTTCTCGCCGAGGGCAGCAGCGGCCTCTTCGCCGCGCAGGTCGGCGAGCACGACGCGGGCGCCAGCGGCGACGAAGCGGGCGGCGGTGGCGTGACCGAGGCCCGAGCCTCCGCCGGTGACCAGGGCGACGACGTTCTGCATCTTCATGGGTTCACTCCTTCGGTTGCGGACGCGCGCGCAGGCTCGCGCCACGTGATCGACTCGAATTGCAGCAGCCAACGCTTGCGCGGCAGACCGCCGGAGAAGCCGCCGAGGCTCCCGTCGCCTTGCAGCACGCGATGGCAGGGCCAGAGGATCGGCAGCGGGTTGCGGCCGACGGCGCCGCCGATGGCGCGCGACGCGCCGATGGGACGACCCGTGCGCGCGGCGAGGCGGCCGTAGCTGGTGGTCCCGCCGCGCCGCACGGCGGTCAGCGCCGTCAGCACCTCGTGGGTGAAGGGCGTCAGCCCTTGCCGGCAGATCGGCGGCAGGGTGGGCTCGCGGCCGGCGAAATAGGCCTGCAGCGCGTCGCGCAGCGGCGCCACGCCGGCGGGATCGGCGCGCAGTTCGTCGAAGCCGCGCTCGGCGAGCTCGCTGCGGAGGGCGTCCTCGTCGTCCCAGCCGATGGCGACGGCTTCGGCACCGCGCATCGCCAACCAGAGCGGGCCGAGCGGCGAGTCCACGCTTGCGATGGCGACGGCGGCGGAGTCGGTGGTGGCGCGGCGGGTCATGGCGTTCTCCTGGGCGCGTCGAGGGTAGCGGGCTTGCCGGCCGGTGGCGAGGGCCGCGGTCGCCCGCCTTCGTCCTTCAACGCGCGACGAGCAGGCGCTGAGCCGCCTCGGACAACCCCTTACGCAGGGGCTCGAGTTCCAGCGCGCTGTCGGCGCTGGTCGCGGCGAGGACCTTGCCGGTCTGGACGTCGACGAGCTTGACGTCGATCGCCACCTTGTCGCTGAAGCCGGCGACTTGGCCGAGCAGCACGCGCTTGGCGCCGAGGAGCTTGCCGAGTTGCACGGCGCTGCCGCGATCGAAGCCGCGGCCGCGCTGCAGCTTCTGCTCGGCGATCAACGCGTCGATGCGGTCGCGCTCGACCACGGTGGCGAGTTCCTGCTCGACGATCGCGGTCTGCAACATCGTCGCGAGCATGGTGCCGAGCCCGGCGCGTTCGACCGTGCTGCCGATCTCCCGGAAGGCGATGACGGCCAGCGCTGGCGGCGCCGGCGCTGGTCTCGCGGCCCCCGCGCGAACGGATCCGTCGGCCTGCGGTCCGCCGCCGCGGCCCGCCCCGGCACCCATCATGCCGTAGCCGCGGCCAGGCGCGGGTCCACGCGCCGTCGACTGCGACCACGCTTGCAGTCGTGCGCGGAGCAGGCCGTCCTGGGGCGCTTTGCCGAGCGCCTCGAAGAGCGCGCCCATCGCGCGCTCGCGCTGGTCCAGGCGGCGGTAGGCGACCGCGAGGTTGGCTCGCCAGGTCGGCTCGTCGGGGTCGAGGCGGATCGCTTCGAGGTAGGATTGGATGGCGAGTTCGGTCAGGCCGCGCGCGAGGGCGGCGCCACCGTGGCCGGCGTGCGCCTCGGCGACGCTCCGCCCCGGACCTTGGATAATCGCCTGCCAGGCCTGCAGGGCCGCGTCCTCTTGGTCGAGATCGCCGAGCAAGCGCGCGCGCAGCATCGCGTTGGCGAGCTCGGTGTCGTGTGGACCGAGGGCGGCCAGGGCGGCCTTGGGCTCTCCCTTCAGCCGCAGCGCCATCGCGCGCCAGCGGCGGGCGCGGGGGCTCTGATCGCTCGCGGGCAGCGCGCCGACCGCGGTGTCGAGGGCCGCGCGGTCGCCGGCGCGGGCGAGCGCGTCGATGACCTCGGGGTGGTCGGCGGCGCGAGCCTTCCCGCTGCGGACCAACGCGACCAGGCGCCCCATCGCGGCGCGGGCGACGGCGGGCTTGGCGGCCGCGCGGCCCAGGCGCATCGCCGCGACCTGCGCCTCGGCCAGATCCGGGCGCCGCTCGGCCAACTCGGCGGCCCGGGTCGCCGCCGGCGCGACGCTCTGCGCCGGGATCACCAGCGGCGGCTGCCCTTGGTATTGCGCCACGCGGCCGGCGTAGCGGGCGAGCAGCGCGGCCAGCGCGGCGTCGCGGGCGTCTCGGGTCGCCGACTCGCACGCCGCCGGGGGCACGCGCGCGCCAGCGACGTCGCGCGCCTCGGGCTGCAACGCGTCCCAATAGCCGGCGCGCAGCAGGTTCTGCTCGCGCTCGGTCCAGACCTTGCAGTCACGCGGCGCCCCGTCGAGGTGGGCGAGGAAGGCTTGCTCGGCGCGGATGGCCTCGCCGGTGGCCGCCAGTTTCCGGGCTCGCGCGAGGGCGGCGGTGCCGGCGGGCGCGGGACCGAGGGCGTAGAGCGAGAACAGGCCGCGGTCGCGCTCGGCGACCAGCAACAAGGCGCCGTCGCCGAGCAGCAGCGCCGCCGACGCGATCTGGAAGCCGTAGGGTGGATCGCCGGCCGGCGCCGCCGCGCGTTCGCCGCCGATCGGGGCGCCGCCGCGCAGGGCCGAGAGCAGACCCTTGTCGTCGAAGACGAAGACCTGCGTCGGCAGTGAGGCTGCGAAGCGACCGCCGGCGAAGCTGCATTGCTGCGCGGCGTCGACCCGCGAGCCGAGCACCCACCTGCGATGCGGATCGTTCGCGACCGCGGGGTAGCGCAGCAGCGTGCGTGCGGCGCGCATATCCGGACCGAGCGCGACCGCTTCGATGCCGGCACGACCGGGCAGGGCGCGGATCGCGATCGGTGCGCCGCCCGGGAGCTGCCCGCAGGGGACGAGCGGCTTGTCGCGGTGCGCCTCGACGAAGCCCTGTTCGAGCATCATCCGCTCGCCTTTGCGGCCCTTGGCGTCGACGTGCAGCGCGATCGGCGGCCAGCCTTGGCGCGCGACGAAGCCCGTGCCGTTGGCGAAGAGGGCGCAGCTCGGCGAGAGCCCGAGCTTGTCGCCGAGGCGTGCGGCGCCGTCGTCGGCGAGTCGCCAGATCGACTTGTCCTGCGCGTTGCAGACGAAGATCGCGTCGCCGCGCGGCACCACCTGGTCCATCGCCGCGAACGCCAACGTCACCCCGGCGAATCGGTCGCGGCGCAGATTGCCGTGGCGATCGAAGGCCAGCACCTCGCTGCCGCCGAGCACGACGGCGCCGCCCTCGCCGTCCTGGCCGAAGGCGAGGCCGCGCACCGGACCTTCGAGGGGCTCGGGCTGCGTGGTCCGCGCCGGTTCGAAGGTCAACACGTGACGATAGGCGCCGTCGGCGTCGATCGGAGCGGCGGCGGCCGTCGCCGGCGGCGCCGGCGGCTCGGCGAAGGCGGGGGGCGCGATCGCGCTCAGCCAACCGACCACGCCGCACGCGAGGGCCAGCATCCACGGTCGCCGCGGAGCCGCGCGTGACGGCTCGGGGAGCGGGTAGGCGTGGCGCATCATGGTCCTCCGGTCCGGCCCCTTTGTCGCCGGGCTTGCCTCTGGCATCCTCCGCGCGCGCGTCGATCCCGGCGCGCGCAGAGGAGATACGATGCAGGTCATCGAGAGCCACGTCGACACCCGCAGCGCGGCGTTCCAGCAGAACCAAGCGCACCACGCCGCCCTCGAAGCGGATCTCCGCGCGCAGCTCGCCCGCCACCGCGAAGGCGGCAGCGAGCGCGCCCGCGAGCGCCACCGCAGCCGCGGTGCGCTGCTCGTGCGCGAACGCATCGACCTGCTCCTCGACCCGGGCAGCCCCTTCCTCGAGGTCGCCCCGATGGCCGGCCACGAGCTCTACGACGGCGCCGCTCCCTCGGCGGGTATCGTCACCGGCATCGGCCGCGTGATGGGCCGCGAGTGCATGATCATCGCGAACGACGCGACGGTGAAGGGCGGCACCTACTTCCCGATGACGGTGAAGAAGCACCTCCGCGCCCAAGAGATCGCGCTCGAGAACCGGCTGCCGTGCATCATGCTCGTCGACTCGGGCGGCGCTTTCTTGCCGCTGCAGGCCGACGTCTTCCCCGACCGCGACCATTTCGGACGCATCTTCTACAACCAGGCCCGGATGTCGGCCGAGGGCATCCCGCAGATCGCCGTCGTGCTCGGCATGTGTACCGCCGGCGGCGCGTACGTCCCGGCGATGAGCGACGAGGCCATCATCGTGCGCGGCCGCGGTACCATCTACCTCGGCGGTCCGCCGCTGGTGAAGGCGGCGACCGGCGAAGAGATCAGCGCCGAAGAGCTCGGCGGCGGCGACGTGCACACCCGCATCTCCGGTGTCGCCGACCACCTCGCCGAGGACGATCCGCACGCCATCGAGATCGCGCGCAACATCGTCGGCACGCTCAACGTCGCCAAGCGCCCCGAGGGCGTCTTCGCCGAGCCGGAGGCGCCGCGCTACGACGCCGCGGAGCTGCTCGGCGTGGTGCCGACCGACCTGCGTACGCCCTACGACGTGCGCGAGGTCATCGCGCGTGTGGTCGACGGCTCGCGCATGCACGAGTTCAAGCCGCGCTACGGCACCACGCTGGTCTGCGGGTTCGCGCGGATCCACGGCATGCCGGTGGCGATCTTGGCGAACAACGGCGTGCTCTTCTCCGAGTCCGCCCAGAAGGCGGCGCACTTCATCGAGCTCGCCGGCACGCGCAAGACGCCGCTGCTCTTCCTGCAGAATATCTCGGGCTTCATGGTCGGTCGGCAGGCCGAGCACGGCGGCATCGCCAAGGACGGCGCGAAGATGGTGCACGCCGTCTCGGTCGCCAACGTGCCGAAGATCACGGTGCTGATCGGCGGCAGCTTCGGCGCGGGCAACTACGGCATGTGTGGCCGCGGCTACCAGCCCCGTTTCCTCTTCTCGTGGCCGAACAGCCGGATCTCGGTGATGGGCGGCGAGCAGGCGGCGAGCGTGCTCAGCCAGGTCAAGCGCGACCAGCTCGCGCGCGAGCAGGGCCGGGCGTTGACGCCCGAGGAGATCGACGCCATCGAGGAGCCGATCCGACAGAAATACGAGCGCGAGGGCCACCCGTACCACGCGACCGCGCGGCTCTGGGACGACGGCGTCATCTGCCCGACCGAGACCCGCGACGTGGTCGGGCTGGCGCTCTCGGCCTGCTACAACGCCGAGATTCCGGACTGGAAGCCGGGTGTGTTCCGCATGTAGCCCGGGCCCGCGTGGCCTGCGAGGTGGACGATGACGATTCGACTCGAACACAACGGCGGTGTGGTGACGCTCTGGCTGGCGCGGCCCGAGCGGCGCAACGCCTTCCACGGCGAGATGCTCGCCGCCATCGACGCGGCCCTTTCCGAGGTACAGGCCGACGCCAGCGCGCGCGTGCTCGTTCTCGCCGGCGAGGGCGTGGCCTTCTGCGCCGGCGCCGACCTCGGCTGGATGGCCGCCGCCGCGCTCGAAGGGGACGGGGCCAACGACCGCAACGCCCGCATCATGGGCGGCATCTTCCATCGGCTCTCGGCCTGCACCCTGCCGACCATCGCGCGGGTGCACGGCGCCGCCATGGGCGGTGGCGTCGGTCTGGCCTCGGCCTGCGATTTCGTGGTCGCCGGGCCGGGCGCGTTCTTCGCCCTCTCGGAGGTCCGCCTCGGCTTGGTGCCCGGCGTGATCTCGCCCTTCGTGGTGCGTCGCCTCGGCGCGGCGCGGGCGCGGGCGGCCTTTCTGCGCGGCAGCAAGCTCGACGCCGCCGAGGCCTACCGGCAGGGCTTGGCCGACGTCTACGTCGAGGAAGCCGACGACGCCGCGCTCGACGCCGCCGTCGCCGCCATCACCGCCGACCTGTTGCGCGGCGGCCCCGAGGCGCTCGCTGCCTGCAAGCGCCTGGCCGACGGCGTCGCCGGCCGTGATCCGGCCGACGTGCTCGACTTCACCGCCGCGATGATCGCCGAGCGCCGCGCCTCCGCCGAGGCGCAAGAGGGCATGGCGGCGTTCCTCGGCAAGCGCCCGGCCGCTTGGATCCCCGGGGCGGACAAGGGAGGTGCGGCGTGAAGCGCGTCCTGATCGCCAACCGCGGCGAGATCGCCGTCCGCGTGGCGCGCGGCTGCCGCCTGCTCGGCATCGACTCGGTCGCCGTCTTCTCCGAGGCCGACGCCGGCGCCCGCCACGTCCGCGAGGCCGATCTCGCGGTCTGCATCGGCCCCGCTGCCGCCACCGAGAGCTACCTCAGCATCCCCGCCTTGCTCGAGGCGGCCCGCAAGACCGGCGCCGACGCCGTCCACCCGGGCTACGGCTTTCTTTCGGAGAATGCGGCCTTCGCGCGCGCGGTACAGGACGCCGGGATGACCTGGATCGGCCCGCCCGCCGACGTCATCGACCAGCTCGAGGGCAAATCCGCCAGCAAGGCCATCGCCGTCGACGCCGGCGTGCCCGTCGCCGCGGCGCGCCGGCTGCAGGGCGACTCGGACGCCGAGCTGCAGGCGATCCTCGACGAGCTCGGCCTGCCCCTGCTCGTCAAGCCCGAGCACGGCGGCGGCGGCAAGGGCATGGCGCGCGTGCATCGGCCCGAGGAGCTGCGCCCGGCGATCGAGGCGGCGCGGCGCGTGGCCGCCAAGGCGTTCGCCTCGGACGCGCTCTTCGTCGAGCGGTTGATCGAGAACGCGCGCCACGTCGAGGTGCAGGTGCTCGCCGACCGGCACGGCGGGGTCACGCACGTCTTCGAGCGCGAGTGCTCGCTGCAGCGTCGCCATCAGAAGGTGATCGAGGAGGCGCCGTGTGCGGTGCTCAGCGACACCGAGCGTGCCGCGATCTGCGAGTCCGGCCGCGCGTTCGCCGCCCGCGTCGGCTACGAGGGCGCCGGCACCGTCGAGTTCCTCTTCGATCCGGTGCGCCGCGAGCACATGTTCCTCGAGATGAACACGCGCCTGCAGGTCGAGCATCCGGTGACCGAGATGATCACCGGCGTCGATTTGGTCGTAGCGCAGCTGCGCATCGCCCGCGGCGAGCGGCTCGAGACCATCGCCGGCCTGCGCGACGGCGGACCGAGCCGGCGCGGCGTCGCGCTCGAGGCCCGCATCTACGCCGAAGACCCGGCCGCCGGCTACCTGCCGCAGACCGGCCGGCTCGAGCGCGTGGTCTGGCCGGATGGGCCGTTCGTCCGGGTCGATTGTGGCTACGAGCAGGGCGACGTCGTCGGGCACCACTACGATCCGCTGCTCGCCAAGCTGATCGTCTGGGGCGCGGATCGCGAGCAGGCGCTCGATCGCCTGGCCGCCGCGCTCGACGACACCGTGCTGCACGGTGTGCGCAGCAACCTCGGCCTGCTGCGCGCGCTCTGCGATCGGCCCGAGGTCCGCGCCGCCGAGATGCACACCGGTATGCTCGACGCGGTCTACGCCGATCGCGGTCCTGGCATCGACGCCGACCTGCCCGCGCTGCTCTCGACCGAGCCCATGACCGCCGCCGCCGCGATGCCCGACGCCGCGCTCTTGCTCGCCGCCGCCGCCGTGGCCGGTCCCGGCGGTCCGCTCGCCGGTGCGCGCGCCGGCGGTAGCGCCGAGTCCGCCGAAGCCCCGGGTCTCGGCGGTCGCGATCCCTACGTCACCCTCGCCGGCTTCCGCTCCGGCGCCGGAGGTGCGGCATGAAGCGTCGATTCGTCGATCCCGCCGGCGATACGCTGGTCGTCAGCTCCGCCGGCGCGGCGGGGCCCCACCACGTCGCGGCCGGTGCCGAGGACGCGCTGCAGGCGTTGCCGGGCGCGCTGACCCGCGCCGGCAACGGCGATTTGCTGCTCGAGCACGACGGCATCGTCCGGCGCGTCCGCGTGACGGCGGCGGGCGACGCGCTCTGGGCCGACCGTGGCGGCAAGCGCCTCGCGTTGCGGCGCGAGGAACAGCAGCGCGGCGGCAAGGGCGGCACCGGCGACAGCGTGGCCTCGCCGATGACCGGGCGCGTGGTGCTCGTTCACGTCGCGGTCGGCGACGTCGTGACCAAGGGGCAGCCCTTGGTCGTGGTCGAGGCGATGAAGATGGAGCAGCCGCTCGCGGCTCCGCGCGACGGCGTCGTGGCGGCGGTGCGCTGCGAGGCCGGTCAGTTGGTCGACGGCGGGATCGAGCTCGTCTCGCTCGCGCCCGAGGAGGCGGCATGAGCCCCGTTGCCGGTGATCGCAGCGTCCGCGTGGTCGAGGTCGGCCCGCGGGACGGATTGCAGAACGAGCGCGTGTTCATCGACACCGACGCCAAGGTTCGCTTCGTCGAGACGCTCGCCGACGCCGGTCTGCGCGACATCGAGGTCAGCAGCTTCGTACACCCGCGCGCTGTGCCGCAGCTGCAGGACGCCGAGGCGGTCTTCGCGGCGCTCCGACCTCGCGACGACGTCCGCTACTCCGCCTTGGTGCCGAACCTGCGTGGCCTCGAGCGTGCGTTGTTGGTGCAGGATCGCGGCGGCGCCAAGCTCGCCGAGATCGCCGTGTTCACCGGCTCGACCGACTCGTTCGTCGGCAAGAACATCCGGATGACCATCGCCGAGAGCCTCGAGCGTTTCGCGCCCGTCGTCCCCGCCGCCATCGCCGCGGGGCTGACGGTGCGCGGCTACGTCTCGACCGCCTTCGGCTGCCCGTACGAGGGCGCCGTCGAGCCGGAGCAGGGCATCCGCGTCGCCGAGGCGCTCTTCGCGCTGGGCTGCCGCGAGGTCAGCATCGGCGACACCATCGGCGTCGGCACGCCGGGTGCGGTGCATCGCTGGATGCGCGCCGCCGAGGGCCGCCTGCCGGTCGATCGCTTGGCGATGCACTTCCACGACACCCGCGGCCAGGCGCTCGCCAACGTCCTCGCCGCGCTCGAGCACGGCGTCCGCGTCTTCGACGCCAGCGCGGGCGGCCTCGGCGGCTGCCCCTACGCGCCCGGCGCCAGCGGCAACCTCGCCACCGAAGACTTGGTCTACTGCCTGCACGGCTCCGGATGGGAGACCGGCATCGATCTGTCGCGGCTGGTCGGCGCGAGCCGCAGCATCGCCGGTCAGCTCGACCACATCCTGCCGGGCCGGGTCTTCCAGGCCGAGCGGGTCCGTGGTGTACCCGAGGACGCCGGCGTCCAGCGCTGAGTTGCGTCCGCGCGCAGCCCTTCATGCGCGCGAATCGGCCAATCTCGTTCGCTCCCTGACGAAAAAAATCTCGCTTCGTTGTGTAACGCCCCGTGCCTCGGCTGGCTCTAGCCGTCGACCGCTCCACCCGAAGAGCGGCCGGACGGACGAACACAACTCGAGCCCCTGCGCACCGCGCAGGTCTTACGGCTCGGAACGAAGAGCAAGAGGGGGAGATCATGCATCGGTACCACTGTCGGTTCCAGCTTTGGATGGCGGTCGCGGCGCTCGCCGTGTCGGCCGCGGCCTGCGGCAACAAGGAGGCGCCCGCCTCGGCACCCGCCGCCGAGGCCAAGGCTCCTGCTGCCGAGGCCAAGGCCGAGCCCGCCGCCGAAGCCAAGG
>JBEARB010000283.1:0-12726 GCA_041163625.1 Pseudomonadota bacterium | reverse complement strand
CGGCTGCGGGATTTCGACGCCGCGTTGCTCGCCGAGCGGTCCGCGACGGTGCAGACGCTCGCGCCCGCCGGCGCCCGCGTGGAGTTGGTCGACCAATACGTGAACATGGGGCCGCAGCTCGCCGACGTGCCCGAGCTGGTCGACCTTCCGATGCGTGCCGCCGAGGCGATTGGCGTGCAGGCCGAGGTCTTGCCGATCCGCGGCGGCACCGGCGTCGATCCCTTCCTCGATCGGGGCGTCTACGTCGCGAACCTCGGGACCGGCTACTTCGCGCCCGAGAGTGAGAAGGAATTCACGTCGACGTGGCAGATCGCCGAGCACGCCCGCTGGCTGCTGGCGCTGGTGCAGCGGGCCGCGCTCGGATGACGCCGAGCACGGTCGTGAAGCCGTGCACGAACGCGCGGCTGCCGACCGGGCCGATCTCCGCGCTGCAGAACACGCCGCCGAGCGGGGCGTCGCCGAGCACCTCGATGGCGCGGTCGACGTCGTGGTCGGGGCGGCCGAAGAGCGACAGGCCGCGACCGGCGCAGGTGAACATCAGCACCGCCGCGGCCGCCGGCGACGCGTCGTCCGGCGACGAAACGGGGAGGGCGGCGCGGTAGCTCTGCAGGCGTGCGCGCAGATCGACGTCGGCGGCGTGCGCGTCGCGGACGAGGAACTGCACGACTTGCCAGGGCTCGACCCGCGCGGCGATGGCGAGCGCGCCCGACTCGACGTCGACGCCACGGATATTCCGCACCAGCCACGCGCCGTCCTGATGCTGCACGCGCTCGGGCTCGGCCTCGACGCCGACAAATAGGCTGCGTCGGAACAGCTCCTGCTCCGCCGGCTCGAGGCCCTCGTAGATCTCGCGCAGGACTTCGCGCGGCGGACGCTCGCCGAGCGCATGGATCTCGGTGCCGGCGGCCTTGGTGACCAAGAGCGGCGGGCCGACCGGGCGGCAGCCTTGCGAGACGATCGGTACGACCTCGATCGCGCCGGAGAGGACGACGCCGACCGCGCCGAGCGGGATCGCGCGCCCGCCGAGGAACAAGGCGCTGCCACCCGGGAAAGGGGCCCCACCTGCGACGCCGCCGAGCAGCACCGCTTCCGGGAAGGCGCGGCCGAACGCGGCCACGAGGCGCTCGGCTTGGCCGCCGAAAGGTTCGGGGAAGAGCAGGATCGTCTCGACCGGAAGATCCGGCGGCAACTCGAGGTGGTCGCACCATGCCGCGCGGGGGGCGGGATCGTCGTCGTCGTCGGGCCAAGAGGTCGGGGCCACCGCGAACGGGTGCACGCGCACGCCCGGCAGCCGCGCGGCAACGAGCGAGACCGCGCGGCGCTGCTCGACCTCGTGTGCGTCGCCGATGACGCCTGCGCCCGAGCAACCGACCAGCGGGCAGCCAGGGAAGGCGGCAGCGACGGCGCGGGCGAGCTCGTTCCAGGCTGCGGCGTGGTGCGGGCTGGCGAAGAGGAGCAGCAGGTCGGGCGGGCCATCGAGCTGCCCGCGCACGGTCTCGGTGACCTCGCGTGCTGCCGACTCGTGGTCGGCGGCTTCCGACAGCGCGGCGCTCCAACGCATGGCCCCCCCGTCGTCGCACGATCCGACGCTCTGCAACGGTCTGCCACGCGGCGACCCTTCGCGCAACGTGGCGCCGGGCGCGGCGGCTCGGCGCGGTCGGCACTGGCAGTTTCGATGCCGCGTCTCTAGGCTCCGCGAATGAAGTCGCGCGCCGCGTGGTGCGATCGGAGGAATTCGATGCCGTCTGCCGTTCACGCCCGCCGTGCCGGTCTGCTGCTGCACCCGAGCTCGCTGCCCGGCGGGCACGGAATCGGTGACCTCGGCGAGGCGGCGTTCGCGCTCCTGCACTGGATGCAGCGCGCCGACGTCACGCTCTGGCAATTCCTCCCGCTCGGACCGACCGATCACGACGGCTCGCCCTACACCTCGCGGTCGGCGTTGGCTGGCAACCTCCTGCTCGTCGATCTGCGTGCGCTGGTGCGCGAGGGCCTGCTCTCCCCCGACGAGCTCGAGGGGGCCCCCGCCAATGGTCGTCGCGTGGACCACGCAGCCGTGCGCGCCTGGAAGCTGCCGCGCGTGCTGCGGGCGGCCTCGCGGCTGGCCGAAGCGGCCGATCATCCCGAATACGCGGCGCTCCAGGCGTTCGCGACGCGCGAACGCGGCTGGCTCGACGACGTCGCGCTCTTCGAGGCGATCGCCCAGGCCGAGGGCGGTGCCCCGTGGACGGCGTGGCCGACCGCGTTGCGCGATCGTCGACCGGCCGCGCTGAAGAAGGTGCGCGCAGGCGCGGCCTATCGGGCGCAGGTAGCGGCGCAATACCTCTTCGAGCGGCAATGGAAGGCCCTCCGTGCCGCCGCGTCCGCCGCCGGCGTCCTGCTCGTCGGCGACGCGCCGATCTACGTCGCCCACGACTCGGCCGACGTCTGGGCGCACCGCGGACTCTTCGAGCTCGGCCCCGACCTCGAGCCCCTCGCGGTGGCCGGCGTGCCGCCCGACGCGTTCAGCGAGGAAGGCCAGCTCTGGGGCAACCCGCTCTACGATTGGGCGGCGCACGCGGCCGAGGATTTCGCCTGGTGGCGACGGCGGATGGCGCGCCTGACCACGCTCTGCGACATCGTGCGGGTCGACCACTTCCGCGGGCTGCAGGCGTATTGGCGCGTGCCCGCCGACGCCGAAGACGCGCGCGGCGGTGCGTGGTGCCCCGGACCGGGCGGCGCGCTGCTGCAGGCGCTGCGCGACGCGGGGGCCGACGCGATTCTGGCCGAAGATCTCGGCACGATCGACGACGACGTCCTCGAGCTGCGCGACCGCTTCGGCCTACCCGGCATGGCCGTGCTGCAATTCGCCTGGGACGGCGACCCTGGCAACGCGTACCTGCCGCACAACCACCGCGAGGCGATGGCGGTCTATACCGGCACCCACGACAACGACACGACGCTCGGCTGGTGGGTCGGCGCGTCCGAGCTGGTGCGCCACCGCGTCCGCGTCTACTTCGGCATCGACGGGCACGATCTGGTCTGGGACTTCTGTCGCGCGGCGCTCGCCTCGGTGGCGCGCTGGGCGGTGTTGCCGGTGCAAGACGTGATCGTGCTCGGCAGCGACGCGCGGATGAACGCGCCGGGGCTCGCCAAGGGCAACTGGGCGTTTCGGCTGCTACCGGGCGAGCTCGGGCCGCAGCACGCCGAGCGTCTCTCGGCCTTGGCGCGGACCTACGGGCGACGCGTCGCGACCGTCGATGCCGACGATGCCGACCATGTCGACGATGCCGACGTGGAGCGTCGCGCATGAGCCGCCGCCCCTCGAGCCCCGACGCGCTCACGCCCGACGCGCTGCAAGCGCGGCTGCGCGGGCGTCGTCCGCGTCGGATCTCGCGCGTGGTCGCGCCGCGGCGTGCGGCGGTGGCTGCGATCCTGCGTCCGGGCGAGCAGGGGCCGGAGATCTTGCTGATGCGCCGTGTCGCGCGCGACGGCGACCGCTGGAGCGGACAGATCTCGATGCCGGGCGGGATGGCGAGCGACGGGGATCGGGACAGCCAGCACACCGCCCGCCGCGAGACGCTGGAGGAGGTCGGCTTGGACCTCGCGCTCCACGCCGCAGTGCTCGGTCGTAGCGACGATCAGGTCGCCATCGCCAAGGGACGCCCGCTGCCGATGGCGATCACGCCGTGGGTCTTCGCGCTGCACGGCGACGCCACGCTGTCCCTGGGCGACGAAGCCGAGGAAGCCTTCTGGTTGCCGACCGGGCCGTTGCTGCGCGGCGAACTCGACGACGTGGTCCACTACGACTTTGCCGGGATGCGGCAGGAGTTGCCGGCTTGGCGCTTCGAAGACCGGGTGATCTGGGGGCTGACGCACCGGATGCTGTCGCGGCTCTTCGAGCTCGCCGCGCGTCGCTGAGCCGTCAGCCGACCGCGCCCGGCGACGGCGGCGCGTCTTCGGGCACCGTGTCGTCGAAGTGCTCGTAGTCGAGCACGACCGTGCCGTCGTCACGGGTCGACATCACGTCGACCATGCGATGGCCGAAGCGTAGCTCGTCGTGGTGGTAGGCGGTGCGCGCGTGCACGGTCTGCATGTACGTGCCGTCCAAGCCGTGCAGCGTCACGACCAACATCATGTTGTCGGCGGCGAAGGTCGCTTCGTCGATGCCGTGCAGCGGGCTGTCGGCGTCGATCACGTGCATCACCGTCCACGAGAGCATGAAGATCGGCGAGCTGTCGCGCACCAGCCGCAACTCGCGCATCCGGCGCATGCTCTCGCCCTCGAGCGAGCGCTCGGTGCGCAGCAGCGCGACCCGGACCGAGGCCTCGAGCACGTCGTTGCCGCGCGCGTTGGCGGCGCGGAACATCAGCGTCGGCACGCCGTTGCGGTGGGCGATCACCGCGTAGCGGGAGAACTCGATGTTCGCGGTCGGCCGCGCGAGCTTGGCGAACGAGAGGCTGGTCGCGACGGAGAAGCCGAGTAGACCGACCAGCGCCTCGACCGCCACGACGGCGTTGGCCCAGTCCGTGCGGGGCGTCATCGCGCCGTAGCCGATCGTCGCCATCGTCTGCACACTGAAGTGGAAGGCGTCGACGAAGCTGCCCGGCCGCGCCCCCGCGATGCAGTCGCCGCCGGCGAGATACAGGCCGGCGAACAGGGCGTTGCCGAGCACGTAACCGACGACCAGTAGCGCGAACAGCAGCCACCACGGGCCGCCGATGAGGCGCACGTACAGGTCTCGACGCAGCGAACGCCGGGCGTTGACACGGGCGACCCGGCCGAAACGGGCGCCTTTGGGCTCGGGAGGGGTCGGCGGCAAAACAACGCTCCTTCGCGTACGAACGAGCCACGGCGGCTTGCGGCGGCGATGCGGCGTACCGTAGCCTTGCGCAGAGCGCATTCCAACCGCGCGCACCCACCGAATCCGACCCCTTGGAGGCCGCATGTCGACCCTCGTCACGCTCGTTTCACGCCGTTCGTTCGGCGTCCTGCTGCTCTCGCTCGGGCTCGTGCTCGGCTGCAGCGGCGAGCAAGACCAGTCCACGCCCGGTCCTGACAGCGCCGGCGGTACCCAGGACGTCGCCGACACCGCCGACACCGGCAACCCCGCGGACACCGCGGACAGCGGCTCCTCCGGCGACGGCACCGGGACCGACACCGCCGACGCCGGCAAGGACGCCGACGAGCCCACCGACACCAAGACCGATACCGGCGGTGGTGTGGCCGAGAAGTGCAACGGCGTCGACGACGACAAGGACGGCCTGACCGACGAGGACGCTTGCGACGACGGGCTGCCGTGCACCGAAGACTTCTGCGACAAGATCCAGAAGTTCTGCACCTTCACGCCGATCGCGTCCGGTGGCACCTGCGACGACGGCAACGCGTGTACGGGCGACGACGCCTGCAAGTCGGGCGTGTGCGTCGGCACCCCCGCGGTCGACTGCAACGACGGCGACGCCTGCACCGAGGACGCCTGCAACCCCGCCGACGGCAGCTGCGGCCACAGCGGCAAGGCCACCGGCGCGAGCTGCGACGACGGCAGCGCCTGCACCATCGTCGACACCTGCAAGGACGGCACCTGCCAGGGCACCGCCCTGAAGTGCGACGACGGCGACCCCTGCACCACCGACGCTTGCGACATGGCGACCGGCTGCACCGCCACCGACGCCGACGGGATCGCGTGTGACGACGGCGACCTCTGCACCAAGGACGACGTCTGTGCGGGCGGCACCTGCGCCGGCAAGGTCCCCGACGACTGCAAGGCGACCGACGATTGCCAGCTCGCGGCCTGCAATCCCGCCGACGGGAGCTGCCAGAAGGCCAACAAGCCCGACGGTTCGGGCTGCGATGACGGCGACCTCTGCACGAGCGGCGAGACCTGCAGCGCCGGCAGCTGCACCGGCGGCAAGGCGCAGAGTTGCCCGGGCGGCCAGCCATGCCAAGCCGTCGCCTGCGATCCGAGCTCGGGTACCTGCAAGACGACGCTGACCGCCGACGGCGAGGCGTGTGACGACAACGACCCGTGCACCACCGGCGAGACCTGCACCAGCGGCGCGTGCGGCGTGAGCGGCGCGAAGTGCGACGACGGCAACCCCTGCACAGCCGACGCCTGCGACCCCGGCGTGGGCTGCAAGAACACCGCGCTGACGGGCGGTTGCGACGACGGCGACGCCTGCACCGTCGGTGAGGCCTGCACCGACGGCAAGTGCGTCGGGGCCCAGCCCAAGAGCTGCGACGATGGCACCGCCTGCACCGAGGACAGCTGTGACGCGCAGACCGGCGACTGCAAGCACGACGGAAGCAAGATGGAGGGCAAGGGCTGCGACGACGACGGCAGCGCCTGCACCACCGGCGAGACCTGCACCCAGGGCAAATGCCTCGGCGGCTCCGCCAAGACCTGTGCCGACAACGACCCGTGCACCGCGGACGGCTGCGATCCCAAGAGCGGCGAGTGCGTGTTCCCGGCCGCCAAGGAAGGCACGCCCTGCAACGACGGCTCGTTCTGCTCGTTCGGTGACGCTTGCGACGCGGCCGGCAAGTGCGTCGGCAACACGATCGATTGCAACGACAAGAACCCCTGCACGACCGACAGCTGCGACCCGAAGACCGGCGCCTGCTCGTTCGTGAAGAAGCAGACCGGCGACGCCTGTGACGACGGTGACCTCTGCACGACCGGCGACACCTGCGACGCCAACGGCGCCTGCAAGGCCGGCAAGCCGACCGATTGCGACGACGCCAACCTCTGCACTGACGACAGCTGCGAGACGAGCTCGGGCAAGTGCCTGAACCTGCCGAACAACAAGCCCTGCGACGACGGCAGCATCTGCACCGCCGGAGAGAGCTGCATCGGCGGCGCCTGCAAGAGCGGCATCGACGGCGACGTCTCGACCCTCGCCGGCAGCGGCACTGCGGGCATCCTCGAGGGCGCGACCGCAGGCGCGCGGTTCAACTACCCCCGTGACGTCGCCTCCGTGCCGGGCGGTGCGATGGTCGTGGCGGACTCGAGCAACAACCGGATCCGCCTCATCGACAAGGGACAGGTCTCGACGCTCGCCGGCCAGTCCACCGGTGGCCTCGTCAACGGTATCGGCACCGCGGCCCGATTCAACTACCCCGCCGCCATCGCGGTGCACGAGGCGACCGGCGACATCTTCGTCGCCGACCGCAGCAATCACGCAATCCGCAAGGTCACGTCCACCGGTTCGGTGACCACGTTCGCCGGCACCAATGCCATCGGCTTCAAGGACGGGCAGGGCACCACCGCGCGCTTCTACTACCCCGAGGGCATCGACGTGGACGCCAAGGGCGTGGTCTACGTCGCGGATCGCTACAACCACAGCATCCGCCGCATCGAGGCCGACGGTACCGTGACCACGCTCGCGGGCACGAGTTCGTCGGGCTACCTCGACGCGAAGGGCTCCTCGGCGCGGTTCATCTACCCGGCCGGCGTCGCCGTCGACCCCAACGGCGTCGTCTTCGTCGCCGAAGCCGGCGGTCACCGCGTGCGCGCCATCCTCGACGACGGCACGGTCTCGACCGTTGCCGGCAGCACCGCGAGCTCCGCGGGCATGGCCGACGGCGCGGGCGGCTCCGTGCGCTTCAACAGCCCCGAGGACATCATCGTCTCGCCCGCGGGCTACCTGATCGTCGTCGACCGCGGCAATCAGCGGCTGCGCAAGGTCACCAAGCAGGGCGTCGTCTCGACCTACTCCGGCTCGGGCACGAGCGGCTTCCTCGACGGTGCCTCCGAGGTCGCGCGCTTCTCCAACCCCTACGGCATCGGCGTCGACGCGTCGGGCCAGGTCCTGATCGCCGACAGCAGCAACCACCGGATTCGCCGCACGGCGATCGGCGTGACCATCTGCAGCGACGACAACATCTGCACCACCGACGCCTGCGACCCCAAGGCGGGCTGCAAGTTCACCGCCATCACGGCCGGCCAGCCCTGCGCCGATGGCGACTCCTGCCTCGGCGGCGGCACCTGCGACGGCAGCGGCGAGTGCAAGGGGCAGCAGCCCAAGTGCACCACGGCGGGCGTGTGCCAGCTCGCGGCGTGTGACCCGGTCTCCGGTGCCTGCAAGCCCGACGCCGACGGCAAGAAGTGCGACGACGGCAACCCCTGCACCACCGGCGAGGTCTGCGAGACCGGTAGCTGCTCGGCCAGCGCCTTCACCATCTCGACCCTCTCGGGCACCGGCGGCTCGGGTGTCGTCGATGGTCCGGTCACCAACGCGCAGCACGCCTACCCGCGCGGCGTGGCGTTCGGCGCCTTCGGCGCGATCTGGGTGGCGGATTCCAATGGCCACCGCATCCGCCGGATCACCGGATCGTCCGTCACCACGATGGCCGGCAACGCTTCGGCGGGCTACCAGGATGGCGGCGACGCGCGCTTCAACTACCCCGCCGACGTCGCGGTCGCGCCGGACGGCTCGGTCGTGATCGCCGACCGCAACAACCACCGCATCCGTCGGCTCGAGCCGTCGGGCAACACCAGCACCGTCGCGGGCTCGGGCAACGCCACCTTCGCGGACGGCGTCGGCACGAGCGCGAGCTTCTACTACCCGGAGGGCGTGGACGTCGGCCCAGACGGCACGATCTACGTCGCCGACACCTACAACAACCGCATCCGCCGCATCGACGAGACCGGCAAGGTCGACACCCTCGCCGGCAGCGGGAGCTCGAGCTACGTCAACGGCGTGGGCGCGTCGGCCTCGTTCTATCGGCCCGGTGGCGTCGCCGTCGCCGGCGGCCTGGTCTACGTGGCCGATGCCTACAACCACCGCATCCGCCGCATCGAGATCGCCACCAAGAAGGTCGACTTGCTCGCCGGTACGGGCTCGGCGACCTTCGCGGACGGCTACGGCGCGAGCGCGAGCTTCTACTACCCGGCCGACCTCGACGTGGACGACAAGGGCATCATCTGGGTCGCCGACCGCGCGAACCACCGCATTCGTCAGATCACCGCCGACGGCCTGGTCAGCACCCTCGCCGGCTCGAGCGCCGGTTGGCAGGACGGACAGGGCAGCGTCGCCCGGTTCAACAACCCCTACGGCATCGCAGTCGCCCCGAACATGATGCTGGTCGCCGACTCGGGCAACTACCGCGTTCGCCGCGGCCTCGGTCCGTTGAAGGATTGCGACGACAACAACCCCTGCACCACCGACTCGTGCGACGCCAAGACCGGCGCCTGCAAGCACGTGACGGACGCGCAATGCTGCAATCCGAATCCGATCTACCTCGACTTCTCCGAGGCGAGCCAGGTGTCGGGCTTCAGCTTCTACACCTGCGATCCCGAGAAGCTGAGCGTCGAAGGCAGCAACTGCAAGGCGACCAGCGGCAAGCCGCCCGAACAGGGCTGGCAGTACGCGCCGCAGCTGACGACCGCGTGGAGCGCCCCGGGCGCCCTGTACTACGGTGAATTCGCCTCGGAGTCGTACGATTTCGGCGCCAGCGCCGGAAAGATGGTCACGTCGGCGTTCGACGTCCCGAACGGGGCGCAGACGTTGACCTTCCGCGTCTACTTCGACACCGAGCCGCAGGCGGTCTTCGATCGTCTCTACGTCTGGCTGTGGGTCGATGGGAAGCGGGTGAACGTGGGATCGTCGGACCCGCCGAACTACGGTGCCGCTTGGTACAAGGGCTCGCCGGGCAACGATCAGGCCAAGGTCTGGACCAAGGTCGACATCGACATCAAGGCCTGGGTCGGCAAGAAGGTCGCCCTCGAGTTCGCCTTCAACACCGGTGACGGCCAGAAGAACTCGGGCCTCGGTGTGGTCATCGACGACCTCGTCTTGAGCCGCACCTGCGGCAACTGAACGGTCTGCCGCCGGGCCACC
Source organism: Pseudomonadota bacterium (assembly GCA_041163625.1). GTDB lineage: Bacteria > Myxococcota_A > UBA9042 > UBA9042 > UBA9042 > JACKFC01. The sequence goes on along the minus strand of JBEARB010000283.1, from coordinate 2,911 downwards.
GAGTCCGTATTCTTGCGCATGGGCTGCCTCGGCGGGATGCTCCCCCGGCACGGAGCCCTCGCCATGCCGAACCACTGGTCCCTCGTCCCCTCCCCGATGCGTCGAACGGTCGCGCCGATCGCGCTGCTCACGCTCGCCTGCGCGCTGCCCGCCCCGACCGCCGAAGCCGCGCCACGATGGGGACCGCAGTACTGTCCACCCGGTGCGAAGTTGGTCGGCCAAGCGCCGCCGGCCGGCTTCGAGCGCTATTGCATGCGGGAGCGGAACGGCGATTTCCTGCGGCACGGCGCCTATCGCAGCTGGTACGACAACGGACGCAAGCACGTCTTCGGCCGCTACGCCAACGGTGAGAAGGTCGGGCGTTGGTACGAATACTTCGACGACGGGCGCCTGTGGGCCGAGGCCGATTGGCGCAACGGCTTGCGGCACGGCAACGAGCGACGCTTCCATCACGAGGGCGGCGTCGCGCTCGAGGCGGCCTGGCGACTCGGCAAGCCGGTCGGGACGCGGCGGCGCTATCACGCCAGCGGCAAGCCCGCCGAGGTCGCCCACTTTCGCAACGGGGCGCTACACGGCGACTACGCGGCATGGCACGCCAATGGATTGCCCGCGCGCTCCGGTCGCTACGAGGCCGGATTGCAGGTCGGGCCCTGGCAGGAGTTCCACGAGAGCGGCGCCAAGAAATCGGTCGGCCACTACATCGCGGGCAAGGAACACGGTGATTTCGAGGTGCTCCGCGAAGACGGCAGCGTCGATTGGCGCGGTCATTTCGAGCACGGCCAAAAGCACGGGACGTTCACGACCTACCACCCCAGCGGCTCGCTGCAATCCAGGGAGGGTTGGCGCTTCGACCGACGCCAGGGCAAGTCGAGCACCTTCGACGCCGACGGCAAGCTGCGCACGGAGACCGATTACGTCGACGACGTCAAGCAGGGCTGGGATCGCGTCTATTTCGCCAGCGGGCCGGTGCAGCACGAGACGCCCTACGTCGCCGGCCGTCGCGTCGGCCTCGAGCGGCGCTTCTTCGAGGGCGGGCGTGTCGCTGCCGAGGTCCCCTGGGTCGACGACGAACGTCATGGACTCGAGCGACGTTGGCACCTCTCGGGCAGCGTCGAGGCCGCGGTCTGCTATGTTCACGGGCGAGAGAGGTGGGTGACGGCGAGTGAAGGCGAAGCCAACGTCCGCGCGTGCCCGTAGTCGTCTCCGAGGAGGCTCCATGCACACCCCCCGCGTGTCCGTCGCGATCGCCGGCGCGTTGACGCTGCTCGCGTGCGCCTGCAACAAGCCCGCGCCGTCGGGCACCGCTGCTGCGACGACGACGGAGTCGCCGGCCCCGGCGCGCGCCGCGAAGGCCGCACCGCCCGAGCCGGCCCCGGTGCCCGAGGCCGCGGCACCGACCGAGGCTCCGGACGCCGCGGCCGCCCCGAACGCGGCGTCCTCGCACGACGAGCCGCTCGACGACGGCCGCATTCGGCTGCACCCGCGCAAGAAGAAGTCCGAGCTGCAGGCCGATCTCGACGGCGACGGCACCCCGGAGACGCTCGTCGGCAAGGCGGAGGGCGAGGGTTTTGTCGTGCGCGTGTTGGCCGGCGAGCGCGAGCTCGCCCGCTTCGCCGCGCCGGGCGTGATGACGGGCTGGATGCGGCTGCTGCCCCGGCGAGGTCGCGGGCGCGTCGGGGCGTTCTTCCTCTACGCGGACCCCGACGACAGCGCGCCACGTACGCTGCTCGCGCTGGCCGATGGCGGCAAGGCGCGGATCGAGCGCTTCCCGTGGTTGCCGCTGGCGCATTGGGATTGGCGGGCGGACGGCGTCGACGCCGTGCAGGGCATCACGACCGAGCTCTACCAGGACTTTCTGCCCAAGGGCCGAAGCACGCTGCTCCGGCTCGACGGCGACGCGCCCGTCTCGATCCTGCCCTTCGAGACGTTCGAGGTCTGCATCGCCGATCCCGAGCGCGCGAGCGGCAGCGAACCTTTCACGTTGCTCGCGGTGCCGCGTGCCGAGGCCGCGGTGCACCTCCTCCGCGTCGGCGACGACGGCCGCTATCGCAGCGTCGGCAAGCGGGCGGTCACTCCGCCCGGGGACGGATCGCGTTGGACGATCCCGTCGGGCTTCGCGCTCGCCTGCCTCGGCCAAGGGCTGCTGCAGTACAAGGCCGACCGCTTCCGTATCGAGGGCGACACCATCGTGCCGGCGCCCGGCGCCGAGCCCGCCCGACCCTGACGAGACTTTTCACGCCCATTGCCGAGGCGCTGTGCCGATGAAAGCTTGCCGGGAGCGCACGCAACCCGGGAGCCCACCATGTCGAACACGTCGCATCGCTGCATCGCGTCTCCATCCATCCTCTGGCCCATGGCCGCGTGGCTCGTGCTCGGCCTGCTCGCTGGCTGTGGCACGGCGAGGCGTGCATCATCTGGACCTGCGCCGGCGCGGACGGCTGCAAGCAGGCGCCGATGGTCAACGGCGTCGCCTGCGATGACGGCAACCCCTGCACGAAGGGCGAGCAATGCGCCGAAGTCGAGGGCGCATCGGCGCCGCGTCGTGCACCCATACCGCGGTCGACGACGCCAGCGCCACGGTCTGCGACACGGGCGATGTCTGCCAGGTCGGTAGCTGCGCCGCGGGCGCCTGCGTCGGCAAGCCGACGACCATCGGCCTGTACACCCAGACGACCTACGTCAAGAAGGGCACCGTTTACGTCTGCGCCTACATCGACCCGCTCAACACGGTCAAAGAGTGGTCCGAAGGCGACAACATCGTGTGCGTCTCGATGACCTACAACGAGTCGGGTCTAGAGACGCGACCAGAAAATGCAGCTTCGCATTTTCTGGCCGAGTCTCTCGTCTGTTGTTTGGGGGGCTAGGCGCCCCCTGGTCGCGAGAAGCGCGGTTCTCGCGAACCATCCCCCTC
>JBEARB010000282.1:0-16567 GCA_041163625.1 Pseudomonadota bacterium | reverse complement strand
CAGGCGTCAGTGGCCCCTCCTCGAGGCGACGCTCGTCGCGCTCGGTCTGCTCGCGGCCGTGTCGGCGTTGCTACTCCCCGTTGGGCTGTGGCGCGAGTGGAGCATCGACCTCCTTGGCGGGGCCGCCGGGAGCGGCCAAATCGGAGGACGAATCCCACTGCTGCACCCATCCAATCGGGCTTTGCTCGATGTCGCCGGTCGCTTGGTGGCCACTTGTACGGACGCCAAGGCCCGCGCCGTGGGCGGAAGCTGCGCGGCCGGCGCCTGCTCCGGCGGCAAGGCCCCGACTGCGACGACGGCAAGCCCTGCACCGCCGACAGCTGCGCGGCGGGCCAGGGTTGCGTCCACGCGCCGGCCACCGGGCCTGCATGCGACGACGTTCGCGGCGCCCGACGGTAACGCGTTCTTCCAATGGCAGGGCGGGACGCTGCTGGTGCCCGGTGACCTGAAGCGGGCAGCGCGACCGCGGTCGTCGAGGCCAAGGCCACCCTCGGCGTCGTCGACGGCCAAGCCGGGTAGGCCTACCTGCTCGCGTCCGGGCCAGCGACGCTCGACGGAGACACGGTCTGCACCGATTGGGACGGTCAGTATCTGGAGCTTTCGGACGACAAGGTCAGTGCGCCGGGCCCCGGACGGCTTGGTCGACGCTGGCCCTGCTCGGCGAGCCGCCGATGACGCTGGTTGGCCAGGCAACTGAGCACGGCGAATGGGTACGACAGCACCGAGACCCGCCGCGACCTGGGCTGGGAGCCGGTGGTGTCGATGGATCAGGGCCTGGAGCGCCTGCGTCGCGCCGTACGCTGACGCTCAAGGCGCGGCGCCCCCCCGGCCGTGGGCGGGACCGCGACCCAGCAGGTGGCGCACGATCGCCGACGCGCGGCCCGGCGCCGTCAGCGCCGCCCGAGTGCGCAGTTCGACGTCGGCATAGAGCCCGTGCAGCGCCGGATCGCGCAGCAGATCGCGGTCGTCGGCGCGGGATTGGACGTAGCCTTCGGGCAGCACGCGCTCGATGTGGCCGATCCGTTGGCCGGGACGGACCGGCGGCATCGCGGCCAGGAAGGGGTCGACCAGCGCGTAGCTGTCGATGAGGTGCACCTCGGGCCCGGCGAAGAAGCCGGCGAAGCCGACGCTGGGCATGACGCCGTGCACGCGGGCGACGCGGCCCGTCGGTGCCGGACGACGCGCCGCCTGGGCACGCGCGCGCTCGGCGACGGCTCGCCAGGGGTGGTCCGGCACCCGCGGCAACTGCGTCGCCAGGGCCAGCGCCGTCGTCGGGTAGTAGAAGGCGCGTTCGTCGCAGATGCCGTGGTCGTCGGGCGTGCGGTAGCGGGCCACGGCCTGCTCGAGGTCGATCCGCCCGGCGGCGTAGGGCGGGTTGGCGAGCGGGCCGTCGGGGTTGAGCACGCCGAGCAACGGCAGCGCCCAGACCAGGCGCGGCCACACCGGGGGAAGACGCAGACGGCCCGGATCTGCGGCCTCGGCGTCGGTCGAGGCGTCCGTGCCCGCGTCGGCGGGCCGCGTCTGCACCAGCAGCAACGCAGCCAGCACCAGCGGCGCGGTCAAGAAGCGGCCGCTCATGAAGTCGCCCCCAATCTTGACGACGTAGAGCAGGTGCAGCGCCACGCCGGCCGCGAGCGCCAGGCGCAGCCGCGTCGGCCGCCACACCGTAGCGCCGAGGCCAGCGGCGACGGTGACGAGCGTGATCGGATCCCGGCGCAACGAGTCGAGCAGGTAGCGCACGCCCTGCAGCGCCAGGTCGCCCGTTTGCCAGCCCGATTGCAGCTTGGCCGCGGCGGTGTTCGGCAGCGGATCGCCGTAATAGGCCGTGGCGAAGGCCAGCCAGAGCAGCAGCGGCGTCGCGCCCAGCAGGCCGCCGACGAGCCACGGCCGCAGCGCCGGCGCCGACGGGCCGCCCGGCGACACCGCGCGCGCCGTCAACCAAGGCAACGCGAGCATCGTCGGCGCGACGAGCAGCGACGCGTCGAGACGGTGCACCAGCAGCAACGCCGCCAGCGCGCTCAGCGACGCCACCCGCCGGGTGGCCGGGGCCCGCCCGGTGGTCGCCGTCACGGCCTCGGCGCGCATGACGAACGCGACCAGCAGCAGCGATCCGAGTGGGTTCTCCAGCCCGGACGTGCCATAGTCGACCAGCGCCTTGCTGCCCATCGCGCCGGCGACCAGCGCCAGGTAGCCGGCCGTCGTCGGCGTCCAGCGCCGCGCCAGCACGACGGCCGCGAGGGTGCAGCCGACGCCGAGGAGCAGCGCCGCCGCCCAGGCGTCGCCGACGATGGCGTACACGGGCGTGAACACCAGCAGCCACAGCGGGTTGCTGTAGGCCTGGACCCGCTCGTCGACGTTCCAGCGCAGGCCGTGGCCGTGCAGCAGGTTGTCGGCGACGCGGAAGGTGATATAGGCGTCGTCGCTGACCCAGGCGTTCCAGGCCAGCACCGCGATCAAGGGCAGAGCGCCCAGCAGCGCCAGCGGCAGGCTGGGCGCGCGCGTCAGGGCGGCAGGGAGACCGGCGCGTGGTCGATGGGGCCCCACGCTCCTTGCACCGCCTCGGCCCCACCATGGCGCCCGTCGCAGGCTGCCACCCGGCCCAGGGGCGGTCAACGCGGGGCCCAGGATCGAAGTGCGATCGAAGTGTGCGATCGAAGTGCTGCGAACGAAGTGCTGCCGATCGAAGTGCCTGCCGATCGAAGTGCGATCGAAGTGCCGGGCATTTCGACGGGGCTGCCGATCGAAGTGCCGGGCATTTCGACGGGCATTTCGACGGGGGGCATTTCGACGGGGGAGGGGAAATGCGATCGAAGTGCTTCGCTTCGACGGGGGAAATGCGATCGAAGTGCGTAGCCAGGATCGAAGTGCCCAGGATCGAAGTGCCGGGCATTTCGACGGGGCTTGCCATCGTTGGTCTCCTCTCCCGTCGAGGAGCCTACCCGTTTTCCGCTTACACGCAGTTCCTGACACCCTCCCGTTGCCGACGCATTTCCCGCCAACTCCCGATCACTTGGTAGCACGCGGTCCATCCCGGGCCGCCCGACCAGGAGATCTACCATGCGTCCCTTGCGCCGCTCCCTCCCTGCAGGCCTATACGAGATCACCACTCGCGTCGCCAACGGCCAACTGCTCGCCAAGCCGACCCAGGAGGTCAACGACCTCATCCTCGGCGTCATCGGCCACGCCATGCGCGCGCACGAGGTGAAACTGCATGCGTTCGTGTTCCTCTCCAACCACTATCACCTGCTCGTCTCGATCCCCGACAGCACGACCCTGAGTGACTTCATGTGCCTGCTGAACACCAACGTCTCCAAGGAGCTCAACGAAATCAACAAGCGAGACGACGCAATGTGGTCCCGTCGCTTCCGCTCGATCCCGATCACCGCGGACCGGGCGTCGCAACTCTTCCGCCTTCGCTACATCCTGGCCCACGGCGTCAAAGAGAACCTGGTGGCGAAGGTCTCGGATTGGCCGGGCGCGTCGTCCCTGCGTTGGCTGCGAGACGGCACCGCGCTCTTCGGCAAGTGGATTCGACGAACCGAGCTCTACTACGCCCGTCGGCGGAAGGGCTTTGTCGAGAACCTCGACGCCTTCACGACGATCTACCCCATCGAGATGACGGTGCTGCCGTGCTGGCAGGACGTGCCCGAGCGCCAGTGGCGGCAGGAGGTACGGACGATGATCGCGGAGATCGAGGCGGAAGCCGAGGCAGAGCGCCGTCTGCACGGTAGACGACCGCTCGGCGTCGCGGGGGTGCTGACGCAGGACCCTTTCACGCGGGTGAAGAGCAAGCGGTCACGGGCGCCGTCGGTGCTGAGTGTCGACAAGGCGGCACGCACGGCGTTGCGGGCGGAGCTCAAGGCGCGAGAGGCGATGTGGCGTGAGGCTGCGGCGGAGGCGTTGGCGCTGCTGGCCAGCGCGGCGGGCGCGGCGCGTCGGCGGCTCCCGGCGATGTTCTGGCGGACGCTGGCGGTGTAGCCGTCCACTGCGTTGTTGGCGGCGGGGGTGACGCCGCCCCGCCGGGGTTGGGTCGTTCGCGTTCGGAGCGGTGGCTGACGGAGAACTCGCGGGAGATGGGCACGCCACGGGCGGCGCCGGCGGTGGGGTTTGGGCTATTGCGGCCAGTGAGCGCGGTTTCGTCGAAACGCCCGGCATCTATCCTGAGCATCTATCCTGAGGTACGCCGATCCTGAGGTACGCAAAATACAGCAGTGCATCCGCCTCGCCCTCCCCAATAGCATGAACGAGCCCCAACACGGGCGCGGATTTGCGGGCAGCCACGTGACAATTTTCACAAGCAGCGGGCGACCTGTCGCGACATCCACGCCCTGGCCCGTGCGCGGACCGCCTGCGGCCTGGCGTCACAAGTGGAGGCATGACTCGGGCACACGGACTCTGCACCGCCCGATCGTTTCTCCGAGCAACACAAGGAAGCGCCACTGCGAAGAAGGCGCGGTTCCTGGGCGAGGGTGGAGATGCTGCGTCGAACGCTTCGGTTCTGGCTCGTGGGTACGGTCCTGATCGTCGGCTGTGGCTCCGACATCGACAGTTCACCGGGAAACTCCGCCACAGTCGACGATACCGCGCTATCCTGGGGTGGTACGTTGTTCAGCGCAGACGCAGAGTTCGGCGCAGACGCAGACGGATCTGCAGCCGACAGTCCGTCGTCCGAACCCGTCGATGCGCAGCAGCCCCTCACCACTGACGCCGGTCGTGAGCTTTGCCCGGGCGGGCTCGGCTGTATCTGCGCGTCTGCTGCCGATTGTGACTCGGGTTTCTGCCACGAGACGCGCGCCGGGCGTCGTTGCATGGGCGCTTGCCTCGAGACGTGTCCGGTCGGGCAGCTCTGCGTGCAACTGACTTTGGCCAGTGGCGACGTTGTCTTCTCCTGTGTGGCCCAAGATGCCCGCTTGTGTACGCCATGTGCGAGTTCCGACGGGTGCAACGTTCCCGGAGCCACGCAGGCGCGCTGCCTACCACAAGAGGACGGTTCGTCGGTGTGCGGTTCGCCATGCGTCGCAGACCAGGATTGCCCCGCACAGCACGCGTGCCGAGCGGTCGTAGATGTGGCCGGACAGACAAGCCAGCAGTGCGTGCCGGTCGACGACGAAGGTCAGCGTGTGGCGTGCACGTGCACGGCCAACGCCGTCGCCCTCGGGGCGCAGGGCCCGTGCGTGGGCTCGGCACAGGGCGAGGACGGGCCCATCCAATGCCCCGGTCAGCAGCAATGCGAGCAAGCCGGACAGGAGCCCGTCTGCAACGCGCAGTCTCCGAGTGCCGAGCTGTGCAACGGAGCCGACGACGACTGCGACGGTAACGTCGATGAAGGAGCTTGCGACGACGGCAACGCGTGCACCGTCGATGCATGCAATCCTGCCGCGGGCTGCACCGCACAGGCGCTCGCGGACGGGACGCCATGCGACGCTGACGGCAGTATCTGTACCCCTGAGGATGTCTGCGCCGACGGCGCCTGCAAGGTCGGAGCATCTCTCGATTGCGACGATGGCAACCCCTGTACGCAATCGGCATGTGACCTAGCGATTGGCTGCACGCAGGTACAACTCGTCGGAGCTCCCTGTGACGACGGCAACGCCTGCTCCATTGGCGACACCTGTGCTGGCGGTTCGTGCGTCCCTGGGCCAGCCAAGACGTGTCTCGCGCCGGGCACCTGCAAGGTCGTTGCCTGCGATGGGTCGACCGGCGATTGCGTCATCGCCGCCCAGCCCGACGGCATGGCATGTGACGACGGTGATGCCTGCACTTTGGGCGAGTCTTGCGCTGCAGGCCTGTGTCTGGGCGCGCCAGTGGTGTGTCAAGACAACAACCCATGCACGAACGATACCTGCGAGACGGGGCAAGGCTGCACGTTTACCGCCAATTCGAAGAGTTGCGATGACAGCAACGCCTGCACGGGACCCGACACCTGCGCAGGCGGGAGTTGTACGAGCACGCCGGTGGCGTGCGACGACGGCAACCCCTGCACCACCGACGGCTGTGACCCGACGGCCGGTTGCATCCAGGTTGCCGTCGCCGACCAATCGCCGTGCGGCAGTGCCGGTACCTGGTGTGTCGCCGGCGTGTGCGTACCCAAGGCGCAGGCGGGTCAAACGTGCTTGGGGGCCGGAGAGTGCGCGTCGGGGTTCTGCGTCGATGGCGTCTGCTGCGAGAGCGGCTGCGCGGCAGGTTGCGAGAGTTGCTCCGGCAGCAAAACGGGGTCGACCGACGGCCAATGCAAGCCCGTGCTCGCCAACACCGACCCGGACGGCGATTGCGCCGAAATGCCCGCAGCGACATGTGGCTTCACGGGACAATGCGACGGCAAGGGCTCGTGTGCGAAGTATGCTGTCGGCATGCCTTGCAGCGACGCGACGTGCGTCGACGGCACGACGCTGCAGAAGGGCGGCGTCTGCGGCAGCAGCGGCTGCGTCGCTGGTGCCCAGGTGGGTTGCGACGATGGCAATGCGTGCACCACCGGCGACATCTGTAAGGCTGGCTCGTGTCTGCCCGGCGTCCAGCAGGATTGCGACGACGGCAATGCGTGTACCGACGACAGCTGCGCTTCGGCCAAGGGCTGCATCCACAAGGCCAACAACGCGCCGTGTGAGGATGGTAGCGTCTGCACGCAGGACGACGCCTGCTTTGGCGGCGTATGCAAGCCGGGCTTGGGCAAGTCCTGCAGCGACGACAACCCTTGCACGGACGACGCCTGCGACTTCCAGAAGGGCTGCATCGGCATCCAGAACAGCAAGCCTTGCGACGACGGCAACGCGTGCACCGTCGGCGACGTCTGTGCGAACTCGGCGTGCAAGGCCGGTTCGCTCAAGGACTGCTCGGACGGCATCGCGTGTACCGTCGATACCTGCTCTGGTGGTACGTGCAGTCACGATGCCAAGGGGTGTTGCACACCCAAGACCGCGGTCGCCAACTTCGACGGCGCGACCAGTGGTTGGGTGTTCTCCAATTCCGCAGGTGCTGGAAAAGGTTGGCAGATCCGGACCGATGCCAAGCAGACCAAATCCGCACCCGGCGCGCTCTACTATGGCGACCCGACCGTCTGGAACTATGACTTCGGGCTCTCGTCCGGTTCCGCTACGTCGCCGCCGATCGCGATCCCCGCTGGGCTCAAGACCTCGATGTCCGTGTGGGTGTTTCCCGGTGTGGAGTCCTTGACGACCTACGACGTCTTGACGTTGTCGGTACTCGCCAATGGCACGACGACCCCGGTATGGAAACGCACCACCAATGGCGCCTGGGTCAATGTCCAGTTCGATACCAGCAGCTACGCTGGCGCCTCCATCCAGCTGGTGTTCCAGTTCAACACGCTCGATTCCGTGCTCAACGCCACGCAAGGCGTTTTCGTCGACGACATCGAACTCCTTCAAGCCTGCCCCTGACGCGTAGGCGCTTTGTCGCATCTTCAGCGCTGCGCGCGCCGCCTAGGCTCGGCAACGGCGGACGCATGTGCGTCCGGGGAGTTGACGATGCGGACAGAATCGTGGGGTCGTGTCTGGTTGGGCACATCGTTGCTCGGCCTCACATTGGCGAGCTGCTCTGGTGGGGGCTCGAGCACTGCGAGCGGAGCCGACACACTCGTCGCCGAGCCCGACGGCGTCGCCGGCAGTGATGACATCGCCACGGTCGAGGACGGATCCGACAACGGCACCGACGTGGCCGCAGACGTCAGCACGACCAGCGACACTTCGGGCCCGTCCGTCGCCTGCCCTGGCGGTCCCGGCTGCAGCTGCGCGACCAAATCCGACTGCGACAACGGACTCTGCTTCGACACGCCCGACGGCAAACAATGCGCACGCACCTGCATCGAAGACTGCCCGGCCGGCACCGCCTGCGTCGACATCGCCGGTGATGGCGACCTGATCAGCGTCTGCATGAGCACGACCCTGTACCTCTGCGACCCGTGCGCCTCCAGCGTCAGCTGCCAGGGTCCGGGCCTGAGCGGCTCGCGCTGCATCGACCACGGCGCATCGGGCAACTTCTGCGCGACCGCCTGCAAGGCCGACACCGACTGCCCTGCCGGCTTCGGCTGCCGCCAAGGCACGGTCGTCGAAGGTGGCGCGCAGCAGGTCTGCCTGCCGGTCGACGACGCGGGCACCTTCGCCCCAGGCCAATGCACCTGCAGCAAATCGGCGACCGAAGCGGGGCTCCAGACCACGTGCTCGGTCGAGACCCTCGACGCCCAGGGCGTCAGCATCGGCAGCTGCCCGGGCACCCGTGCCTGCGCGGCCGAAGGACTCGGACCCTGCGTCGGCCCGGCCGCCGCGCCCGAGGCCTGCAACAACCAGGACGACGACTGCGACGGCGTGACCGACGAGGGCGACAAGGGCCTGTGCGACGACGGCAACCCCTGCACGCTCGACAACTGCACCCAGGGCGCCTGCCAGCACCCGGTCGCCGGCGGCACGTGCGACGACGGCGACGCCTGCACCGAAGCCGACGCCTGCGACAACGGCGTCTGCAAGGGCGCGGCCAAGGATTGCGACGACGGCAACAACTGCACCATCGACGCCTGCAGCGGCGGTCAGTGCACCCACGCCCTCGACGCCAAGGCCGACGCCCTCTGCAACGACGACAACCCCTGCACCGACGACGGCTGCGGCGACAAGGGCTGCGTCTCGCTGCCCAACACCGCGAGCTGCACCGACGGCAACGCCTGCACCATCGGCGATCAATGCGGCGCCGGCAGCTGCATCGCCGGCGCCGCCAAGGACTGCGACGACGGCGAATACTGCACCGACGACGCCTGCGCCGAGGGCGCCTGCGTGAACACTCCGGTGCAAGCCAAGCCCTGCTCGGACGGCGACGCCTGCACCATCGGCGACACCTGCGCCAACGGAGCCTGCGTCGGCGGCGCGAAGCTGCCCTGCGACGACGCCAACCCCTGCACCGACGACGCCTGCGACATGGCGACCGGCTGCACCGCGACGGCCAACGCCGCGCCCTGCTCGGACAACAACCCCTGCACCACGCAAGACACCTGCACCGGCGGCGCGTGCGCCGGCACCGGCGCGCTCGATTGCGACGACGGCAAGGTCTGCACCGTCGACAGCTGCAACCCCGTGACGGGCTGCAAGCACGCCGACGCCGACGCCGCCTGCGACGACGGCGACGCCTGCACCCTCGGCGACGTCTGCAGTGGCGGCGCGTGCAAGGCCGGCCAGGCCGCCAACTGCGCCGACGGCAACCCCTGCACCGACGACGCATGCGACGCCAAGCTCGGCTGCCAGAACACCGCCAACAGCGCCGCCTGCTCGGACGGCAGCGCCTGCACCAGCAAGGACGCCTGCGCCGCCGGCGCCTGCGTCGGCGGCCCTGCGCCGAACTGCGACGACGACAACGTCTGCACGACCGACAGCTGTGACGACGACAAGGGCTGCGTCCACGCCGCCAACAAGCTGCCCTGCGACGACGGCGACGCCTGCACCGAGGCCGACGCCTGCGCCGCGGGCGCCTGCAAGGGCAAGGGCGGGCTCGACTGCGACGACGGCAACCCCTGCACCGACGATACCTGCAGCCTGAGCGCCGGCTGCCTGCACAAGCCCAACAGCGCCGTCTGCGATGACGGCAGCGCCTGCACCGAGGGCGACGCCTGCGTCGCGGGCAAATGCACCTCGGGCAAGGTGCCGAATTGCAACGACGGCAACCCCTGCACCGACGACGGCTGCGACAAGGACAAGGGCTGCGTCAACGCGCCGAACGCCGGCCCCTGCAACGACGACAACGCCTGCACCAACGGCGACGGCTGCAAAGCCGGCACGTGCGTCGGCGGCGGCGCGCTGCCCTGCAACGACGGCAACCCCTGCACCGACGATGCTTGCGACAAAGCCAAGGGCTGCGTCTTCACCGCCAACGCGGCGGCGTGCGACGACGGCAACGCCTGCACCGGCAAGGACGCCTGCGTCGGCACCAGCTGCAAGGCCGGCGCGCTGCTCTTGTGCGAGGACGGCAACCCCTGCACCGACGACGGCTGCGATCCGTCCAAGGGCTGCACTTTCACCGCCAACAGCGCGCCCTGCGACGACGGCAACGCCTGCACCAAGGGCGACACCTGCGCCGGCAAGGCCTGCAAGGCTGGCGCGCCGCTCGCTTGCGACGACGGCAACCCCTGCACCGACGACGGCTGCGACAAAGCCAAGGGCTGCGTGCACAAGGCCAATACGGCGCCGTGCGACGACGGCAACGCCTGCTCGCAGAACGACGTCTGCAGCGGCGGCGCTTGCAAAGGCAGCGGCGGGCCGAACTGCGATGACGGCAACCCCTGCACCGCCGACGGCTGCGAACCCGGCAAGGGCTGCACCAACAAGCCGACGACCGGGCCGTGCGACGACGGCAACGCCTGCACGGCGGGCGATTTCTGCAACGCGGGCGCGTGCGCGCCCGGCAAGCTGGTGCCGTGCAACGACGACAACCTCTGCACCGACGACGGCTGCGACGCCAAGACCGGCTGCGTCCACAAGCCGAACAGCAACCCCTGCGACGACGGCAACGCCTGCACGACCAAGGACACCTGCGCGCTCGGCGCGTGCAAGGCGCTCGCGCTGCTGCCGTGCAACGACGGCAACCCCTGCACCGACGACAGTTGCGACAAGCTCAAAGGCTGCGTCTTCACCGCCAACGGCGCGCCCTGCGACGACGGCAACGCCTGCACCACCAAGGACGCGTGCAGCGGCGCGAGCTGCAAGGCCGGCGCCCTGCTGCCCTGCATCGACGGTAACCCCTGCACCGACGACGCCTGTGACCCCGGCAAGGGCTGCACCTTCGCGGCCAATACGGCGCCGTGCGACGACGGCAACGCCTGCACCAAGGGCGACGTCTGCGTCGCCAAGGTCTGCAAAGCCGGCGTGGCGCTGCAGTGCAACGACGGCAACCCGTGCACCGACGACGCCTGCGACAAGCTCAAGGGTTGCGTGCATCAGGCCAACACCGTGCCCTGCGACGACGGCAACGCCTGCTCGCAGAACGACGTCTGCAGCGGCGGAGTGTGCAAGGGCAGCGGCGGGCCGAATTGCGACGACGGCAACCCCTGCACCGCCGACGGCTGCACCTCGAGCACCGGCTGCACCAACAAGCCGACCACCGGCCCCTGCGACGACGGCAACGCTTGCACGGCCGGGGACTTCTGCAACAACGGCAGCTGCGCGCCGGGCAAGCTCGTCGCCTGCAACGACGGCAACCCCTGCACCGACGACAGCTGCGACAAGCTCAAGGGCTGCGTCAACGCCGCCAACGCCGCGCCGTGCGACGACGGCAACGCGTGCACGGTGAAGGACGCCTGCAGCGGCGGCGCCTGCAAGGCCGGGACGATCGTCTCCTGTGATGACGGCAACGTCTGCACCAACGACAGCTGCGACAAGCTCAAGGGCTGCGTGAACACCCCGAATTCTTCGGCCTGCAGCGATGGCAACGCCTGCACCGTCGGCGACGGTTGCGTGTTCGGGGCCTGCATCGGCAAGCCGCAGGTCTGCAACGACGGCAACGCCTGCACCAACGACAGCTGCAACCCAGCGAGCGGCTGCGTGTTCGCGAACAATACGCTGGCCTGCAACGACGGGAACGCGTGCACCGCTAAGGACGCCTGCAGCGGCGGTAAATGCATCGGCACCGCCGCGGTGAGCTGCAACGACAACAACCCCTGCACAAGCGACAGCTGCAACCCGGCGAGCGGCTGCGTCTTCGCCAACAACACCGCGATCTGCGATGACGGCAACGCTTGCACCGGCAAGGACGTCTGCAGCGGCGGGAAATGTGCCGGCACCGCGGCCGTGAGCTGCAACGACAACAACCCGTGCACCACCGACAGCTGCAATGCGTCGAGCGGCTGTGTCTTCGCGAACAACACGGTCAAATGCAACGACGGCAACGCCTGCACCGCGCTCGACACCTGCTCGGGCGGAAAGTGTGTCGGCGGCGCCTCGCTCACCTGCAATGACGGCAACGTCTGCACGAACGACAGCTGCAACGCCGCATCGGGGTGCGTCTACACCGCCAACACCGCGCCTTGCGACGACGGCAACGCCTGCACATCGAAGGACACCTGCAGCAGCGGCGCGTGCAAGCCGCTGGCGTTGGTGCCCTGCGTCGACGGCAACCCGTGCACCGACGACAGCTGCGACAAGCTCAAGGGCTGCGTCTTCACCAACAACACCGCCAAGTGCAACGACGGCAACGCCTGCACCGTCGCCGACGCCTGCTCGGCGGGCGTGTGCAAGGGCGGCGGCTCGCTCGCCTGCAACGACGGCAACGTCTGCACGAGCGACAGCTGCAACGCTTCGAGCGGCTGCGTCTTCGCCAACAACACCGCGGCCTGCAACGACGGCAACGCCTGCACCGGCAAGGACACCTGCTCGGGTGGCAAGTGCGCTGGGCTGACCAATCTGCTGTGCGACGACAAGAACCCATGCACGAGCGATAGCTGCAATCCATCGAGCGGATGCGTGTACGTGAACAACACCGCCTCCTGCGACGACGGCAACGCTTGTACGGGCAAGGACGTCTGTTCCGGGGGCTCGTGCGTCGGCGGCGTCTCGGTGGTCTGCAACGACGGCAACGTCTGCACCAACGACAGCTGCAATGCCGCGTCTGGCTGCGTCTTCGCCAACAACAACGCCGGCTGCAACGACGGCAACGCCTGCACGACCAAAGACATCTGCTCCGGCGGCAAATGCGTCGCTCAAGCCTTGGTGAACTGCAACGACAACAACGTCTGCACCAACGACAACTGCAGCCCCTCGAGTGGCTGCGTCTACACCAACAACACGCTGACGTGTGACGACGGCAACGCGTGTACCGGCAAGGACGCCTGCTCGAGCGGCAAGTGCGTCGGAAGTGGAAGCCTGGTCTGCAACGACAACAACGCGTGCACGCTCGACATCTGTGACGCGGCCGACGGCTGCGTCTACGTCACGACCACCGGTGCGTGCGACGACGGCAACGCCTGCACCGCCAAGGACACCTGCAGCAGCGGCAAATGCGTCGGCGCGCCGCTGCTCTGCAAGGACGGCAACGTCTGCACCAACGACGCCTGCGATCCGGGCAAGGGCTGCGTCTACACCAACAACACCGCGACCTGCGACGACGGCAACGCCTGCACCGTCGGCGACGTCTGTGCGCTGGGCAAATGCCAGCCCGGCAAGGCCTCGAAGTGCAACGACGGCAATACGTGCACCTTGGACGTCTGCTCGCCGACGACCGGGCTCTGCTCCTATCTCTCGGATGTGATGGACGGCACGCCCTGCGGCTTCCAATCGTGCTGTCTGTTCGGGGTGTGCAAGTTCAGCAAGTTCGACGCCTGCATCATCCCATGACGCCCCGCGCGCCGCGATGTACACGCTCGACCCCTTCCAGCTGACGCGGCTCGTCCTCGGCGTCGCCGCTGCGGTCTGGCTCGGGGTCGTGGCGTGGCTCGGCTTCTCCGTGCACCGACAGCAGGTCCGCGGCGCGGTTTGGTTTTCCGTCAGCACGGCGCTGATGGCCTGGATGACCTTCTGGACCGTGCTCTCGCAGACGATCGGCCACACGCATCCCTGGACGCGGGTGGTCTCGACGTCGCTCAGCGGCTACGGCGGTCCGTCGTTCTTGATGCTCGTCTGGTCGAGCGTCTACCCGCGCGCGCGTCTGCCGCTGGCGTGGATGCTGGTGGGTGTGCCGGGTGGCCTGTGGGCGCTCGTGATGCTCACGCATCCACCGTCGATGGCCTTTCTCGAGGCGTTCTTGCGCGGCGGGCCGCAGCGCTGGGATCCGGTGAGCTCGCCGTTCTACCTCGCCCACATTGTCGGCAATACGTTTGCCTTCTCGACGGGCTTCTGGCTCGTCGTGCGCGGCTGGCGCGCCAGCGAGGACGGACCCTACCGCCGCAGCCTCGCCTGGCTCGCAGCCGGCTTGGCGACGGGCGTGCTGAGCATGTTCTTCTTCGGCCTCGCCGCGCCTGCGCTGAACCTTCGTTTCGCCCTGGCCATCGCCCCGGTCGCGACCCTCCCGGCCACGGCGTTCGGGATTCGCGCGCTTCGGGAAGCGGGCGAACACGCGCGCGCGGGCTGGATCCGCGCCCAGCAGGCAGAGGCCGCACGGCAGGAGAGCGTCGCCATCGCCCTCGCGGGTCTGACGGCCGACGTGGGCGGTGCATTGGCCGAGATCGCGACCCGCAGCGCGCTCGCGTCGGTCGAACCACCCTCCGGTCGTGACGGCGCGGCACTTCTTCGTGCGCTGGAGCGCAGCGCTCGGGGGGCAGAGCGACGCTTGGCGCAGGTTGCGAGATCTCTGGCACCGGACGCCGAGCCCGTCGCGCTGGACCTCGTACCTCTGGTCGCGGCGCTTGGCGCACGCGTCCATGTGGACGTGGCCGACGACACGCGAGCGGCGCTAATTCTCGGCGATCACCGCGGCTTGCAGCGCGCCCTGGCGGCGCTCGTCGACAACGCGCTCGATGCGGACCCGGCGCCGCCGACGCTCACGCTGCGACGGGTGGCGAGCGCGGTGGTGCCCGCGACCGCGGTCGGCGGCGACGTCGACGGCCGACGGGCAGTGCTCCTCGAGGTGCGTGACAAAGGCCCGGGCATGGCGGCCGATGTGCGCGAACGCTGCTTGGAGCCCTATTTCTCGGCTCGGTCAGGCCATCGCGGGCTCGGTTTGCTCGCCGTCGTGCAGGCCATTCGCATCAGCGGGGGCGCGCTCGACATCGACAGCGCGCCAGGGCGAGGCACCTGCGTGCGGCTCTGGTTCCCCGAAGCCGACGTGCCGGCAGCGGCTGGAGACGTGGCGGCAGCGCGCATCGTGACGGAGCCGACGGTGCTCCTGCTCGACGCCGACGCCGCCCGGGTCGAGCTGCTACGCGAGATGTTGCGCAATCGCGGGGTCGGCCTGCTCGCCGCGGCCGATGGCGGCACCTTGCGTCGAACCCTTGCTGCCACGACGTTCGCGGGCTCGGTGGCCCTCTGCGTGCAGCGACCGGCGCGCGGGGAGTCGGCGGCGCTGGCGATCGCGACCGACCGCGACGTCGTTTTCGCCGAGATCGTCGTGGTCTGCGACCCAGACGATCCTGCGCCAGCCGCCGCGCAACCGCTGACCCGGCCGGTCGCGCCGCAGGCGTTGGCCGAGTTGTTGGCGCGGGCGGTGTCGCCGCGGTCGACAGCCGCGACGCGGTCGAATTCAGGGATCTCCTGATGGGAGCACGCGCAGGCGGCCGCTAGACTGTTGCGATGTCCGAGAAGATCAAGAACACGTTGGCACCGGCAGAGATCGTCCTGGAGGAAGCTCGAATGCCGACGCGCTTCCTGCTGGTCGAGGACCACCCGATCTTTGCCAGTGGCTTGCGCCAACTGCTCGAGGCCAACCTCGGATGGCAATGCGTCGGTGTCGTCGACCAAGAGCAGCAGGCGCTCGCCAGCCTCGACGAGAGCACGCCTGACGTCGCGATCATCGACCTCGCGCTCCGCCGTGGATCTGGGCTGGGCGTGATCGCCGCGCTGGCCGAGCGTCATCCGGCCGTCCGGCGCGTCGTGCTCAGCTCTTCGACCGGCGCCGAGACCGAGGCCGCGATCGCTGCCCATGGCGGCGCGCTCCTGCTCGACAAGCAGCTCGGGCCCGCCGAGCTGGTGTCGGCCCTCGCCGCGCACGTGCCGAGCAGCGTACGTCTCGACGAGCGGCTGAATCGACTCTCGTCCCGCGAATTGCAAGTGCTTCAGCTGATCGGACAGGGCAAGACGACGCAAGAGATGGCGCAGTTGCTCTATGTCTCGACCAAGACCATCGAGACCCATCGGGCACACATCAAGCGCAAGCTCGAGGTCGCCGACGTCTACAAGCTCGTTCGCCTCGGCGCGAACGCGCTGATTTGAGGAGGCAACGTGCGTTGGTGGCAGCGTGAGGACCGTTCGAATCCCGCCAAGCCTGTCGAGACCGTGAGCGCTCCGACCGCGACGGCGCCGCACCGCCGCACGAGCCCCGACACCCGCGCCTACCTCGTGGCGCTCGGTGAACACGCCGAGCGCGCTCGCATCGCCGCCCTGCTGCACGACGAGCTGCAGCCTGGTCTCGCCGGCCTGCGCCTGCTGCTGGCCCATCCCGATGGGGCGGCAGAGGCTCTCGCCAGCCTGGAGTCGATGATCGAGCGGACCCGCGCGCTCTCCCACAGCCTGCTCGACGACCAGGCCGACCTCCCCGAGGGGTTGCGCGCCGTCGCCGAGCACTTCTCGGCTTGGCATCGGCTGCGCGTCCAGCTTTCCTGTCCTCCCGATCTCGATTGCTCCAAAGAGGTGAGCGCCGTGCTGCTCTCGATGGTGCGCGAGGTCCTGTTCAACGTCACCAAGCACGCGGCCGGCGCGAACGTTCGGGTCTCGGCGCGTCAGACCGAGCATTGGCGGTTCCTGACAATCGAAGACGACGGCCCGGGCTACGACCCGCTCGAGGTCCAACGCAGCGGCGGCAGCCAGACGCTCGCCTGGAAGGCCGCGGCGCTCGGCGGTCATCTCGATCGCTCCACTGCCCCAGGCGTCGGTACGCGCGTGACCATCTGCGTGCCACGGCGGGCCGACGCCTCCGAGCTCGTCGCAGGTCC
>JBEARB010000281.1:0-4149 GCA_041163625.1 Pseudomonadota bacterium | reverse complement strand
ATCCAAACCTGGGTCGCGAAGGGGGCAGTGTCCATGCCCGCTCCGCTGACCACGACCTTGTCGCCCGGGCTCGCCGACGTGGGCGCGAACGAGGCGATGCTCGGTCCCGGGGTACCGGAGTCGGCGCTGCAGGTGACGCTCGCGGTGGCAACCGTCGAGGCGTGACCGGCGTCGTCGAGCAGCGTCAGGGCGACCTTCCAGACGCCGAGCGGCGAAGAGGCCTCGAGCTGCATCGGATGGGCAAGTCCGGCGCCCTTCTGGCCGCCGGAATCGCCGGCCACGACGCCGACGCTGTGGGCGGGGAGCAGCCGACTCTCGACGACTCCGTCGGGTGCCGTCACCTCTAGCAGCGCTTGGCGGATGTCGCCCTCGGCGTCGGCGTAGTCGAAGACGAGCGCGGGGCGTCGCAGCGCGCCGGGCTGAGCGGGCCGCTGCACGGTCGCGTCGGCGAAAGCGAGCGCCTTCACGGTGGGTGGCGTACCTCCGGTGCCGACGCCCTGCAGCTGGACGACGACAGGCGGCGCGGCGACGTCGTGGCCCTTGGCGTCGAGGGCGCGGACGACGAGCGTCAGTGCCCCGGCCGGGTGCACCTCGGTGCCGAGGGTGACGGTGGCCTTGCCGCCGGTCGCGCCCAAACCCGCCGCGGCGAGCGAGAGCGTGCCCGAGCTCGCGCCGGCGAGGTCGGTACGCTCGATCTGCAGCGAGGTCAGGTCGCCGTCCGGGTCGCTGACGTCGACCGTCAACGTGACGGACGCGCCGACCGGGATCGCGGGCGCGCTTGCAGCCGCCTTGATCGAGGGCGTCCCCTCGGGGGCGGTCGTGTCGTTGGCGTCCGGTGTGACGTCCGGGCTGGCGGCGTCTGGGCCGTTGGCGTCTGGGCCGTTGGCGTCCTCGGTGTCGTCGCCGTCGTCGACTGCGTCCGATGTGCCTGCACCCGATCCGTCTGCGGCCACGGCGTCCGTGCCAGCGTCCGCGACGGCATCGGCGCCGCCTCCGCTGCCTCCGGCCTCGCTGCCCGAGCCCTTGGGCCCGCAGCCGCTCGCGAGCAGCATCCAGGCCAGCGCCAACACGCTTCGTGCGCCCCAGCGTCCCTTGACCATGTCCCCTCCCCGCGCCTGCTGTGGGAGCGGAAATGCGTATGAACCCACGTTAGCTACGTCCGGGGTGCGTGCCAAGCGTCACTTTCCAGCAGGTCCGACCGAGGGCATGCTCGGCGGGCAGAGACTGCCCGACGCGTCGCCGCTCCCTCACGGAGGAATGCCATGCGCCCCACGCTCATCTTCGCCGCCGAGACCCTGAACCTCGCCGAAGTCACGCGCATGTTGGAGATCGCCAAGGTCGCCAAGCGCAGCTTCGAGCCCGTCTTCCTCAGCTACGACGGCGCCGGCCGCAACCACGGCGTCATCGCCGCCGAGGGCTTCGAGATCGTCCCGCTGCAACCGCAACTCGGGCCGGAGGACGTCGAGCGCTTCTGGGCCGCCGACCGGATGGAGCGACTGACCGACTTCTTCTCCGACGCGATGCTGCAGGCCCGCGTCGACGCCGAGGTCGCGCTGTACAACACGCGTGGCGCCGTCGGCGTCGTGACGGGCTTCTGCCTCTCGACCTCGCTGAGCGCGCGCGTGGCGCAGATCCCGTTGGTCTGGATCGCGCAGACGACCTGGCTACACGAGCACGCCGAGCGCTATGCCGAGTGGCCGGACTTTGCCGACTACGCGCCGGTACGGCTGATCCCAGAGGGCCTCCGCAACCGCCTGGGCGCCGCGCTGACGCCGCTCGGCTTCTGGAGCTGGTCCGCTGGGCTGAACCGCGTCGGCCGGACCCGCGGCCTGCCGCCGTTCCGCGGCGGCACCTTCTTGGAAGGCGACATCACGCTCTATGCCGAACCCGAGGGGTTCAGCGAGACGCCGATCCCGGAGCGTCTGCGCGGTCGTGCGGCCTTCGTCGGCCCGCTGATCGCGCGGCTGGACGTGCCCGTCCCCGAAGCGGTCCGGACGCTGCCGCGGGACCTGCCCATCATCTATTTCGCCATGGGCAGCAGCGGCATCGAGGAGGTCGTCCGCGCCGTGTTGCGAGGCTTCGCCGGCAAGCCGGTGCGCGTCATCGCCCCGGTGGGCGAGCTGCTCAGCGGCGACCACGAGCGCCCCGACAACGTCGTGGTCACGGGCTGGCTGCCCGCGCACGAGGTCAACCAGATGGCGGACGTCTCGGTACTCCACGGCGGGATCGGCACGCTCATGACCGCAGCCCTGGCAGCGACGCCGATCGTTGGCATCGGCAACGGCAACCCCGAGCAGGAATGGAACCTCGGCTGCCTGGTGCGCAAGGGCATGGCGGTGCAGCTCCACAAGCGGCGCCTGCAGCCGACCGAGGTCGTCGACCAGGCCCTGCGCCTGCTCGGCGATGCGGATGCCAAGGCGGCGGCGCGGGCGTTCGCGGCCGAATGCGCGCGCTGGGACGGCCCGGAAAACGCGACCCGCGAGCTCGAGACGCGGCTGCTCGCCTCGCATCGTTGTGGTTGAACAAAGCGCATCGAGGAACTGCAATGCCCCAGCCCATTGGGACCATCCTTGTCGCAGGATCGACCGGCTACCTCGGGCGGCACATCGTCGCCGAGGCTGGCCGCCGCGGCTATGCGACCGTCGCGCTGGCCCGCAGTGCCGGCAAGCTCGCCGACGTGACGCCGCCGCCCGGCCGGATCGTGCTGGCTGAGGCCACCTCGGCCGAGGACTTGCGCGGCTGCTGTGAGGGCGTCGACGTGGTCTTCTCCGCGCTCGGCATCACCCGCCAAGCCGACGGCCTGCGCTACGACGACGTCGACTACGGCGCCAACCTCGCGCTGCTCCGCGAGGCCGAGCGGGCCGGCGTGCGACGGTTCGTCTACGTCTCGGTGCTGCACCCCGAGCATACGCGGCACACCGATATGGTCGCGGCCAAGGAGCGCTTCGTCGCGGCGCTGCGGCAGAGCCAGCTCGAGGCGGTGATCGTCCGGCCGACCGGCTTTTTCTCCGATATGACCGAGTTCCTGCGGATGGCCGAGGCCGGTCGGGTCTGGGTCTTCGGCGATGGCGGCTGCAAGATCAACCCGATCCACGGCGCCGACTTGGCCGCAGCCTGCGTCGACGCTTTCGCCGCCGATGTGGCGCCGGGCGAGCGTCCGATCGGCGGCCCCGAGACCTTCACCCAGCGCGAGATCGGCGCGCTGGCATGTGCGGCGGCGGCTCGGCCCGTGCGGGTCACCGGCCTGCCGCTCTGGTTGATCGACGCGCTGCTCTGGGTGTTGCGCCCGCTGAGCCGGCGGTGGTGGAATATCCTCGCCTTCATGAGCGGCGCCGGGCGGCACGATATGGTCGGGCCAGCGCACGGCAGCCATCGATTGGCAGACCATTTCGCCGCCGAGCATCGCAGCGCGCGCGCGGCAACGGGACGGTAGACGACGATGTGGACGGCCGCGCTCGCGTCTTGGATCCATGTGCTGTCGCTGGCGGTCGGACTGCCGGCAATCTTCTTCCGCTGGCGGGCGCTGGCGGGTGGGCCAACCGA
Organism: Pseudomonadota bacterium; assembly: GCA_041163625.1. Classification (GTDB taxonomy): domain Bacteria; phylum Myxococcota_A; class UBA9042; order UBA9042; family UBA9042; genus JACKFC01. The sequence continues at coordinate 606 of JBEARB010000281.1, read as the reverse complement.
CGTCGGCCGGGCCGAGCGTGCCCACGCCGCCGACAATGTCTGGGGCCTCGCCGCGATGACGTGGGTCGGTTCGGGCCTGTGGCGGGCGCTCGCCGGCACCGACAAACCCTGGGACTACTACGCCAACCACGGCATGTTCTGGGTGAAGATGGGCCTCTTCGGGCTGATGTTCCTGCTCGAGATCGGGCCGATGGTGGTGCTGATCCAGTGGCGGGTGCAGAAGGCTCGGGGCCAGCCGATGACGCTCGAGCACGGGTCCTGGATCGCCCTGCTCTCGGCGGTCGAGGTCGGCGTGGTGTTGGCGATGGCATTCGTCGCGACGCTGATGGCGCGCGGCATCGGCTACTGAGCTCAGGCCCGCTGGCTCCTCGGGCTTCACTCATCAGCCAGCGCGTCGGTCGCCGGCCTCCCGAGCAGCAAGCGCAGCCGAGGGCCGACGCCCCGCGTCTCCCGTAGCCGTGCCCACAGGCGCTCCATCTCGCCGAAGAGCACCGCGCGCAGCCCCTGCGGCTGGGGTCCTGGAACTCCGTAGCGCGGCGGTCGGTCGTGACGTGTGGTCGGCGTCCAGGTGCCGAAGAGGCGGTCAAAGAGCAGGAAGGCGGATAG
>JBEARB010000280.1:0-4447 GCA_041163625.1 Pseudomonadota bacterium | reverse complement strand
GGCTGCTTCGCGGGCACACCGGTCTGGCTCGCGGGCGGGCTGAAGGCGATCGATCTGCCGGAGGTGCTGGCGACGCTCGCGGCCGATGGCGCCGCCGTCGCCGGCGTCGATGCCGCGAGTGACGTGGAGCTTGACGGCGCGTTCGCGCCGACGCGCGCGCAGACCTTCGCCCGCGTGGCGCGCGAGGAGGATGCATGAGAGGGGATGGCCGTTTCGGCCGATTCGGTGGCTTCTACGTCTCGGAGCTGCTGATCCCGGCGCTCGAGGAGCTCGAAGCCGCTTGGCTGCAGGCGCGCGAGGACGCCGGCTACCAGGCCGAGCTCGCGGCGCTGCTGCGCGATTGGGCGGGCCGACCGACGCCGCTCTGGGAGGCGCCTCGCCTCTCGGCCGAGGTCGGCTGCCGGGTCTTGCTCAAGCGCGAGGATCTGCTGCACGGCGGCGCCCACAAGACCAACCACACCATCGGCCAGGCGTTGCTGGCCAGGCGCATGGGCAAGCGGCGGCTGATCGCCGAGACCGGCGCGGGTCAGCACGGCGTCGCCACCGCCATGGCCGGCGCCCTGCTCGGGCTGGAGGTCGTCGTCTTCATGGGCGCCAAGGACGTCGCGCGGCAGGCGCCGAACGTCCGTCGCATGGAGTTGTTCGGCGCCAGGGTGGTGCCGGTGACGGCGGGCAGCCGCTCGCTCAAGGACGCGATCAACGAGGCGATGCGCGATTGGACCGAGCATCTCGCCGAGACCTTCTACGTCTTCGGCACCGTCGCCGGGCCGCATCCCTACCCGAGCATGGTGCGCGAGCTGCAGCAGGTCATCGGCGGCGAGATTCGCGCCGAATTGCTGCGGCGCGAGGGCCGGCTGCCGGCCGCGGTCTACGCATGCGTCGGCGGCGGCAGCAACGCCATCGGCGCGTTCGGCACCTTCCTCGACGACGCCGCGGTGGCGCTGGTCGGCGTCGAGCCCGCCGGCCACGGCTTGCACACCGACGCGCACGGTGCCGCCATCGGCAAGGGCCGCCCCGGCGTCGTGCACGGCTCGCTCTCGATGCTGCTGCAAGACGCCGACGGCCAAGTGCAGGAGGCGCACAGCGTCTCGGCGGGCCTGGACTATCCCGGGGTCGGCCCGGAGCACGCCCACCTCGCGGAGACGGGGCGGGTGCGCTACACCGCGGCGAGCGACGCCGAGGCGCTGCGGGCGTTTGCCGCGCTCTGTCGACTCGAAGGCATCTTGCCGGCGCTCGAATCCAGCCACGCCATCGCGGCGCTGCTCGCCGAGCGAGACCGCTACGTAAAGGACGACATCGTGGTGGTGAACCTCTCGGGACGTGGTGACAAAGACCTGGAGCATGCGGTCGCCGAGCTGGCTGCGTTGCGGGCCGAGGAGGGCCGATGAGCGCACGCATCGAAGCCCGGCTACGGGCCGCGGCAGCGAGGGGCGGCGCCATCGTCCCCTTCGTCGTCTTGGGCGATCCCGACCTCACGACCTCGGATCGGCTGCTGCGCGCGCTCTGCGAGGGCGGCGCTGATTGCCTCGAGCTCGGCTTGCCGTTCTCGGACCCCCCTGCCGACGGGCCGGTCATCCAGGCCGCCGACGTCCGCGCGCTCGACGCCGGCACCCGCGTGGATGATTGCTTCACGCTCCTGCGGGCACACGCCGAGCGCAGCGACGTGCCGGTCTCGCTGCTCGTCTATTGGAACCTGGTCCTGCAGCGCGGCGTGGACCGCTTCTACGCCGACTGCGCCGCTGCGGGCGTCGACGCGGTGCTGGTGGCGGATCTGCCGCTCGAACACAGCGGCGAGGCGGTCGCCGCGGCGCGTACGCACGGCGTCGCGCCCGTCTTCCTCGCCACGCCCGTGAGCAGCGACGCGCGCATCCGCGCGCTGAGCGAGCGCGCCGCCGGCTACCTCTACGTGACGGCGCGCGTCGGTGTGACCGGCGATCGTGCCGACGAAGGAGGGGCCGATCCGCAGCTCACGGCCGAGATCGCCCGGCTGCGCGGGCTCTCGGACCTCCCGCTGCTCTGCGGCTTCGGAATCTCCGGCCCGGAGTCGGTGCGCCGTGTGCTGGACGCCGGCGCCGACGGTGCCATCGTCGGCTCGGCCGTGGTGCGGCGCGTCGCCGAACACGCCGGTGACGCCGAGGCGGCTGCAGCGGCCGTGCGCGCCTTCGTCGCTTCCCTCGTCGCGGCCGCGCGCGACCGATGAACCCACGCTCGAGATGACGAACAGGAGTCGATGATGTTGATCTTGATGAAGAAGGACGCCACCCCCGAAGAGCAGGGAGCGGTCGAGGACGTGATCCGGTCGATGGGCTTCGAGGCGCGCGCGATGCCCGGTGAGCAGCGCGTCGCGATCGGGGTGGTCGGCAACGACCGCCGCGTCGACGACACGCCGCTACGCGGGATGCCGGGCATCCACGAGATCATCCACGTCTCGGCGCCTTACAAGCAGGTCAGCCGCGAGTGGAAGGCGACGCCGACGGTGATCGAGCTTCCCAACGGCACCCGGATCGGCGGTGACGAGCTGGTCGTGATGGCCGGCCCGTGTGCGGTCGAGAGCCCCGAGCAGCTGCTGCGCACGGCAGCCTACGTCTCGGCGCACGGCGCGACGGTGCTGCGCGGCGGCGCCTACAAGCCACGCACCTCGCCCTACGCCTTCCAGGGTCTGGGCAGGGAGGGTCTCGGTATCCTGGCGCAAGCGCGCGATCAATTCGGCCTGGCCATCATCACCGAGGCGATCGACCCCGAGAGCGCCGACGCCGTCGCCGAGGTGGCCGACGTGATCCAGCTCGGCGCGCGCAACATGCAGAACTTCGCGCTGCTCAAGCACGTCGCGCGGCTCGGCAAGCCGGTGCTCCTCAAGCGGGGCCCGTCGGCGACGATCAAGGAGTGGTTGCTGGCGGCGGAGTACCTGCTCGCCGAGGGCAACGAGCAGGTGATGCTCTGCGAGCGCGGAATCCGCAGCTTCGACGACGCCACCCGCAACGTGATGGACGTGACCGCCGTGCCGCTGGTGCGCCAGCTCTCGCACCTGCCGGTGGTCGCCGATCCGAGCCACGCGACCGGTCGCCGCGACATGGTCCGACCCGTCGCCGCCGCCTCGGTCGCCGCTGGCGCCCACGCGCTCATCGTCGAGACGCATCCGGAGCCGCGACGCGCACTCTCGGACGGCCCGCAGGCGCTGACGCCCGATGATTTCGAGGCGCTGATGCGCGAGGTCGGTGCCGTCGCGGCGGCGCTCGGTCGCTCGGTAGCGTCGCGCGGTGCGAAGGGCTAACCTCCCGCCGCCCGCGACCGGCGGGCGAGGAGGTAGCGATGGCGGCGAGCGAGCAGATCGGGATCAAGGGGCTGCACAGCTTTCACTACTACGTGCACGATTTCGAGCGGAGTCGTCAGTTCTACGAGGATCGCTTCGGATGGGTCGCGACGCATCGCTCCGGTGATGCGCTGAGCGAGCGCTCGGGTCAGCAGTGCACCGTCTTCCAGGCGGGCGGCGTGCGTGCAGCGGTGAGCGCCCCGGACGGCATCGGCAGTCCGCGCTCGGCGCGCTGGCTCAAGCGCCACCCCGACGGCATTGGTTCGCTCACGTTCGAGGTCGAAGACGCCCAGAAGGCTTGGGACTTCCTGACCGCACGCGACGCGACGCCCATCACCCGGCTCGAGACCTTCGACGCGAGCGACGGCGGGCAGTTCCGCCAGTTCCTGATCACCACGGCGATCGGAGACGTCGCGTTCCGCTTCGTCGAGCGCCGCGACACCGCGCAATTCGCGCCCGGCTTCGAGGCGCTGCAAGACGAATCCGCCGCGCAGGGCTTGGGCTTCCGCCGCGTCGATCACGTGACCTGCAACGCGCAGACCATGGCCTCGGTCAAGCTCTGGCTCGAGCACGTGCTCGGCATGGAGCAGTGCTGGGAGATCGAGTTCCACACCGAGGACGTCGCCCGCGAGGAGGCCCGCGACTTCGGCACCGGTCTGCGTTCGGTGGTGATGTGGGACCCGCGCTCGGGGCTGAAGTTCCCGATCAACGAGCCGCTCGCGCCCTTTTTCAAGGACGGCCAGATCAACCGCTTCATCGAGGACAACGCGGGCGCCGGCGTGCAGCACGTCGCCCTCGAAGTCGACGACATCGTCCACAGCGTGCAGCACCTGCGGCATCGCGGCGTGCGCTTCCTGAAGACGCCGAAGGTCTACTACGAGATGGCGGCGCCGCGGTTGCGGGAGCAAGGCGTGGAGCCCTCCGCGTTGGCGCACAGCCTCGAGCTGCTCGAGCCGCTCGGCATCCTCATCGACGGCTCGCCGGTCAACAACTACCTGATCCAGATCTTCCTCGAAGACGCGATGACGCTCTACGACGAGCCGAGCGCCGGGCCCTTCTTCTACGAGCTGATCCAGCGCTGCGGCGACCAAGGCTTCGGCGGCGGCAACTTCCGTGCGCTGTTCGAGGCGATCGAGC
>JBEARB010000279.1:0-14834 GCA_041163625.1 Pseudomonadota bacterium | reverse complement strand
CACCACCAGCTCGGGCCGACGCTGCCCGACGCCACCGCGCACCTGAACCCCCGCCTGCCCGGTTGCGGTTTCGTCGACGAGCCGCTCTCGGCGGTCGGCGTCGCGATGGTGCTCGCGCAGGCGACGCGCCGTGTGCTCGCCGGCCGGGGCTTTTTCGGGGCGGGCTCGCCGCCGCCGATCGCCGACCTCCTCGAGCTCGCGGCGCTCGGCACCATCGCCGACATGGTCCCGCTGCGTGGGATGAACCGCATCCTCGCTTGGCACGGGCTGCGGCGGCTCGGGCGCTCGCGGCGACCCGGCGTGCAGGCGCTCGCGCGGCACTCCAAGGTGCTCGAGAAATGCCATGCCGCCGACCACGTCGGCTTCATCCTCGGCCCGCGGATCAACGCCGCCGGCCGCGTCAGCGAGGCGCGCTTCGCCTTCGAGTTGCTGACCACGACCGACCTCGACACCGCCGAATCGCTCGCCGTCCAGGTCGAGATCGACAACACCCGGCGCAAGGGCCTGCAGAAGGAGGTCGGCGAGGCGGCGATGGCCGCGGCTGCGCAATGCCCCGGCCGCGAGCACGCGGTCGTGGTTGCCGACGCCGGCTGGCACGGCGGCGTGGTCGGCATCGTCGCCACCCGCGTCAAGGACGCCTTCGACGTCCCCACCTTCGTGCTCTCGATCGAGGACGGCGTCGCGCGCGGCTCCGGTCGCAGCATCCCCGGCTACGATCTCGTCGAGGGCCTGCGCGCCATCGACGACGGCTTGTTCGAGCGCTTCGGCGGCCACGCGTTCGCCGCCGGCGTCACGCTCCCAGCCGAGAACGTCGAGGCGTTCGGCGAGCGCTTGGCCGCCCACGTCGCCGCTACGCTGCCGCCCGAGGCGCGCCGCCGCCCGATGCTGCTCGACGGTGAGCTCGCGCCGGCGGACGTGACGCTCGAGACCGTCGACGTCATCGAGCGCATGGAGCCCTTCGGCAAGGGCAACCGCAAGCCGCTCTTCCTGCTGCGCGGCGTCGAGGTGGCCGAGCTGCGGCGGGTCGGCGAGGGTGGGGCGTGGGTCAAGGCGCGATTCGTCGAGCAGAGCGATCGCCCGGTCTGGGCGCGCAACGGCTTTGCAGCCTTCGCTTCGGCCGAGGTGCTCGGCGATCTGCAGAAGGGCGAGATCGTGGATCTGGCGGCGCGGCTGGAGCGCAACGTCTTCCGCGGCCGACAGAGCGCCGAAGTCAGCGTCGTGGCGGTCTCGCGCGCGCCCGCGCCGAACTGAGCCTTCCGGTCGGTGGCACCGCCGACGCTACTTCAAGGGCGGGCGGGCCGGCAGCCACGCGCGGGTGCGGTCGTACTCGGCGGTGCGCTCGGTGCGGTAGCTGTTGTAGCCGCGGCCGCGCGCGATCAAGCGCACCTCGTGGCCTTCGCCGGGGAAGGCCTTCTTCAGCTCGTCCATCACCGCGTCGATGTCGAAGAACTTGCAGCTGAAGATGTCGAAGTAGGCGCGGCCGGTGCCTTCGAAATAGTGCAGCGCGATATGGCTCTCGGCGATCATCGTCATCGCGGAGAGCACGCGGCTGCCGTCCGAGAGCGCCGACGGCATCACGTAAGGGCGCATGATCGGCGTCATGTCGATGCGCTCGGGCAGGTTGTCGAAGAGCTCGAACAGCCCGTCCATGTCCTTGGGACCGGAGTAGCCCTCGATCGTGATCATCAGGTGCGGCCCGAAGTCCTCCTCGGGGTGCACGCCGGCGTCCTTGATGGTCTGGGCGCGGCCGCGGCCGGCGCTCTGCAGGTGCGTGGTCTCGGCGGGCAGCGCGCGCTTGATCAGCAGACCGGCCTGCTCGGGCTCGAAGACGTCGCGTGCGACGATGTCGCAGAAGTAGACCTCGCGGAAGCTGAAGGTGTGGATCGTGAAGTGGCCGCCGGCGAGGAAGACGAAGCCGGAGATGCCGCAATCGTCGGGCTCCACGCCGTTGTAGTAGGGCAGCAGCATTGGCGGCATCACCGGCTGTAGGCCGAGGCGCGCGGGGACCTCCTCGAGCAGCTCCTGCACGAGGCGGATGTCGTCGTAGCGCGAGCGGTGCCCGCCGAAGCCGTCGAGGGTCAGGTGCAGCATGGTCGTCTCCGTGGCGCGTCGGTCCGGGTGCGCGGGAGGGCGAGTGTAGGGGCGACGCGTGCAGACGCAAGGGCCGATTCGGTGCTGCGGTCGCGACGCCCCGACTGCGATTCGGGTCTGGTTCGCAATTCGTAGATTTTCTCCTGTCCCGCGCCCGTCGCAGCGCAAGGAGCTCCGTCATGACGCGTCGAATCTCGCAGAACCTCCGCTTCCTCGCTGTGGCGACCGCGATCGTGCTCTCGGCATGCGCCGGCGCCGACGGGACCGACAACGACACCGCGCAGGACAGCGCCGGCAGCGACGGCCAAGCCGCCGACGTCTCGCTGCTGACCTGCAAGGGCGACGCCGATTGCGCGCCGCTCGCCAGCCCCTGCGAGATCGCCAGCTGCGGTGCGGACGGCTATTGCGCGGTGACGACGCTCGCGGACAGCGCCGCCTGCGACGACGGCGACCCCTGCACCTCGGACACCGCCTGCAGCAACGGCACCTGCGTCGGCAAGTACACCTGCGAGTGCAAGACCGACGCCGACTGCGCGACCCAGGAAGACGGCAACCTCCGCAACGGCACGCTCTACTGCGACACCACCGGCGCGACGCCGAAGTGCGCGCCGAACCCCTCGACCATCGTCACTTGCGACAGCAGCCTGGACACCGATTGCGAGAAGAACGTCTGTGATCCGAAGACCGGTGCCTGCGTGAAGCTGGCGCTGCAGAACGGCACGCCCTGCGACGACGGCGAGGCCTGCACGGGCCCCGACGCGTGCAAGGGCGGCAACTGCACCGGACCCTCCTCCTGCGAATGCCAGAAGGAAGAGGATTGTGCGCAGTTCGACGACGCCAACCCGTGCAACGGCACGCTCTATTGCGACGTGACCGAGTTCGCCTGCAAGCCCATGCTGCGCTTCTTGGACTTCGCGATCTCGGCGTTCCACGGCTGTGCCGTCCCGGGTCGGGAGGACGTGCAGACGGGCGCGCTGAACTCGACCGGCAAGCTCTACTGTTGGGGCCTGAACCACAGCGCCCTGAAGAACCTCGGCACCGCGTCCACCGCCGTCTCCGTGCTCGAGCCGCGGGAGAATGTCTACTTCGGAGCGGCCGGCCAACCGTTCGCCAAACACGTGGCCGTGGGCTACCAGACCTCGTGCGTCATCGCGTCGGACGACAAGCTGCACTGCTTCGGCGTCAACACGCAGGGCAGCCTCGGCACCGCGACCGACGGCACCGTGCCGCCCACGTCGCAGCCGACCCAGCCGATTGGACTGCCGACGGTCGAGAGCGTGGTCATCGGCGATCGCGCGGTCTGCGCGATGACCACCGAGAGCGGCCAAGGTCAGAACGACCGCAAGGTCTATTGCTGGGGCAAGCGCTATGGGGGCCAGAGCGGCGGCGGCACGCACTTTGCGACGCTGCCACAGACGCGCACCCTGCCGTAGTTCGAGCGGTAATCTCCCGGCCGGTTGACGGTTTGGAGCGCGGGTCGGCAACGCTTGACCGGTCTGCGGGGGCGACGGACACTTCGCGCCCCACGCCGGCGAGGCCCACGCCGAGGAGTCCAGATGCGCCGCAGGTTCGAGTACCAGACCCGCACCTTCTGTCAGCATCGCCGCGCGAGCGTCGCGGCCGCGTTGACCGCCGTCGCGCTGGTCGGCACGGCCGGCTGCAAGCCCGAGCGGCCCAATCCTGCGGGGCCCGGCATTGCGCCCGAGGTCGCCGCGACCACGATCGAGAAGGTGCCGACGCCGAAGATCGACGTCTCCAAGTCTCGATTGACGGCCGAGCAGCGCAGCATCCCGGTGGCGACGATCGGGCAGCGGACCTTGACGCTCGGCGAGCTCGAGGCGCGCTTGGCGCAGCAGCCCGAGGCGGTGCGCGCGCAATACGGCACGGTCGCGCGGCGCCGTGAGTTCTTGCTGAATTGGGTGCAGTTCGAGGTGCTCGCCGACGAGGCCGTGCGGCGTGGCTTCGACAAGGACTCCGAGGTCGTCGAGACGCTGCGCAGCCAGATGGTGCGTCGCTTCTTGGAAGAGGAAGTGCAGCAGGGCGTGACGCCCGAGTCCGTCACCGACGACGAGATCCGCGCCTACTACGACGCCAACCTGCGCCTGTATTCGCGGCCGGCCTCGGTGGAATTGCGGCATCTGCAGGTGGCGGACGCGGGCTTGGCGCAGCGGCTGCACGACGAGATCGTCGCGGGCGGCGAGGCGGTGCCGGCGAAGATCTTGTCGACCTGGAAGGACTACATCGACCGCTATCACGAGGACGCCACGACCAAGCCGCAGCTGGGCTCGCTCGGCGTGGTCTGGGAGTCGCTGCCGCCGGGCGCGACGCCCGCCGAGGTCGGTCTACACGAGAGCCTGCCCGCCTCGCTGCGCGAAGCCGGCTTGAAGCTCGGCGCCTACGAGGTCTCGCCGGTGGTGAAGTCCGAGCACGGCTTCCACATCCTGCTCGCGGTGGCGAAGAACCCGAAGCTCTCGGTGTCCCTCGACGAGGTGAAGGCGCAGATCCGCACTCGCATGGTCAAGCGCAAGCGCGACCAGGCTCGCGTCGAGCTGATCAACCGGCTGCAGCAGCAGGCCAAGGTCGAGTACAACGACGAGGCGATCGGCCTGTTGCCGCCGCCCGATCCGAAGGCGCGGCTGCCCAAGACCGGCGGCAAGGGCGACGGCCACGACCACGGAGGCGAGCATGGGCATCCGTAGCTGCACGCGGCCGCTCTCGGCGCTGCTGGTGGTGGCGATGGCCGCGCCGGCGTTCGCGGCCGAGCAGGCGCCCGCCGAGGTGCGCCGCGCCGCCATGCCCGAGGGCTACCTCGAGGTCGACGGGATCGCCGCGGTGGTCGGCAAGAAGATCGTCACGATCTCCGAGTTGGTGCGGGCACAGGCACAGGGTACGAGCAGCCAGCAGATGGTGCCGACGCAGACCGAGCGGCCGCGCAACGAGCGCGACGCGCTGCGCCAGACGCTCGACACGCTGATCGACAACCTGCTCATCGCGGAAGCAGCGCAATCGCTCGGTCTGACGGTCAGCGACGGCGAGATCGACGCCCACCTCGCCGAGCTACGTCGCCGCAACGTCTGGGATCTCGAAGAGCTGCGCGAGGCGATCCGGCGGCTCGGTTTCGCCGATATGAAGGCGTACCGCGAGCACGTGCGGCAGGAGAAGCTGCGCATCGCCGCGATTCGCGCCAAGCTCGGCTCGCGTCTGCGGGTGACCGACGACGAGGTCGACAAGGTCCTGCTCGCCGACTACGACGGTGGCAAGTCCGAAGACGAGATCCGCTCCCGGCACATCCTGATCAAGGTGCCCGGCGGCGCGAGCCCGCTGCAGCTCGCCGAGTTGCGGCGCAAGGCGTGGAAGATTCACGACCTGATCAAGGCCGGAAAGAAGAAGTTCGAGGACGCCGCCGAGGAGTACTCCGACGATATGGGCACGCAATACGGTGGCGACCTGGGCTACATGCGCCGCTGGATGCTGGACCAGACCTTCGCCAACACGCTGTGGAAGCTCGACAAGGACGAGATCTCGCAGGTCGTGCAGACGCCCTTCGGCTTCCATATCGTGCAGCTGCTCGATCGACGCCGCGTGCCGATCAAGGACATCAAGATCTTGAAGCAGTTCATCCGCGCCCAGCTGACCGAGACCGCGTTCGTCCGGCTGTACAAGGTGTGGATGCAAGAGCTGCGCGCCGCGACGCACGTCGAGATCCGCATCTGACGCCGGCGTTGCGCCGCCGACCGCCTACGACCCGGAGCGCGCCATGACCCGATCCACGCCCCCGACCGACGGCCGAGCGCCAGTGCTGGTCAGCCGGCAAGACGGCGTCACCACGCTGACGATGAACCGCGCCAAGAGCCTGAACGGCTGGACCGCCGAGCTGCTGCTGGCCCTGCGCGCCGCGCTCGAGGCCGCAGCCACCGACCCCGCCACCGACGCCGTCGTGCTCACCGGCTCGGGCCGCTACTACTGCGCCGGCGTCAACCTCAGCGGCACGCTGCAACTCGCGCCGCCGCCGCAGGTGCACGAGCGCATCCGGTCGCACAACCAGGCGCTCTTCGACCTCTTCATCGAGTTCCCCAAGCCGCTCGTGGCCGCGATCAACGGGCCGACCATCGGCGCGGCGGTCACCACCGCCACGCTCTGCGACCTCGTGCTCGCCGTGCCTGCGGCGACCTTCTCGACCCCCTTCGCCGCGCTCGCCGTGCCGCCCGAGGGCTGCTCGAGCGTGGTCTTCCCGCGGGTGATGGGCGCCGAGCAGGCCGAGCGGATGCTGGGCGCCGAGGGCTGGGTGCCCAACGCCGCCGAAGCCGCCGCCGTCGGCCTCATCGACGGCGTCGTCGAGCCGGTGGCGCTGTTGCCGACCGCCCGCGCCAAGGCCCGCGAATTGGCCGATGCCGTCGCCGCGGGTGGCCCGGCGCGCCGCTACCGTGGCCCGAGCACGCGCGAGGAGCTGCTGGCCGCCAACGCTGCCGAGTCGATTCAGATCGCCAACGCCTTCCTCAGCCCGCCCTTCTTGCGCGCGCAGACGGCGTTCCTCTGGCGCAAGCGCAAGCGCGTGCCAGCGATGGTCTTCGCCACGCTGTGGGCGACGCGTCCGGCGTGGGGTTGGTCGCTGCCGAGCTGAGCCGCCGCCCTATTGGCAGGCGCTCCACTCCTTGCCGCAGTAGACCTGCCCGCAGGCATCGCATTGCTGCGCCGAGCCGCTGTTGCAGATCGACGTGCAGTATTTGTCGTTGCAGGCGAGCAGCGCGCTGAGCGCGGAGAGGCCGGCAGCGGAGGCCTGCGCCTTGCAGTTCTGCGCGCAATCCTTGCTGTTGCCGCATTGGCCGGCGCATTGCAGCACCTGCGCACAGCTGTAGCCGCCTTGGCCGGTGCTGCCGAAGCAGCCTTGGTAGGCGTTCTGGCAGAGCTGCGCGGTGCATTGCGCGAAGGCGTCGCCGCTCTTGCCCGCGCAATATTGCTCGCCGCAGAGCAGCAGGCCGTACCACTTCTGGATCGCCGCGACGCTCGCCTGGCTGTGGCAGGCCGAGGTGCAGACGCTCGAATTGCCGCAGCCGGCGAGGCAGCCGCCGAGGCCACCGCAATCGGCGGTGCCGCTGCCGGTGCAGGCGGTCTGCTCGGTCGCGCACTTGCTGTAGACGCAGAGCAGGGCCTCGTAGACCTTGCCGGCGTCGATCAGCGTCTGGCACGAGAGCGCGATGCAGGACTTGCGCGCCTGGTACTGCGATTGCGCGGTCGGCGTGCCCTTGGCGATGCAGGTGTCGATGGTGAGCTTGTCTTCGGGGCCGGCGGAGAATTGCTCGATGCAGGCCATCACCTGGCCGCAGGTCAGCGTGCCGACGCATTGGCCCGATTGGCAGATCTGCGCCGTCGAGCAGGCCGGCGTGCAGGCGTTCGGATCGACCTTGCACACGCCGTTGTCGCAGACCTGCCCCTGCGGACAAGCCGGATCGCAGCCCGATTTCTTCACGCAGAGCCCGCTCTGGCAGAGCTCGTCCGGGTTGCACGCTACCGGCACGCCGTAGTGCAGGCAGCCGCTCGCGTCGAGCTCGCAGGTGCGCACCGCCGCCACGGTCTTGCCGGTGCACTCCTTCTGGCCGATCGCCTCGCACTCGTTGCTGCACACGCATTTTCCGTCGCCGCAGCCGTAGCCGGCCGGGCAGCTCGCGACGGCCTGCCAGGCGCCGGCGACGCAGAGCGCGGGCGTGGTGTTGTCGAGGCAGCCGGTGCTGCCGGGTATGCAGCCGGGCGGGTCGGCGTCGGCGTCCGTGGCGTCCGTAGCGTTGGCGTCTGTGGTATCCGCCGGTTCGACGGAATCGACGGAGTCCGCGGCGTCGGTCGAGCCGGTGGTCTCGGCGTCCTCGCCCGGGCCGGCGCTGTCCACCGCGGCGTCGGCGGTATCGGTGGTGTCGGCCACGCCGCCGGTGTCGCCGAAGAGCACGTCGCCGCCGCCGCAGGGGATGACGGCGCAGGTGATCGGATCGACGCAGACGCTCACGCCGACGCAGGGCTCGCACAGGCCCGTCAGGCTGTTGGTGCAGACAAAGCCCTCGGTCTGCAGGCCCGGACTCTCGGGTCCGCCGCAGCCCGCAAACGCGAACAGCCACAAGACCAGGGCAGGGCGCTGCAGGCGTGCCCGTGCGGCGCGGATGTGCATCGAATCTCCCGGGTCGGTCAGGCCGCCGCGGCCGCTGCCACCGCCGGCAACCGCACGGTGAACATCGTGCCGACGCCCGCCTCGCTGTCCACCGTGATCTTGCCGCCGAGGGCACGAATCACCCGCCAGGTGATGGTCAGGCCCATGCCCATGCCGCGGCCTGGGCCCTTGGTCGAGAAGAAGGGCGAGAACACGCGCTCGCGGGTCTCGGCGTCCATGCCGGGGCCGTTGTCGCGGACCTGCAGCACGACCTCGTCGCCGTCGAGCTCGGCGGTGACGGTGACCTGACCGTCTTCCTGCGGGGCGACGGCTTCGAGTGCGTTCTGGATCAGGTTGGTCAGCACCTGGTGCAGCTCTTCGGGCACGGCCTCGACCTGGGGCGCGCCGCGCACCTCGATCTCCACCGGCCGCGCGGCACCCACGGCCTTGGCGACCAACTCGGCGACGTCGCGGACTGCCTCCTCGATGGCGATCGGCTGCGCCAAGCGCGCGTAACCCTCGCGCGAGTAGCGACGCATCAGCTGCACCGCCTTGCTGATGCGCTCCACGCCTGCTCGCGAGCTCTGGAACATCCGATCGATGCGCTCCGAGCCCTTCTCGAGCTGCTGCCGCTCACGCGCGGTCAACGCGCCGCCGCCCTCGAGGCGGGCGATGGCGCTGCGCACCTTCATCACCTCGGCCTCGACCACGCCCATGCTCTGCTGGATGTAGTTCAGCGGGTTGTTGATCTCGTGTGCCAAACCGCCGGCGATGGTCTCGAGCGAGTCCATCCGGCCCTCGAGCAGGCGGTCGGCTTGGCGCTCGGCCAGACCGAGCAGCGCGCGCACGTTGGTCTGCAGCTCGCGCGCCGAGAAGGGCTTCTGCAGATAGGTGTTCACGCCCGTCTCGATGCCCGCGACGCGGTCCTCGATGGCGCCGCGCGCCGTCAGCATGATGATTGGCGTGTGGGCGGTGGCGATATCCGCGCGCAGGCGGCGGACCAGCTCCAGGCCGTCGATGCCCGGCATCATCAGGTCCGTGATGATCAGGTCGGGGCGGTACTTCTGCGCGAGCTCCAGGCCTTTGAGGCCGTCGGGTGCCGCCATCACCTTGAAGTCGCGGCGCAGCGCGAGGTGGATGATGCGCGTGACGTCCGGGGTGTCCTCGACGATCAGGACGGTGTGGCTGCGCGTGTGCTCGTCGAGGTCGCGCTCGACCACGCGGCGCTCGGTGACCTCGGCGATGTCGAGCAGGCGGTAGCCCTCGCTGCGCGGCATCGCGGCGGTCGCGGTGAAGACGGTGGAGAGGTCGGTCTCGCCGGCTTCTTCGCGGCCGAGCACGTCGGCGGGCAGGTGCGCGCGGCCCCGCAGGAACTCGACGTGGAAGGTGGCGCCCTCGCCGGGGCGGCCTTCGGCCCAGATCTTGCCGCCGTGCAGCTCGACCAGCTCGCGGGCCAACGCCAAGCCGATGCCGGTGCCGCCGAACTTGCGGGTGCCGCCCATGTCGACCTGGAAGAAGCGCTCGAACAAGCGCTCGGCCTGATCTGGCTCGAAGCCTTCGCCCGAGTCCTGGACGTGCACCAACACGCGCGTCTCGTCGGCCTCGACCGCGACGACGATGCGGCCCTTGGGTGGCGTGAACTTCACGGCGTTGCTGAGCAGGTTCACGAAGACGCGCTCGATTCGCTCGATATCGACGACCACCGCCGCTTCCTCGCACCGGGCCTCGAAGTGGAGCTCGATCTCCTTGCGCTGCGCGAGCGCGGCGACCTGGCCGACCAGACTCGAGAGCCACGGCACCATGTCGTGCTGCTCGACGTAGAGCTGCAGGCGCGACTCCTCGAGCTTGCTGAGGTCGAGCAGGTCGTTGATCAACTTGAGCAGCTTGGTGCCCGACTTCAGCATCGAAGCCAACGTCTTCTCGGCCGTCTCGGTCATCGGACCGAGGTCGCCGTTCATCATCATCTCGATCGGCGCCAGAATCATCGCCAGCGGCGTGCGCAGTTCGTGCGTGATGTTGGCGAAGAGCTTGCTCTTGAATTCGTCGAGCTGCTCGAGGTGTTCCTTGGCGCGCTGCAGGTCGGCGCGGGTCTCTTCGAGGTCGCGCGCGGTCGTGTACTGCTGATGCTCGGCGCGGTAGTTGAAGATCTGCCCCACCACCACGATCAGCGCCGTCGAACACAGGAAGAGGCTGTTGGCCGCGGCGTCGAAGAAATCGCCGATCTGCCCGAGCAGCAGGTTCGGCAGGAAGTACATCAGCACGATGGTGACGTGCGTGAAGATCACCACCCGCTCGGGCCAGACGAAGAGCAATCCCGTCGCCACCATCACCAGCGAGAGGCCGGCGTAGTAGGTCGACGCCAACCCGCCCATCACCACGATCATCACCGCGATGCCGAGCGCGAGCAGGAGCATGAACGCCGAGGTGATCCAGTGCGGCTGCCGCTCGAAGAGCGGCGTCTCGCGCACCCGCATCATCGCGAGCGTGGTCGTCGTCACGACGATGCGGCTGCCCCAGAGCAACCACAGCCACTCGCGCGGCGCAGCGTAGTAGTCGAGCAGGCCGAAGAGCGGATAGAGCGTCAGCGCGATCCACAATACCGGCTTGAACGCACCGTAGTTCTGTTCGAGGAGGCGGAGCTCCCAGGACTCCGCGAGCAGGCCGGCGCCGACGCGAATCGACATCGTCGGCTACACGCGCCGGACGGCGACGAAGGGATTGACGCCGGTCGGCTCTTCCAAGATCCGAACGTCGCCGCCGGGGACGCCGTCGTGCGCGAACGCGAGCATCTCCTCGTGCGTGCGGTAGAGCAGTCGCCAATCCTGCAGGTGCTCCATGATCCAGCGGCACGGGTTGGTCGGCACCATATTGCCGATCCACACCGAGCCACCCTCACGGAGCACCGAGTAGAGCTTGGCCGTCAGGCCCGCCGCCACGGGATGGTTCAGGTAGTCGTACAGGCCGCAGCAGATGACGCCGTCGAACTCGCCGACACCCTCGAACATCGCAGGGTTCTTGATCAGCGTGCGGATGCCTTCGTGCAGGAAGGTCACCTGCACCCGGCCGCGCCAGCGCGTGTCGACCAGCGTCTTGATCCGACCGTACGCGTAGGCCAGGGCGTTGGCGTCCTGGTCGAAGAGCACGATCTCCAGCGGTGCCGGCAGATGATGCCGCGTCCGCAGCAGCTCGTAGACCTCTTGCGCCGGGCCCGCCGCCACGCTGAGCACGCGGATCGGCCGGTCGGTCGCGGTCCAATTGTCGATGAGGCCGTTGAGCTCGGCCAAGATCATGTTCTTGCGCTCGCGCACCGCCGCCGCCGCCGGCGTCATCAGCGTCGCGAGGCCCACCGCCTTGTCGAAGAGCGTCGGGCCCTCGAAATTGCGCTCGTAGATGTAGCGCATCACCTCGTAGTCGCCGGGGTAGCCGAGCGGCTTCTCGAGCGCGCGCCGCATCCACGGCGTCGCCCCCATCAGCTCGAAGACCTGCGCCCGAGAATACGCCATCAGCGCGCGGTCGTGCGCCGGGTCGATGGCGCGACGGGCGGCGTCGATCTCGGCGGTGACCCGGATCATCGTCGGCACGAACTCCGCCGAGACCAAATCGGTCAAGGCGTCGTAGGACTCGCTGCCGAAGGGCGCGTGGATCACGTCCCAGCCGAGCTCGGCTTCGATCTGCGCGAACTGCTCGCGGCTCGACTCGAGGTAGGCGCGCAGCTCGCTGATGCGGCCCTTGAAGACGTCGGCGTCCACCGTCGTCCACGGTCCCTCGGCCAAGCCTCCCTCGACGCGCACGCGCTCGCGGACCTGCGCGACCTTCTGCGCCGAGAGCAGCGCGTCGATGCGCAGCAGGGCGCCCTGCAACTCGAGACCGACGATGCGTCCGGGCTGCAACGAGACGACCTTCGCGTCGAGCTCGGCGACCACGCGGCCATCGACGACCACGCGCACGCCGGGCAGCGCGCTGCCTTCGGGCGGTAGCGCCGCTCCGGCCGGCCAAATCACGCCCAAGCCGCTCTGCGAGAGGTTGCGCAGGGTCGCTTCGCCCGACTCGCCGAGGGCGGGGATCTGCACGCGCACGTCGAGCGGCGCGAGCGCCGCCGGGTCGTAGCGGTTGGGCCGGAAGTAAATCTCGCGACCGAACGCGCCCGAGGTCAGCGCAGAGGTGTCCTGGTGGCGATGCCCGATCGTGGGGGCTGAGGTCATGCTCATCGTCATGGGAGGCTCCGCTGCGGCAGGGCGCCGCGGGACGCCTGAAAATTACGACAGCGTCGGGCCTCGGTCCATTTCTCTGTGCGTCCGGCACCCCAACGCGGCACTGCGCGGCCGCGTTCTCACGGCCGATCGCGACACTGCGTGTCCCATGGGACTTCGAGCGTGTGGGTTGCCTGCCGATCGGCCGTCGGTGAGACTCGGCACGCAGCCGCCGCCGGTCCGCGCCCGTCGGTCCCGTCGCCGGCTCGGAGCCCGATCCATGTCCCGCCAAGCCAGCCGCCTGCCGACCTCGGCCTCGCTCCTCTTCCTGGTCTTCTTGGTCTCGGGCTTCTCCGGCCTCATCTACCAATCGATCTGGTCGCACTACCTGCGCTTGTTCCTCGGCCACGCCGCCCACGGCCAGACCGTCGTGCTCGTCGTCTTCGTCGGCGGCATGGCGCTCGGCTCGCTGCTCGTCGGCCAACGCGCCGAGAAGCTCGCCCGCCCGCTCGTCGCCTATGCCGCCGTCGAGGCCGCCATCGGCCTGTTCGCGCTCGGCTTCCACGACCTCTACGTCGCGCTCACCGAGTGGACCTTCACCGCGCTGATGCCCGCGGTCTGCGATGCCGAGGGGCTGTGCGTCGTGCAGTGGGCGATGGCGGTGGCGCTCATCCTGCCGCAGTCGATCTTGCTCGGCGCGACCTTCCCGCTGATGGCGGCCGGCGTGCTGCGGATCGCGCCGGAGACGCCCGGCTCGCACATCTCCGTGCTCTATTTCGTCAACAGCTTCGGCGCCGTGCTCGGCGTGCTCTGTAGCGGCTTCGTACTGATCCCGGCGCTCGGGCTGCCCGGCACCCAGCTCGTCGCCGGCGTCGGCAACTTCGCGGTCGCCGCCGGCGCGTGGCTGATCGGCCGCGGCGGTCGCCACGACGTACTCCGTCTCGACGCCGCCGACGATGCGCCCGCCGAGGCCGGCGCGCTCGCCCGCGAGCAGCGCATGTTGCTGCTCATCGCGGGGCTCACGGGCCTGTCTTCGTTCATCTACGAGATCGCCTGGGTGCGCCTGCTCGGCATGGTCCTCGGCGCCTCGACCCAGGCCTTCGAGGTGATGCTCGCGGCCTTCATCCTGGGCCTCGCGCTCGGCGGTCTGCTCGTCGCGCGCCGGGTCGACGCCGTCCGCGACACCTTGCGCCTGCTCGCCATCGTCCAACTCGCGATGGGATCGCTCGCGGCGCTGACCATCGCCGAGGGCAACCTCGCCTTCGATTGGAACCAATGGGTCGTCGACGCGCTCGGCCGCACCGAGGCCGCCGCCACCGCCTACAGCCTGACCAGCACCGCGATCGCGATGGCGATGATGCTGCCGACCACGCTCTGCGCCGGCATGACGCTGCCGCTGATTACCTACCGCTTGCTGCGCCTGCGCTCGGGCGAGCGGGCCATCGGTGCGGTCTACGGCGTCAATACCCTCGGTGGCATCGCCGGCGTGCTGCTCGCCGTCCACTTGCTGCTGCCGCTGCTGGACATCGACGGCGCGCTCTTGGTCGCCGCGAGCATCGACGTCGGCCTGGGCTTGTGGCTGCTGCTGCGTCGCGCGCACCTCGACCGGCCGGCCCGTGCATTGGCCGTGGTCGCTGGCTTGCTGCTGCTCGCTGCCATCGGCGGCTTGCGCGTCGACCCGGTCCGAGCCGCGAGCGGCGTCTACAGCGGCCGCGGCGCGCGCGTCCCCGCTGCCGCCGACATCACTTACGCCCGCGACGGCAAGACCGCGACCATCCACGTCATCCGCTACCCCGGCGAGCAGGTCGCCATCGCCACCAACGGCAAGAGCGACGGCGCCATCAGCCTCGCCGAGGGGGCGCCGCCGCGGAAGGACGAGTCGACGATGTCGCTGCTGGGCGCGCTGCCGCTGCTGCTGCGCCCCGAGGCCGAGACGATGGCGCTGATCGGCTGGGGAACGGGCTTGTCGACGGCGACGGCGCTGGCGAGTCCGCACCTGGAGCGGGTCGACACCATCGAGATCGAGCCGGCGATGGTGGAGGGCGCGCGCGTGTTCATGCCGATGACGGCGGCGGCCTACGAGGACCCGCGCAGCCACGTGGTCTACGACGACGCCAAGAGCTATTTCGCGCGCAGCCACCGGCGCTACGACCTCATCGTGGCCGAGCCCTCGAATCCGTGGATCTCGGGCGTCGCGAGCCTGTTCAGCCGCGAGTTCTACGCCACGCTGCGGCGCTACCTCACCGACGACGGCGTGCTGGTGCAATGGGTGCAGACCTACGACTGCAGCCTCGAGGTCGCGGCCTCGATTCTCGCCGCGGTGCGCGAATCCTTCCCACGTTTCGAGCTCTACGAGGCGACTTCGGGCGATCTGCTCATCGTCGCTCCGCGTGACCCCGCCGCCGGCCTCGATCTGGCTC
>JBEARB010000278.1:0-9465 GCA_041163625.1 Pseudomonadota bacterium | reverse complement strand
TACAACCCCCGCATCCGCAAGATACCACGGACGGCACCGTGACGACGCTGGCCGGCAGCGGCTCGGCCAGCTTCCTCGACGGCCCGGGCACGACCGCGCGCTTCTACTACCCGGCCGGTGTGACGGTCGACGCCAAGGGTACGGTCTACGTCGCCGATCGCAGCAACCACCGCATCCGCATGGTCGCCGCCGACGGCACCACCACCACCCTCGCCGGCAACGGCAGCGCGAGCTACCAGGACGGCAAGGGCACGCTGGCCAAGTTCAACGGCCCGAACGGCGTGGACGTCGACCCGAACGGCAACCTCTACGTCGCCGACACCGGCAACCAGCGCATCCGCAAGATCGACAAGGACGGCGTGGTCACCACCGTCGCCGGCCAGGCGAGCTCGGGCTGGGTCGATGGCCCGGCGGCCAACGCCCGCTTCAGCAACCCCTACGACGTCGTCTTCGGCAGCAAGGGCGATATCTTCGTCGCCGACTACAGCAACCACCGCATCCGCGTGGTGTCGCCGGCAGGCACCGTCAGCACCCTGGCGGGCAACGGCACCTCCGGCACCACCGACGGCGTCGGCGCGCAGGCGACTTTCTCCTCGCCGTGCGGCTTGGCGCTCGACGCGAACGGCAACCTGATCGTCGTGACGCGGTCGGGCCATCGGATGCGCCGCGTCACCCCCGCCGGCGAGGTCGCGACCATCGCGGGCAGCGCGGGTGCCGGCTACAAGGACGGCGCGGCCGGCTCGGCGCAGCTCAACTCGCCGAGTGGCGTCGCGCTCGCACCGGACGGCGTGATGCTCGTCGCCGACCGCGGCAACCACCGGATCCGGCGGATGGCGTCGACCAAGACGATCTGCGTCGACAACCTGCCCTGCACCGCCGACAGCTGCGACAAGCAGAGCGGTCAGTGCGCGTTCGTGACCATCGCGGCCGGCGGCGCCTGCAGCGACGGCGACGGCTGCACCACCGGCGAGACCTGCGACGGCAAGGGCGGCTGCACCGGCGGCCAGAAGAAGGCCTGCGACGACAAGAACCCCTGCACGGTCGACAGCTGCAACGCCTTCTCCGGCGACTGCGTGTTCGCGCCGGCCGAGGGCCTGTGCAGCGACGGCCAGTTCTGCACCGTCAACGACCGCTGCTCCAACGGCAGCTGCGTCGGCGATGGACGCGAGGTCTCCACGCTCGCCGGGCAGGCGTCGGCGGGTCTGCTCGACGGCAAGGGCGGCGCGGCCAAGTTCAACACGCCGCGCGGCGTCGCGGTCGATCTGCAGGGCAACGTCTGGGTCGCCGACTATGGCACGCACGCCATCCGCCGAATCACCAGCAAGGGCGTGGTCAGCACCGCGGCCGGTGGCCTCGGCAGCGGGTTCGCCGACGGCTCGGGCGCGACCGCGCGCTTCACCAACCCGACCGACGTGGCCAACGACGGCAAGGGCGGTGTCTACGTGGCCGACCGCAGCAACCATCGTGTTCGTCACGTGACCGCTGGCGGGTTGGTGACCACGTTCGCGGGCAATGGCTCGGCGACCTACAAGGACGGCACCGGCACCGCCGCGAGCTTCTACTACCCGGAAGGCATCGCCTACCATGGCGCGAGCAGCACGATTTACGTCGCCGATACCTATAACCACCGAATCCGCAAGATCGAGGCGAACGCAACGGTGAAGGTCTTCGCGGGCAACGGGTCAGCGACCTACAAGGACGGCACCGGCACCGCCGCGAGCTTCTACTACCCACGCGGCATCGCCGTGGACGGCAAGGGTCGCGTCTGGGTCGCGGACAGCTACAACCACCGCATCCGCCGCATCGAGGCCAACGGCGCCGTGACGACCGTCGCCGGCAGCTCCGTCGGCTTCGCCGAGGGCAAGGGCGCCGTCGCGCGCTTCAACTACCCCTTCGGCATCGCCATCGCGCCGGACGGCAACGCCTGGGTCGCCGACCGCAGCAACTACCGCATCCGCAGCGTTACCGACGACGGCACCGTGCTGACGGTGGCGGGCGTCGGCAGTGGCGGCTTCAAGGACGCCGACGCGCTCGACGCGCAGTTCAACCAAGCGCAGGGCATCGCCATCGACGCCTCGTTCAACGTCTTCATCGGCGACAGCTCGAACCATCGCATCCGCAAGATGGCGACGCCGTTCAACGATTGCGACGACGGCACCGAGTGCACCGCCAACGCGTGCGACGAGGTCAAGGACACCTGCAGCACGACGCCCGTCGGCGACGGCAACACCTGCATCGACGGCAAGCCCTGCCTCGCCAACCGCCTGTGCAACCAAGGCTTCTGCGTCGGCGGCGTGCCGAAGGACTGCGATGACGGCAACACCTGCACCATCGATGCCTGCGACGCGCTGACCGGTGATTGCACGCACAAGGCCGATTCGGCGCAGGGCTGCACCGTCAGTCGTCGCGTGTTCGTCACGGCGGACGCGTACCCCCCGAATTTCGGCGGTATCGCCGGCGGCCACGCGAAGTGCCAGGCAGCAGCCAATGCGGCGGGCCTCGGCGGCACGTGGCTGGCGTGGCTCTCGGACTCGTCGACCTATCCGTCGCTCTATCACGCCAAGGCGCAGGTGCCGTACCGTCGGCTGGACGGCGCCCTGGTGGCCCTGAACTGGAACGACCTGATCGACGGCACCCTCGACAACCCGATCGAGGTCGACGAGACGGGCGCGAAGATCACCACGGGTGCGGGCTCGACGTCGTATTGCGGCAGCAGCGCCCTGCCCGCGGTCTGGACCGGCACCAATACCGCCGGTAACCGCGCGAACAGCAGCAGCTCGATCTACTACTGCGGCAACTGGACGACCACGACGTCGTCTTCGAGCTACCGCGCCGCGAGTGGCATCAGCACGGGCAACGCCAGCAACTGGACGACGGCGTGCACCACCCAGCGCTGCAACTATAAGGGCCACCTCTACTGCTTCGAGCAGAGCGACTACTGGTCGAAGTAGTCGCCGGGGGCCCATCCCACCGGGCTATTGGACGCCGAACGCGAGCGTCGCGGTGTCCTTGCCCGGAGCGCCTTCGATGGTGAAGCGCAGCTCCCACTGGCCGGGCATCTGAAAGCGCATGCCCTGCGTCTCGTAGGTGCCCGCGGTCGTGGTCACCTCGGCCGTCAACGGCACCACGCCTTCCATCCCGTGGCCGTGCGCCGGCATGTAGCCGTCGACCGCGAGGGTCGCGCCGGTGACGGCACTGCCGGTGGCGTCGCTGAGCGAGGTCCGCACCACGAAGACCTCTCCGACGACGACGGTGGCGGGCTCGGTGGTCCACGAGATCGTGTACAGCCCGTTGGCCGAGGTGCCGTTCTTCATCGTCATCAACGTGCCGTCGGAGTGCATGTGGCCGTCGTGGTCGTGGTCCGAGTCACAGCCGGCGACACCCACGAGCGCCAAGCTGCAGGCGAATGCGGCGAGGGCGCGACCGAGGCGGCCATGAAGGGGCGTTCGATGCATGGGGAACTCCGTGCCGGTCCGGGGGCCCGGCTCAAGGGACGGTCGGCGCCGTCGCCCACGTGGAATCCAGGGGCTCGGCGTCGAGCGTGAGCAGAAATGCGACGAGCTGGTCGCGCTCGGCGTCGGTGAAATCGAGGTCGTGCAGGAAGCTCTCACGCGGCCCGATCGGCGCGACGTGCTGTTCGACGAAGCGGTAGTGCTCGACCACCTCGAGCAGGGTCGCGTGCTGGCCGGCATGCATGTAGGGCGCGGTGCGCGCGACATTGCGCAGCGACGGCGTCTTGAACGCGCCCAACATCACGACCTCCTGCTGGGCCACGAACGGTAGCTCGCCGCAGCCCTGCCCGCCGGCGTCCGAGTAGGGACCGAGGCAGTTGAACGGGGACGCGACCACGATCGTCGCACCGTCGTAGCGCCCCCGGTCTTCGGCGGCGGCCCAGCTCGGCTGCGCGAGCCCGATATTGTGAAAGGCTCCGTTGCTGAGTCGCGGACCACTGTGACAGAAGACGCAGCCGCCCTTGCCGACGAAGAGCCGCAGGCCGGCGGCGGCGTCGGCATCGAGGTGGCCGCCACCGCTGTCGTCTCCGGCGACGAAGTCGGCGACGAAGCGATCGAGCGCGATGGGGGCCGGCGCGAGCTTCCGCTCGTAGGCTTCGATCGCCTTGCCGAAGTTGGCGAAGACTCGGTCGACTGCCTCGCGATCGGCAGGCGTCATCGCCAGCCACGCGACGTGCTGCGGATCTCCGGGAGCCTCCGGTACCGGCCGTGCGTGCGCGGGAAAGCGATCGGCCTGTTCGAGCGGAGGGAGCGCGCCGAACAGCGCCTCGTACTCCGCGCGATGGTGCTTCGCGACGACGTGCGCGAGCGCGACCCGGTCGAAGCCGTGCTCCTTGGGGTTCTCGATGGGGCCGAGGGCCTGCATCCACAGACTGTCGGCGCGGCCGTCCCAGAACTGCCACGGCTGCCAAGCCGCGCCGAGGACCGTCGGTGCGTGGCGCTCTGCCGTGGCGACTCCCTCGGCGAGCGCGAGACCGTCGGCGAAGCCCGCGGACGGGTCGTGGCAGGTGGCGCAAGCGACCTTGCCGTTGGCCGAGAATCGGGTGTCGAAGAAGAGGCGGTGCCCGAACGCTGCGGCATCGGGGTCGTCGGCGAGGGCATTGCCCGGCGAGGGCCGCGGTGTACCGAGCGGCTGCAGGCTCGCGACGAAGAGTCGCTCGTTGGGCGTCCATCCGGCGGGTGCCGTGACCTCGTCCGCACAACCGCAGAACCATACCAACAGAGCCAGGGCGAGCCGCGAGCGCATGGCACCTCCGGCCAGCACTCTAGGCATCCTCCTCGCCGAGGCAAGGCTGCGCGCCGGCGAGCGCGTGTGGCCGGGCGGTCCCGGCGACCACCGTGGCCCGAAGGATCCGCACCACTACGGAACGTTACGAGCCTTCCAGGTCAGGCGGGGCAGCGTCGGCGGCGCCGCGATCCAGGCGATCGCCGTGGGATCCTGCTGCAAGCGTGCACGGAAGAACGCGGCGATCCACGGCGCGATGGCCGCGTGGATCGCCGCCGGAGGTGGGTAGGCAAAGCTCGAGCCGTCCCCCATGCGCTTGCCGGCCCCGCAGCCAGGCGCGAACGCGTCGGTCATGCCGGCGATGTCGCTGATCGACCAATGGCCCGCGTCGGCGACCTCGACGAACCACGCCGGCGCGGTCGCCGAGTGGTAGTTCGAACGGATGAAATCGTTGCCGATGGTGCCGATCGAGTTGTCCTCCGAGAGCAGCACGTAGAGCTGCGGCTGCTTCAACGCGGGAACGTCGACACCTGGCAGCAGCGGGTTCTGCATCGGCGCACCGAGCGCCGCGACCGCGCGGATCCGCGGTTCGAGTGTGGCGAGTCGACCCACGCTGACGGCGCCGAAGCTATGACCGAGGGCGCCGACGCGCTCGGCGTCGATCGCGCCGACAATTTCGGCGGGGAAGGCAGCGTCGCCGGCGAGGATGCGGTCGACGACGAAGAGCAGATCCTGCTCACGCGTGGTCAACGTCTTCGGGCCGAGCGGCAACGGGTTGCCGGCGAGGGTGTCGAATACCGTGTTGCCGACGTGATCGACGGCCGCGACGACGAAGCCCTGCGAGGCCAGATGCTCGGCCAGGGAGAATGTCCACCAGCGCACGCAACCGTGGCAGTGCGAGAAGACCACCAGCGGCAGCGACTCACCGATCCGCTCCCCGCCCGCCCTCGCGCGCGTTCCGGCGGTGGTGCAGGTAGGCGCCTCCGCCAGCAGGGTCGCCAGCGCGGCGGCGTGGGCTCCTGGCTCGAAATCCTGCACGGAGGCGGGGCCGACGGCAGAGATTCGGGTCGGATACCAGAGTTCGACGGGGAGCGTGCGGCCGCGCGCGGCGTCGGTGGCCTCGACGCGAAGGTGGCCGACGGCGTTGGGCCCGAAGGTGCCGGGATCGCCGGCGGCCTGCAGCTCCGTGTCGGCAGCGGCATCCGACGCCACGGCGTCGCCGCCGCCGTCGGCGTCACCGCCACACGCGGGCCATGCCGCCAGCGCCGCAAGCGCCATCGCTGCCGCTCCGAGGCGGCGGAGCGAAACCGGACGACACGTGGGGGCGAGCGAAGACATCAGCGCTCCTCGTCGGGCGCGAGGCCCCCAGGTGGGAGTTCGAGGTGGGGTACGAGATCGGCGAAACGGCGAAGCCGCACGATGCCGGGGATGGTCGGCGGCGCACCATCACCTCCGACCAGAATCGGGGCCGGACCGGGCAGGCGCGCGCGCAGCCAACGCAGATCCTCCTCGACGCCCACGGGTTCCGCGAAACGCGAGACGCTGACGACCAGCGCCGTGGCGCCGGTCTCTGCGAACGCGGCCGCGATGTCCGCGCGCGGCGTGTCGCGGCCGAGAAAGACGAGCGCCCTGCCCTGCACGGCTGCGACCAGGGCCGCGAGTTGCAGGCCGAGGTCGTGTAGCTCACCGGGGAGCGTCGTCAGGAGCAGTGGGGGGCCGGCGTGCGCCTCCGAAAGCGCGCGCCAACGCTGGGCGACGACGTCACGAAATCGCTCGCTCGCGCCGTGCTCGGCGGCAACCGAGAGGCGGCCGTCCGCCCAGGCCTCGCCGAGGGCAGCCAGGAACGGACCGGCGAGATCATCGGCAAAGCGAAGCGCGCCCACGCGGTCCGCGGTCGCAAGCAACGAGGCGGTCAGGCCCGCGTGATCGTGAGCGATCGCGAGCCGCACCCAGCGCGCGACCAGCGCAGGATCGACGGCGTCGGAGTTGCGCCCGAGCGCGAGCAAGGCGGCGGACGTCGGACCCGGAGTTCCGATCACGTCCGCGGCGGAGTGGCCCTGCTCCATCAACGCCTTCCAGCGCGCAATCTCGTCGACCCAACTCGTCGCGTAGCGTCGGTGCCCGGAAGGCAACCGGATGGCGCTCGGGCGGCCGTAGCGACGTTCCCACGTCCGCAACGTGTCCGGAGGCACGCCGCAGAGTCGAGCCAACGCGCCAATCGACAGCAGAGCTTCGGACGCCATCGGAGAACCTCCGCCGGGACGGTCGCAAGCCCCCGGACGCCGGTCAAGACACCGGACGAACAACGGCCTGCGCGCCCCGCACGCCGCACGGCGGACCGGACCGGACCGGACCGTGAACAAGTTTTGACCAGGCGAACGCCACGAGAGGCGCCCGATCGGGGCTGGCGCAAAAGTTTTTTCTCTATGCATACCAGGAAGTTAGCGCATCTGTCGACCAGAACACGGAATTTTCGAACAGGTGTTGAACAGGTTTCGCTTGATCTCGTCCTCTTTATTTGTTCAAGATCTGTTCACGGCCGAGGGCCAAGGAGAAAACCGTGCAAGCCATCACTGTCAGCCCCGAAATGACCGACGCCGAGCTGCACGCCGCGCTGGCCGCACAGGTGCCGGCCGCGCTGCAGGTCTTCCACGACCGCTACCGCGCACTCATGTACTCGACCGCACGCAAGATCGTGCGGGACGAGTGGGACACCGAGGAGGTCGTGCAGGACGTCGTCTGGACGGTGTTCCGCAAGGCCCACGCCTTCCGCGGCGACTCCGGCCTCTCGACCTGGGTGTACCGCATCACCCAGAACTGCGCCCGGATGCTGCTGCGCAAGCGTCGTCGCGTGCCCCTGCCGATGGAGAGCGAGGCGATGGACTTCGTCGTCGCCGCGTCGCGCGAGGGCGAGTGCTGGCACCTCCCCGAAGCTCAGTTGGCCGGTCGCGACGCGGCGCTGCGCTTCCAGACCGCCTACGCTGCGCTCCCGGACGACAACCGAGCGCTCTTCCACGCGATGGATTTCGAGGGGGAGGACAAGGAAGTCGTGGCCGAGCAGCTGGGTCTCTCCGTTTCCGCGCTCAAGGCTCGGTTGCATCGTGTGCGCAAGCACCTGCGCGACGCGACCCTCGGCGAGGCAGTGGTCGCCGCCTGATTCGCCGACCGTTCGATACGCACGCCGCGGATCCTTTGGATCCGCGGCGTTCGCCGTTTTGAGGAGGGGACCGAAGGATTAAACGCCGGGCAGGCCGCGCAGGGCGTCGTGCAGCGGTGCGTCGTGGGGCGCGCGGCGGGCGAACAGCGCCCAGCGCATCCCGTCCAGCAGCGCGACGATCCGCGCTCCCCACGGCACCACGGTCCGGCCATGCCAGGCGTCGCATCGATGACGACGCGCCAGCCGCGTCCCAATCGCCCGATAGATCCGGGCGGCGGCGCCGATCGCCAGGCGCGCGCGGAGTGGGATGGCCGGCACCCCGGTACGGGCGCTGGCGTAGTAGCGCTCGGCCAAAGCCAGCAAGTCATGAACGACGGTCGCCGTCGCCGCGCGGATCGCCTCTTCCGGGGCGCGATCGACGCACGCCAGGAGCTGATCGGGCTCGACGCCGGCCGCGCGCAGGCGCTCGGCCGGCAGGTAGACACGGCCACGGCCCCCGTCCTCGCGCACGTCCCGGCAGATGTTCGTCAGCTGCATCGCCACGCCCAGATCGATGGCTTGTGCGCGAGCGGCCGGGTCACGGACGCCGAGGACGCCGCACATCATCAGACCGACGGTGCCGGCGACGCGGTAGGCGTAGCGGAGCAGCGCGCGATCGTCCGCGAGCTGCACCGGGTCCAGATCGCCGCGAACGCCGCGCAGCAGCTCTGCCCCCGCCTCGGCCGGGATGCCGGTGCGTGCGCAGACGTCGAGGTAGGCCCGCACCAATGGTCGGCGGGGCGCCTCGCCCAGCAACTCGGCCTGCAACACATCGAGTTCGCGCCGGGCGACGGCTTCGGACGGCGCCTCGTCGGCGGTGTCGTCGACCAGTCTGCAGAAGGCGTAGACGACGGCGGCGTCGTCTCGCGCCTTGGCTGGCAGCAGACGGCCGGCGAGCGCGAACGAACGCCCGTGTCGGTCGAGAATGGCGTGTGCGTGTGCGACGAGCGCCGACTCGGACGCCGGAATCGCCAGCGCGCTCATCGCAGCGCCTCAAGAGCCTGCTCGGCGGGACGGAGGAAGCGCTCACGGAGGCCGCACATCAATCCGCGCAGCGGCTCGGCGGTCTCGGGGAGGGGCGCCGACTCCAGCCAAGCCAGTGCGGTGCGCGCGCGGTCGAGCGCCTCGGCGGCGCTACCGCTGGCGATGAAATGATGCGACCAAGCGCGGACCTTGTCGTCGGACGTGCGATCGCGATCGAGCTCGAGCAGCGCCACCAGCGCGTCGTGGTCGCCCGGCTCACGCTCGAGGTGCACTGCGCAGACCGCGCTCACCTTGCCCTCGCGCAGGTCGTTGCCGACTCGCTCACGCCCCTTGTCGCCGTAGAGATCGAGCACGTCGTCGGCGACTTGGTAGGCCAACCCCAACCAGCTCGCGAGCTCGCCGACCTGTCGGGCTTCTTGCCGACCGAGCCCGGCGAGCAACGCTGCGCCCTCGAACGGGATGGCGAAGATCTGACCCGTCTTGCCCCGCGCGGCATCTGCGTAGTCGCGCCACGCCAGTCGGCGGGTCGGCAGGAGCGAGAGCTCCTC
>JBEARB010000277.1:0-3351 GCA_041163625.1 Pseudomonadota bacterium | reverse complement strand
CGAACGACCGCTTCAGCAGCTCTGCCCACCCAAGCCGCGTGCTCGGCGGCACCACCGGTCGCGTAGATGCCGCAGCGGCCCTGCTCGCCGTCGCCGCCGTTGGCTCCGCGACCACGCGCGGTCCGAGGCAAGCCGCCTTCGTCGTGTTCGGCGTCGGGCGCCTCGTGCTCCTCGGACACGGCGGGCTCGGCAAGCGGCGGCACGGAAGAGGGGAGGGACAAGGGGGGCTCCTGCGCTGGCGACGCGATCAGGTCCCGGTCGCCGGCGCCGCAGGGTGACGGACTTCCACGCGCAACACACGTTCGTCCAGCGGAAGGTGCGATGCAGACGGGCGATGACGCCGCACGCGGCACGCCACCCCGCCGCGCGCAGCCGCGCAGGCTCCGTTCGGGCGGAAAATCCTTTGCCGCAGCGCCCGCGACGCGGTCATGCTCGACGCGACCCAGACCTGCGCGCGCTCGCGTCGCACTCGTTCCGGAGCTCGCTCGATGCGCGACCGCCCTGCCTTGCCGACCAGCCGCCGCTTTCGTGGGCGCTGGTGAGCGGCTGCTTGGCGGAGCCGTGCGTCGATCGCTGGATTTCGGGTCGATCGTCGTGTGTGTTGCGTTCTCGCAGCTACGGCAGCTTGTCGTTGACGGGTGTCGGGCGGGTCGGTAGCGTCGATCTGTACCCGGGCTACCGTTGGAGTTGTCCGAGAACGGGTCTTATGTTTCCTACCCCCACCTCGGATGTGTCAAGAGCGGCGATTGCGCAGCAATCAGCCTGACCAAATGCGCGCCGACCGGTGGTTGGAACACCAAGAACTCCGAGAAGCTGCCCGCGGTATGCGTCCCGCTCGCCTCGGCGCGCGCCTATTGCAGCAGCGCGATGAAGGCGCTGGGGCTGAACGGAGGCCGCCTGCCCACGACGGGAGAGTGGGAGTTGATGGCGCGCGGCCCGTGCCCGGGCAACGCCGACGCCGCGTGTGCAGCGAAGATGCGCACGTTGCCGTGGGGCGAGTCGACCGCACCCGGCCTGGCCTGGCTCGACCATCCCGCCGCCGGTGTGCGACCGGTCGACGTCGATCTGGGCGACGTCAGCCCGATGGGCATCATCGGTCTCGGCGGCAACGTCAGCGAGTGGCTGCAAGAGCGCTACATCAAGAGCCTCTACCCGAGCTACAGCGGCAAAGGTCTGATCACCAGCCAGTTCACCCAGCCGGTGTCCTCGAACTCCGCCAAGGACGCGCAGATCCGCGGCGGCTCGTTCGCGAGCAAAGCGGTGCGGGTCTCCGATCGTCAGGCACTCGACACCTACGGTAGCGCCTCGATCGGCTTCCGCTGCGTCGCGCCTGCCCCCTGAGCCGCAGTCCATCGTCGAGCCTCGACTTTGGCGCATCTTCGAGCTGTGGCGACGACGCGCCCGAGGTAGCGGGCCGAGTCCGCATCGAATTGCCCGGCACTTCGACGAGCAGCCGGTGGGTCTGTGCCTCTGCGAGCTGGGGCACGTCACGTCAGGGGGTTGACGGTAAAGAGAGCGTCTAACCGTCACCGGACGCGACGCCTCGGCTCATTCGCTAGGATTGCTGCTGCGTGGCCTGTCTGGTATCCTGCCGGCGGAGCTTGTCCCAACTAGCGCAAGAGGCGTGTATGGGCCGTGACGCGCGTATCGTCGGAGTCAGTACGTTCATCGGCCTCACAGCCCTGTGGCTGGTGGTCACCCTCACCACCGGGCGGCTGACCGAGTGGCCTCGCTTCGCCGATGACGCGTTCTACTACTTCTATGTCGCCGAGAACGTGTGGCGCGGTTGGGGCCTGTCCATGGACGGGCTCCACACGACCAACGGTTTCCAACCGCTGTGGATGCTCGTCTGCCTCGGCCTGTTTCGCCTCCCGCTCGATGCGCGCACGACGGTGGTCGCGGCGATCCAGGTCATCGATTTTGCCCTCGTCGGCGTGATCGCGGCGCTCCTGTGGCAGAGCGCTCGGCGGGTCGGCGGAGTCCGCGCGGCGGTCATGGTGCTCGGTCTGCTCGGGTGGCCGCGGTTCGTCAACTTGCTGCTCGGGGGCATGGAGTCGGCGGTCACGCTGCTCGCGGCGTTACTGGCGTTCCGCGAGCTATCTGCGGGCCCGAGCCTGTCGGAGACCGGCCCGACGCGTCGCGACGCGACGGTCGGTTTCTTGCTGGCCATGCTGATGCTCGGGCGCCTCGACTCGGTGTGGATCGCGTTCGCGATCGCCGCTTTGTATGCCATCCGCGCCATGCGCGATCAAACCGTGGCGTGGTGGACGCGGCTGCGCATCACGGTGCGCAAGGGCCTGTCGGTCTTCTGGCCCGTCCTGGCGCTGGTCGTGCCCTACCTGCTCTGGAACCGCACGATGTTCGGCGCGTTCGTGCCTATCAGCGGCGTCCTCAAGACCACCTTTCCTCATCCCGGCGTCTACGTGGGGCCCCTGCGTGAGAATGTCGAGCTCGTCGCCATGCTCGGACTGGGCACGCTTGGCCTAGCGGCAACGTGGAGAGACGACGAGGCGGCCCCCGTCTCTCGCGTACACGCCGCCTTCCTGGTCGGTGCGTTCGTGCACCTGGCGTACACGACGCTGTTCATGAACTGGGCCGTGCTCAGCGGTCATTTCGTGACGTACCAGCTCGTCGGATTCGTCGGGCTGGCGCTCCTGGTCCGAGCGGTCGAGCGGCGTATCCGGCCACTGCCGGGCCTGGTCGTCGCGGGGTTCGTGGCCATGATGCTTGCCGGGCTCGCCTATTCGGTGACCAAAGGGGATCCGACGTTCCGTCCTGCCGCGGAGCAGGGCGCGGCGTTCGCGGTCGACCACCTGCCGGCGGACGCCGTCTTCGCGATGAAGGACAGCGGTGCGTTCTCGTACTATAGCCAGCGACGAGTCGTGAACCTCGACGGCATCATCAGCTCGCGCGAGTACCAGGAGGCGCTCTGCCAGGGCACCTTCGAAGCCCACCTGCGCGCGGCGGGCGTCACCCACATCGTGCAGCACGCGGTCCCGAAGCCTGGCTACCGCGTGTACCGGCAGCAGTACCCGTGTCACCTGCCGGGCGGCAGCGGGGCGTTCCTGGACCTGGACGAGCGGACCGAGATCTTTCGCAGTGACGACTACGGCTCGGGCGGAGGACGGTCGCGGCTGGCCATCTGGACCGCGCCGTGGGCGCGCGGCGGAAGGTAACTGCGGCGATGCCACGCCTGCCTCGCTCTCCTTAGCAGCTTCGCCGCTCAGTCGGGGGGTAGACACTCTCTTGTCCGTCAAGCCCGAACCACGAAGATCCCGGCGATTCACCGCTGTGCCAAGCCCATCGCCACGTTCAGCATGCCACCGTGCTCGACCCCGGCAAGGGGCGAGT
>JBEARB010000276.1:0-10252 GCA_041163625.1 Pseudomonadota bacterium | reverse complement strand
GCCGAAGACCAGTACGTCGGCGAGCCGTCGGGCCACGCCGAGGCGATGATCCGGATCGAGTCCGAGCCGCCACACCAAACGCACGGCCGCGTCGAAGGTGCGGGTGATGACCAAGCCGCCGGCGACGAGGAGCAGGAGCAGGAGCAGGCGCGGCGCCGACACCAAGCTCGCCACGCGCGCCGCTTCGGAGATCAACTCGTCGACGAGGTGCACCTCGCCGGTCCCGCCGGCGGCGTTCGGCGCGTCGGCGCCACAGCCGAGCAGGGCGGTGGCCGCGAAGAGCAGCACGGGCAGCAGGGCGCGCATCATGGCTCGGTCCCCACATCGCGGAGCCCTTGGATCACCGGCCCGACCAGGGCACGCGGCACCCGCTTTTCGTCACGTCGCGCCTCGGAGGCCTCGAGCAAGCCGGCCGCGCGCAGGAAGCCGGCGTGCTGCGCGGCGACGTGATGCGGCACGCCGAGCGCGTCGGCGAGTTGGCGCGGCGAGGCGCCGCCGAAGCGCAGCACGGCGAGCAGGATCGCGACCTGCGTCGGATCCAGTGCCGCGAACGGTGGCAGACCGACGCTCAGTGTGCGGCTGACCGTCGGGAACACCGCCTCGTCGTCGATCCGCTCGATCGCGCGCAGCCACGCCGTCATCGCGCGGGAGAGGTTGCCGCCGCTGATGCGCGCCAACACGCGGTACAGCACTTGCCCGTCGCGGGCGCCGAGCAGACGCCCGAGCGCGCGGCCGCCGACCGAGCGGGGCAGTTCGAGGTCGCGGCCGGACAGCGCGTGGCGCGCCTCGATGGCGCGCTGCAGCTCGGCGTGATCGAGCGGGTGGAGGCGCACGACGCGCGCGAAGCTCGGCTCGATGGCCATCGCCTCTTGCAGCAGTCGCAGCGCCGCGTTCGTCGTGGTCGCCAACCAGAACACGCTGTCGCGGCTGCGCTGGATCAGATCGAGCAGGCTCGCGAGCGCGCGGAGACCAGCCTCGTCGGGCGTGAACCAGCGCTCGAGGTCGTCGAGGAGCACGACCGTGCGCACCTTCCGCAACGCCTTGAGCACGCTCTTGCGCTGCGCACGGCAACCGAGCTCGACGGCGAGCGCCGCGTCCAGCCCGGTCTCGCGCCACGAGCCGACCGGGTTCGGGCGCAGCACGCGCGGCACCGTCAGCTCGAGCTCGCACATGTTGAGCAGGCTGCTGCGACCCGAGCCGTGATCACCCACGATCAACGCCGACCCCGGGCCGCCCTCGAGCCAGATTCGCTCGGCGTTGCGCAGCAGCTCGAGCTCCGGGCGATACGCGGTGAACAGGCGGTGCTCACGCACGGGCTGCAACGCGAACAGGCGCGCGTAGCCCTCCGGAATTCCAGGCGGGTGCAGCCACGCCTCGACGTGGTCCCGCAGCTCGCCCGCATCCAGGCGCGCCGCGCGGGCACGGGCACGCAGCTCGGAGCCCAGGCGGCTGTCGCGCACGCCGGTGAGGAACTCGCGGACGTTGCCGATCTCGCGCCGCCACCAGCCGACGAAGGGCTCGGAGAGCTCCTGGAACTGGCGCTGCGCGCTGCCGATCGCGCTCTCGACTGCGGCCCGCGGCTGGGCCGCGCCCTCGTTCATCCGAGCGCGCAGGGTGTCGAAGGCGTGGAGCACGGCGGCGTGGGTCTCCCCACGGACGCGCTCGGCGGTGGCGCCGATCTCGGCTTCGAGCCGATCGACGCGCGCGATGGCGCGGCCGAACGCAGCGATGACGGCGGCCGCGTCGTCGGCGCTCGGCTCCTGTGCCTCGAGACGGGACTCGACGGCGAACAGGGCGACGTCCACCGCCTCGCGCAGGCGCGGTCCGGTGTTGGCGAGCAGACGCGAGGTCGAATCGAGGCGCTCGTCGACCTCGGAAAGCAGGCCGTGAATCAGCGCTTCGGTCGCGGCGACCCGCAGATCGAGCGGCACCCGCAGCACGTCGTCGGGCGTGGCGGCGCGCGAGAGCGGAGTCGCCGGATGCACGGCGTCGGTCATCGGCGGCAGGCTGCCGAGCAGGCCGCGCAGCTCCACGGCGACACGGTGGATGCTGGCGCCGGCTCGGAAGGCGTGCAGACGCGTCTCGATGGCGCGGTGGCTCTTCTGCGCGAAGCTGGCGTTGGCGGCCTCGGCCCAGGTCGCGAGCTGCTCGCTGGTCGGCGCGCCCGCGCCGCACTCGTCGGCGACGGCCTGCAGGCCGCTGCGCACCCCGATGATCACCTGCCGAACGCCACCGAGGGCTTCCGCGGCCGGCACGATGAGGTGCCGCTCGAGCGCCGCGTCTGCCGACTGTCGCAGCGAGGCCAACTCGACCACGAGCAGCAGGCTGTGCTGTGCTGCCGCGACCGCGTCCCGCCAGCGCGGCGGGTGCTCGCCGAGATCCCGCAGCGCGTCACGCACCGCGATCTCGACGCGGGAGAAGCGCACCTCGCTCTCGGGAAGCCGGGGGCCGCCGGCGATCCGCAGCGTGGTGGCGAGCTCGTCGAAGCCTGCCGCGAGCATGTGACGAGCGTCGCTGCGCATCCGGTCGATCAGCAGGCTCATCGTGCGGTTGACGGCGCGTCGTGCTTCGTCGCCGGTCAGGCTGCCATCGGCGTGGGCTCGGAGCGCCTCGAGGACCGCACCTTGTGCGCGCGCCAGCGCGCCGACCATCTCGACACCGTGGCGCGCGAGTCGCGGCTCGAGGACCATGCGTGCCGCCAGACGCAGCGGCACGCGACGGTGTGGCAGCGGGCGGCCGAAGCGCTTGCGCAGGCGCAGCCGGGCGCGGCGGATTCGACAGCGGAACGTGTCGGCGCGCTGCGGTGACAGCAGCGTGACGTCCAAGGGCAGGTCGAGCTCGACCGGCAGCGCGCGCAGGCGGGCGCGCAACTCGTCGAAGAGCGTGCGCACGCGCATGCCGTGGCCGACGATCAGGTCGCCCTGCGGAACCAACGCCCACCGCCGCAGGGAGGCGCCTTCGTCGGTGGCGCCCAAGGCTGCCGACGCCGAACGCGTGGTGCCTTGCGCCCACGACTCGAAGGCGTCGTCGATGACGCGCTCGATGCTTCGGTCCAGATCGGTGGCGAGCCGGCGGAGCAGGGCGGCGAGCTCCAGGTCTTCGATGTCGCGACAGATTCGCTCGCAGAGCGCGTCGCGCTCCGGGGCCGGCGGCATCACCTCGGGGATGGACGCCTGCGGCAACGCGGGCGCCGCCTCGTCCGGCGCGGGCGTCGGTGCCGTGGTCGGACCGGCCTCGAGCTCGCCGGCGGCACCCAGCGCGGCGCGCAGCGCCACCGGTCCGATGAGCAGGTTCAGCGCGACGAACGCAGTGCCCGCGAGCGCGATCGATTCGCCGATCTCGGGCAGGCGTGCGGCCGCCAGCCCGACCAAGCCGAGCGTGACGCCAGCCTGGGGTAGGTAGGCGAGGTAGGCGCGATCGCGGATCACGTCCGACTCGCCGCCGAGCTGCCCGCCGAGGCGCGCCGCGCCCCAGAACGCGACGACGCGCGCCGCGAACAGCACCACCGCCAGCGGCAGGATCGTCAGCGTCCGCCCGAGGTCGACATCGGCGCCCGCGATGGTGAAGAAGACGATGAAGACCGGCAGCGAGACCATCGTCAGCGGCGGCGCCAGGTCGTGCTCGTGGTGGCTGAAGTTGCGGACCACGAAGCCGGCGGTGATGAAGACGAGCAGCAGCTCGAGGTGCAGCGCCATCGCCACCTGCGCCACGATCAGCACCATCGCCGAGACGAAGAGCAGCATCTCGCTGTGGACCCAGCGAATATAGGCGATCAGCAAGGCGCCGAGCAGGCTCCCGGCGAGCACCGACGCCCCGATCTCCTGGCCGACGTGGATCAGCACGCTGGCGTCCAGGCCGCCGCCTTCGCCCGTGGCGCCGAGCAGCGCGGCGGCGATCGCGATGGCGATGGCGAGGGTGATGACGACGACGACGTCCTTGACCACCGCGGCGCCGAGGACGAGGTCGGACAAGCGCCCAGCGGCGCGGCTGTCGCGCAAGACGGCGAGAACGATGGCGGGGCTGGTGCCGATGGCGAGGGCGCCGAAGACGACCGCCAATGCGGGGCCGGCGCCGGGCTTGTCGACGGCTGGCAGCCCGAGCATGGCGTGCATCGCCCAGGTCGCGCCGCCGACCGCCGTGATCGCGAAGAGCAGCTTGAACGCCACGGTCGTGAGCAAGGTCTTGCCGACCCGCCGAATCTGACCGACGTCGAGCTCCAGACCGGCCGAGGTGGCGATCAGGCCGAGTGCGAGGGTCTTGAACATCCCCATCTGCTGCACGACCGGGCGCGAGAGGATGTCGAGCACCGAGGGGCCGAGCAGCAGGCCCGAGACGATGTAGCCGGTGACGCGCGGCGCGCCGAAGCGCACGCCGAGCTCCGCGGCCGAAAACGACGCGAGCACCACGAAACCGATCGCGGCCAGGGTCAACGGATCGACCGTGCCCGAGGCCTCGGCCTGCAAGGCCGAGACGCCCGACATCAAGCCGAGCAGCAGCAGCAGGACAACCGCGCGCCTCATCGTCGCCACGCCTCCGGGCTGAGGATCGCGAGCAGCACGAAGATCTCGAGGCGGCCGGCGATCATGCAGAGCGAGAGGACGATCTTCCCGATCGGCGGGATGAAGGCGAAATTCTGCGAGGGTCCGACGTCCGACAGCCCCGGACCGATGCTCGACAGACACGCGACCGTCGCGCTCATCGCCGTCGTCAGGTCCAGGCCGAGCAGCACCATGAACGCCGAGGCGGCCGCGTAGATCAGGAAGTACGCGACGATGAAGACCAAGATGCCGCGCAGCACCGGCTCGGGAACCGCGTGGCGACCCAAACGCACCGAGATGATGGCCTGCGGCTGCACCACCCCGCGCAGCTCTCGCGCGCAGAGTTTGAGCGCGGCGTAAACGCGGCTGACCTTCAGGCCGCCGGCGGTCGAACCGGCGCAGCCCCCCATGAACATCGCGAGGAAGAGCAGGTAGCGCGCGAAATTCGGATAGGTGTCGAAATCTTCGGTCATGAAGCCCGTGGTGGTGGTCACCGCAAGGGTCTGGAACACCGCGTGCCGCAAGCTGGTCAACGCGTCACCGTGGCGATCCGAGATGCCGAGGAAGACCACGCCGGCGATCAGCACGTTCACCAGCAGGTACAGGCGCACCTCGTAGTTGCGGAACAGCTCGGCCGGCCGGCCCCGCACCGCGTCGTAGTACAGACCGAAGTTCAGGCCCGCGACGAGCATGAAGGCGCTGGTGATCCAGTCGATCGTGGGGTTCTGCCAATGCCCGATGCTCGCGGTCCGGGTCGAGAAGCCGCCGGTGCCGAGGGTCGAGAAGGCGTGGCAAATGGCGTCGTAGACCGACATGCCGGCGAGCCAGAGCAACGCGGCGCAGAGCAGCGTGAGGCCGCCGTAGATCCACCACAGCGCCAGGGCCGTCTGCTTGATGCGCGGGCGCAAGCCGCCGGTGGTCGGCCCCGCCACTTCGGAGCGGAACAGGTGCTTGGCGCCCACGCCGAGGGTCGGAAAGACCGCGACGAATAGGACGACGATGCCCATGCCCCCGATCCAGTGCGAGAGCGTGCGCCAGAGATTGGTGGCGCGAGAGAGGCCGTCGACGTCGGAGACCACAGTCGCGCCGGTGGTGGTGAACCCGCTGACGGCCTCGAAGATCGCCGACGCGGGGTGCGCGATGCTGCCTTCGAGCACGAAGGGCAACCCGCCGAAGAGCCCGATCAGCAGCCAGGTCAGCGCCACCGTGCCGATTGCGTCCTTCCGGTGCAGGTCTTCCTTGGCGTGGCGCCCGACGAAGCCGAGCACGCCTGCCACGGCGAGCGTCAGGGCGGCGGAGAGGCCGTAGCCGCGGATCGCGTCGGCGTGGCTGTCGACGAAGGCCAACGCCAGCGGCGCGAGCATCAGCAGCGCGACGATGCTGAGCAGGCGTGAAGTCAGCCGGGCGACGGCGCGTGGGTTCATTCGACGCCTCGGCCGAGCCCGCGCAAACGTCGCTCGACGGTCGAGGCGAGCGACGGCGGAGCGGCCACCACCACGTGGTCGAAACCTTCGAGTTCGGTGCTCGCGCGGGGCCGGACCACCGAGGCGCCGCGGGCCAAGGCCACGACCAGTGCCTCGGGCGGCAGCACCAAATCGCCGAGGGTCGCGCCCGTTGCGAGCACGCCAGGGAGCTGGAACTCGAAGAGCTCGTGCGTGCAGCCCGGCAGCGCCTCGCGTAGCAGCGGGCCACTCGCCGGCAGCATCCACTGCACCATGCGCCAGATCTGCTCGTGCGGACCGGCCGTGCCGTGAATGCCCAAGTGGTCGTAGACCTCGGTGTAGCCCGGCCGATGGACCAGCGCGTAGGTCCACGGCACGCCCAAATCGGCGCCGAGCAGCGAGGCCATCAGGTTGACCTCGTCGCTCCGGGTGACCGAGAGCAGGAAGTCGGCCCGGTCGACCGCTTCGTCGCGCAAAGTGTGGATATTCGTGCCGTCCCCGTGGATGACGGTGATGTCCGGCAACGCCTGCGCCAGGAAGTGGCAGCGCTCGAGATCCAGCTCGATGACCTGCACGCGGCGGCCCGTCTCGGCCAAGCCGCGCGCGAGCTGAAAGCCGACGTCACCGCCGCCGATGATCACGGTGCGGCGGTGCGGTCGCGCGCCCGTGACGGCTCGGATCGCGCCGTCGATCGCGCGCGGCGAGCCCGCGATGAGCAGCGCGTCGTCGGGCTCGAGGTGGCCGACGTCTTCCGGCGCGCGCAAGACGAGGTCCCGGACCACGCCGGCGACGTGCGCTTCACCCTGCAAGGCGATGGCGCTTGCCGCCGTGCCGAGCACCGGCGCGGTGTCGCCGAGCCGAGCCTGCGCGATCTGCAGCGCGTTGCCGGCAAAGTCGCTGACGAACTCGGCGTCGACCGCGCGCACCATCCGCAGCAACTCCTGGCTGACCAGGCGGCTCGCGCAGAGCACCGCGTGGATGCCGAGCATGCCCGCTTCGACGCCGCCGCTGGTGCGATAGAAGCTCGGGTCGTCGACACGGGCGACCGCGCGCCGCGCGCCTTCCTGCACCGAGAGCGCGGCGGCGACGACGTTGGCGTCGTCCGAGCTGGTCATCACCAGCGTGATGTCGGCCTTGTCGACGCCGGCCTCGCGCAGCGTCGACCAATGCGTCGCGTCGCCGTAGAGCGTGAGCACGTCGGCCTGCTCCTCGACGCGATCGAGGCGTTCCTGCCGGCGATCGACGACGATCACCTCGGCGCTGCGCGACGAGAGCGCGCGCGCGAGGTAGGTGCCGACGTCGCCGGCGCCCACGATCACCACCCTCATGGGTTGCCCTCCTGCACCGGCGCGTGGCTGTGGCCGGTCGGCGTGGACCAATCTTCTGGCAGGCCTCGGCTCATGCCCGAGGTGTCGGCGATCTCGCCGGCGTCGAGCAGGACGTCCGAGAGCCGGCGCACCGAGAAGAGATCGCTGGTCACCGTCGCGACCAGCACGCTGGTCAGCACCGTGGTCGCATGTTCGGGCACGCGGACCACGAAGGCGACGGCGATGACGACCGGAAGGCTGCCCTGCGCCAGCATGCCGTTGCCCATCCGTGCCGCGCGTACGGGCTTCTCCAGCAACAGCGAGGAAGAGGCGGGCAGGGCGGCCCTCAGTAGGCCCCAGCGCGCCAACGGGTAGGCCGCGGCGAGCAGCCACTGCGGTCCGGTCGGTACAATCAGCAGCATCCCGGCGAAGATCATCACCAACACCGTGATCGGGTGATGCAGCCGCTCGAGCTCGGCGCAGACCTTGGGCGCCTTGGGCGAGATCAGCGCCACGGTCAGGCCCGCCAACAAGTTCACGAACGTCGGCGACAGGCCGATCGCTTGGCCGACGCCGGCGGCGAAGATGACGGTTCCGGTGGCGGCGACGAAGATGCGATTCGGATCGTCTTCGTCGCGCGAGAACCAGGCGAAGAGCATCCCGCAGACCACGCCGACCGCCATGCCGAGCAGCGCCCACTCGGTGATCCCGAGCGGCGGCCCGTCGACGACGTCGAAATGCCGGCGCCCGGCCAGCGAGAGGCCGAGCAGGACGATGGCGAGGATCTCGCCGGTGACGGCGGCGCCGGCGAGCAGCTCCGAGAGCGGACCCCGCGCGCCGTGCATGCGGCTGGTCGACTCGATGACTTGCGACGAGGCGGCCGCGGCTGCCGCACCCAGCGCGACCGCCGCCTCGAGCTGGGACGGCGTGCAGCGCACCTCGAAGACCACCTCGCCCAGGTCGAGGAGCGTCCAGACCAGCGTGCGCAAGTCCCCGGTCGGCGGATCGAAATAGTACATCCAGCCGAGCGCGAGCAGCGCTACCCCGGTCGCCACCGCCAGCGCGGTGGCCACGCCGACGACGACCGCGTCGGGGTTGGGAGCGAGGCGGCGGGCGCGCGTGCCGGTCGTGAAGCCGACCAAGCCGAGCAGCAGCGCCATCAGCAGTTGGGCTTGGTCGAGCGCGCGGCCGTCGAGCAGGCCCGCGCCGAGCGGACCGATGACCACTCCGACCAGGAGCGATTCGGCGCCACTGAGCATGCCGTAACGCGCCGCGAGGCGGGTCACGTAGGTGCCGCCCGCGAATGCGAGGACGATCAGCACGATGAGCAGCAACGAATCGTTCATGCACCACCGGGCGGCCGAGCGGCCGCACGCGGCGAGAGCCTACCACGCTGCCAGGGCCACTGCACCCTGGTGCGACCTCAGGGGCAGCTGCGGGTGATCGTCACGTCGTCGACGAACACGCCGGCGCCGGCCGGCGCGGCGACGCAGCCGGACTGCTTGCACGCGTTGCCGGAGCCGTAGTCGGTGTCGGCCACGCAGTCCACGCACACGCCTTCGCTCGTCGCGCAGACTTGGTTGGTCGCCTTGCACTCGACGTCGCTCTTGCAGGCCGGCGCCGCGACGCAGGTGCCGGCCTTGCAGAGGTTGCCCCCGCCACAATCGCTGCTCTGGATGCACGCCACACAGGCGTTCTTGCTCGGGTCGCACACGCCGGTCTTGCACGGAGCGGTCTCGCTGCACGCCGCGAAGAGCGCGCCGCAGCCCGCGATCGGCGAGTGGGTGCAGATGCCGGCGGGCAGGGTGCAGCCGTCGTTGGTGCAGGCGTCGCCGTCGTCGCAATCGATGGCGCCTGTGCAGCCGGAGCCGTGGGTGTCCTCTCCGCCGCCGGTGTCGCCGGCGTTGGTGTCGCTCGTGCCGTCGTCGGTGGCGGTGTCGCCGCCGACTTCCGCGCCGTCGGTCGTGTCGTAGGTCAGCGGGACGTAGCCACCGCCCCCGGCTCCCGTGGTCACGCAGCCGCCGAGCAACAGCACGATGGCGGTGAACAGGGCTGCCGTCAGGGACGGTCGAGGACGGGGATGCGGGCTGGCCATGGGTTCCTCCGGGGGCGGGCGCGGAACCTGGCGGCCGCCGAGCCCCGCTTCAAGGCCGAAATCCGGGCCTGGGAGCGGGAGTCCCCGGCTCGCGTCCGACCGACGTGACCGGCGGCGTCTTGGGGGCATTCGACGTGCTCGGGGAGGGGCGCTACACTCACGCACCGCGCTATCGAGGACGTGATGAGCAAGGCCCCCGATTCAATCACCGAACCCGACGAACTCGCACCGATGCCGCGCCATGTGGCGATCATC
Source organism: Pseudomonadota bacterium (assembly GCA_041163625.1). GTDB lineage: Bacteria > Myxococcota_A > UBA9042 > UBA9042 > UBA9042 > JACKFC01. The sequence goes on along the minus strand of JBEARB010000276.1, from coordinate 615 downwards.
ATGGACGGCAACGGCCGCTGGGCGAACGCGCGCGGGCTACCCCGCGAGGCCGGCCACCGCGAGGGCGCCAAGGCCGTGCGGCGCGTGGTCACGCGTGCCCGCGAGCTCGGGCTCGACGCGCTGACGCTCTACGCCTTCAGCGCCCAGAACTGGCGCCGCCCAGAGCACGAGATCAGCGCGCTGATGGCGCTCCTCATCGAGTTCTGCGAAGGCGAGCGCACACTCCTCGAAGAGAAGGGGATCCGCTTTCGCGTCATCGGAGAGCGGTCGCGGCTGCCGGACGAGGCGCGCGCGGCGATCAGCCTGCTCGAAGAGGTCACCGTGGAGCTCGACGAGATGCAGCTGGTGCTCGCCCTGAGCTACGGCGGCCGCGAGGAGATCGTCGCCGCCGCGCGCAGCCTCGCACAGGACGTCGCGGCCGGCCGGCTCGAGTCCGAGGCGATCGACGAGGTGGCCCTCGCCGAGCGCCTGTGGACGGCCGATCTCCCCGATCCGGATCTGCTGATTCGCACCAGCGGCGAGCTTCGGGTCTCCAACTTCCTGCTCTGGCAGATCGCCTACGCAGAGTTGCACGTGGAGACGCGCCTCTGGCCCGAGTTCGACGGCGACGCGCTC
>JBEARB010000275.1:0-7004 GCA_041163625.1 Pseudomonadota bacterium | reverse complement strand
TCTATGCGGCCGGTCGGCGCTTCCGCAAGGCGGTCGACACGCTCGTCACCGAGGCCGCCACGGGCTACGTGACGCCCCAGGTGATCGACGAGTTCCTCGCCCGTGATGGCTGGACCCTCGCCGACGCGGACGCTTGGCTCGCCGAGCGCATCGCTGGCGGCGAGGGTGACGCGTGGGATTGGATCGCGCGTCTCCGGCCGATCGAGGTCTACGAGCGGCTCGCTGGGCCACGGGCGTCGCAGGAATTCGGTGCCCAGCTCGTCGCAGCCGACAGCCCGCTGTGGCGCTATTGCGAGTCGCACCTGGGTGTGCAGCGCGCCTGGCGCGAACAGATCTCCCCGAACGAGTCGCTGCGCCTGGAGGACGTCGCGTTCGTCTGCTCGAGCTGGGCCTTGGCGGTCGAGTACGTCTCGGACCGCAGCACGCCCGCCGTCAGTCCCCTGCTTGCCGGCGCGTCGGGGCTCTCCCGCCCGATCGTCGAGGCCTGTCGGCAGTTCGCCGCAGACCTACGCGCGCGCCATCGCGCGGACTACCTGCAGATCGCGTCGGAGACCGAGCGCCTGCTGGCACAGGAAGCCGACGCCGCGCGAGCCGAAGATCTCGGCAAGATCGACACCTTCTTCTTCGAGGAGCAGGCCGTGTTCCGCGCGGCCATCGCAGCCATTCACAGCGGCAATTCGGCCATCGTCCGCGATTGGGCCGCGCGCCGCCTTGGCAGCGGCCGCGGCGAAGCGTCCTTCTGGCTCCGTGGCGAACCCGCCCGCAAGGCTGCGTGGGACTTGCTGCAGGCCGCCGAACGACTCGACCGCGCCCTCGAATCCGCCACCCGCCGTTCGGTGAAGGCGCTGACCATCGAGGCGTGGGTCGAGGCCTACACCGCCGACGGTGCCGCCGTCGACCTTGCGCATCGCGAGCTGGAGCAGCTCCGCAACGCGATGCTCGGTCCCACCCTGCCGCAGTTCTTCGAGCTCCGCGATGCGCTCGACGCCGCGCGCGCGCGGTGGTCCGACTGGGCCTCCACGTGGGCGCACGGTTTCAACGCCGCCTGCTCGACGTCGGGCTTCTTGCCGGGGCGTTCGATGCAGCAGCGACACCTCTTCGAGGAGGTCGTGCGCCCGCTGCTCGGCGATACCCCCGTCGCCCTCTTCGTCGTGGACGCCTTGCGCTACGAGATGGCGACGGCGCTGCAGGAGCTTCTGCCCACATCGCGGAACGCGCCCGTCGTCCTCAAGCCACGGCTGGCCGAGCTCCCCAGCATCACCTCGGTCGGCATGAACGTGCTGGCTCCGATCACCCGCAACGACCGCCTCGTCCCCGAGCTGCGCGCCGACCTACGGGACTTCGAGGGCTTTTCGACCGGTGAGTATCGGGTCAGCAACCCGGATACGCGGCAGCGCGCGATGCACGCCCGCGCCGGCGGTGGCTCGTGCCCGCTGCTCAAGCTGGGCGAAGTGCTGGAGCGCGATGCGACCTCCCTCCGCCGCAGCATCGGCCAAGCCCGGCTGCTCATCGTGCACAGCATCGAGATCGACAAATCCGGCGAGAGCGGGACCGGCCTCACCACCTTCGACACTGTGTTGCGGAACCTGGCTTCCGCCTTTTCGGCACTGCGCGATGCGGGCGTTCGCAACTTCGTATTCACCTCGGACCACGGCTTCCTCCTGCAGCCCGAGGGCGCCCGCGGCCAGGTGGCGCACGGGACGCGTCGTGATCCCGCGCGTCGCCACGTGCTCACCCGCACGGCCGAAGACCACCCCGACAAGGTCCGCGTCTCGTTCACCGAGCTCGGCTACGAGGGCGACGGCATGCATGTGTTGATGCCGCGTGGACTCGAGGTCTTCGACCGCGGTGAGCGGCCCAGCGAGTTCGTCCATGGTGGCAACAGCCTGCAGGAGCGGGTCATCCCCGTGCTGGTGGTCCACGAGCGGACCCAGGCTGGCGGCCAGAGCGTCGAGTTCGAGGCGGAGTGCACGCCGGCCGAAGCGGTGATGGGCATGCATCGGATCAAGGTCCGTCTGCAGCCTGGGGCCGCGCAGAACTCGCTCGCCTTCAGCGTGCCGAAGACCGTGCAGCTGCTCCTGAAGGCAGAAGACGCAGAAGGCGTGGACGTCGAGCTCGCCCATGCCGGCGCGCCCGCCGTGGTCGCGCAAGGAGCGCTGGTCGCTCCGGTCGGCCCCGAGTTCGAGCTCTTCTTCCGGCTCCACGGCTCACGTCCGCAGCGCGTCGCGGTGCGGCTGGAGCCTTTGCAGTCCGGCGTGCAGGTTCGCAATGCTGCGACCACCGAACGCTTCTCGGTCGCTGTCAGCGCAGCGGGACGCGAGTCACCGCCCGTCCCGAGCGCCGGACAATCGGGCAGCGGAGATCGCTGGCTCAACGCCTACGAGGACGCGGGTGTCCGGCAGGTCTTCGCCCACCTGCACGCCCACGGTTCGTTGACCGAACTCGAGGCGGGGCAGATGCTCGGCGGCCCGCGGGCGGCGCGACGCTTCGCGCTGGCATTCGATGAACACGCGGCCAAGGCGCCCTTCGTGGTGCGGGTCGACACGACCTCCGGCGTCAAGCGCTACGTTCGGGAAGGAGGCGCACGATGAGCCTGCTCAGCGATCGCGATCGCGAACACATCTTCGAGTCCCTGCGCAAGGGCCTGGTCCCCGAGCGCGGCATCGGCGAGTTCGCGGTCGGAATCGAAGCCCCACGCGCCGAGGTGGCGCGACAGCTCGATCTCGTCGACGCCGGAGAGGGCTCCATCAAGTTCCTCCGCGGCGGCTACGGCTGTGGCAAGACCTTCATGGCGCGCCTCGCCGTGGAAGACGCGCAGGCCCGGGGTTTCGCGACGAGCTTCGTGGTCGTCTCGGACAACGACCTGCGTTTCCATCGCTTCGACGACGTCTACCGCAAGGTGATGGTCGAGTTGGGCACGTCGGCGTGCCCGCGCGGCGCGCTCGGCGACATCCTCGATCGTTGGATCGCTCAGGTCGAGAACGCGCTCATCGCCGCGGGTGCCGACGAGATGGCCGACGACTTCGACGCCCAGGTGGCGACGCGGCTGGAAGAAGAGCTCGCCCGATTGACCAACAGCCAGGCACCGCAGGACTTCGTGCGGGTCGTGCAGGCCATCTTCCGCCACAAGCAAGCGGGCGAGGTCGTCGAGGCAGGCGCGCTCATCTCGTGGCTCTGTGGCAGCGACAACGTCGCCGCTTCGGCGAAGAAGTCTGCCGGCATCAAGGGCGACATCGGCAGCCGCGACGCGATGGACTTCCTTCGCGGCGTACTGGCCATCGTGTTGGCCGCCGGCTACCGGGGCTTGCTCATCGTCATCGACGAGGCCGAGACCATCCTGCGCATGCGCTCGGATTCCCGGCATAAGTCGCTCAACGGCATCCGTCAACTCGCCGACGCAGCTGGCTCCTACCCCGGTTTGCTGTGGGTCTTCACCGGTACGCCCGACTTCTTCGACAGCCGACACGGCGTCGCCGGGCTCGCTCCTCTGCACGACCGCATTCGCTTCATCAAGCGCGGCGACTTCGCCAGCCTCCGGCAGGCGCAACTCGAGCTCAGGCCATTCGACGCCAACCGACTCCGGCTGGTCGCGTTGCGGCTGCGCGAGCTCTACCGCTTCCAGTCACAAGCCCCGGGCACCGTCGAGGAGAAGATCAGCGACCTCTTCATCGACCGGCTGATCGATGAAGTGACCAAGGGCTTCCGCGGTGACGTCGGCATCGTGCCGCGACAGTTCTTGCGCGACTTCGTGACCCACCTCGACAGCGTCGATGAGCACAGCGGTTACGACCCGATGGCCGCTTGCGGCTTCGACCCGAGCGCGCTCTCGGCCGAGGAGCAAGCGCTCCTCGCTGGCACCGCCCTGGCCGTCGACGACCCGGACGAGGGACCGATTCCGTCCGAGGAAGTCTGGTGAGCACCTTCGGGCGGTTCCCGCCGCGCTTGCAGCACGCCATCGTCGATCGGCTCGGCTGGACGAGCCTGCGCCCGGTGCAGGAGCTGGCCGGCGCAGCGTTGCTCGATGGCGACAACGCCGTCGTGCTCGCCCCGACGGCAGGTGGCAAGACCGAGGCTGCGATGTTCCCGGCGCTGGCATCGCTCATCGAGCAGCCACCGCGTGGGGTCGGAATCCTCTACATCGCGCCCATCAAGGCTCTGCTCAACAACCAAGCCGAGCGGCTCGACCTCTACACCGAGATGGTCGGGATGCGTCGCTTCGTCTGGCACGGCGATGTCGATGCGCCAGATCGACGACGCTTCGTTCGCGAACCCGTCGAACTGTTGATGACCACGCCTGAGTCGATCGAGGTGATGTTCGTCTCGGCGAGCGTGGACGAGCACCAAGTCTTCGGTGACCTCCGCATGGTCATCGTCGACGAGGTTCATGCGCTCGCTGGGCAGGAGCGTGGGGCGCACCTGATGAGCGTGGTTGAGCGCCTCGCCTCGGTGTCGCGGCATGACGTCCAACGCGTTGGCTTGAGCGCGACGGTCGGCAATCCGGAGGAGATCCTTCGTTGGCTCGGGGGTTCCTCGGCCCGACCTGGGCGCGTCATCGATCCGCCGAAGGTGCCCGCGCGCCGCAACCTCCTCGTGCTGCATCGACCATCGCTACCGGATTTCTGTCGCGACGCGGCCAACGTCGCCCGCGTCGGCAAGAGCCTCTTCTTCTGTCAGTCGCGCGCGACGTCTGAGGCTGTCGCAGAGCAGATGCGCAAGCTGGGCGTTCGGGTCTACGTGCACCACAGCGCGGTCGCGCGTGAGGAGCGTGAGCTTGCCGAGGAGCAGTTCCACCGCGGCGACAACGCCTGCATCGTCTGCACGTCGACGTTGGAGTTGGGCATCGACGTCGGCGACCTCGACAAGGTCTTGCAGGCAGAGGCGCCAGACAGCGTGGGTTCGTTCCTGCAGCGCATGGGACGCACGGGCCGGCGCGCCGGCCAGACGGCGAATACGACGTTCCTGTGCGAGGCGGACGAAGCTGTCGTGCAGGCGGTCGCGCTGGTCGAGCTGGCCCGAAGCGGCTGGGTCGAGTCGGTCGAGTTGAACGACCGGTGTTGGCCGGTCTTGGCGCAGCAGATCTTCGCGATGGCGCTGGCCGACGGCGGCATCACGGCGGACCACACCTGGCAACAGCTGCATCGCGTTCCGGACTTCGCCGGCATCGAGCGCACTGAGTTCGATGCGCTGCTCGCGCACATGGTGGAGACCGAGTCTTTGCGCGAGGCCGCCGGCCGACTCGTGCTCGGCTCCTTCGCGGAACAGCGCCTGGGTCGTAAGAACTTCATGGAGATCTTCGCGGTCTTCTCGTCGCCGCAGTCGTACACCGTCCAAACCACGGCCGGACAGGCGCTGGGTACGCTCGGGCAATCGTTCGTCGACCGTCTCGTCGACGGCGCCAGCACGTTTCTGCTCGGCGGTCGCGCCTGGGCTGTGCTCCGCATCCAGCATGACGATCGTCGGATCTTGGTCGAAGGCGCGCCGCGGGGCCGCAAGCCGACCTGGGGCGGCTCGCTACCGATCTTCCTCAGCCAACCGCTCGCTGAGAAGATGGGAGAGGTCCTCCGCAGCGACGACGCCTATCCCTACCTCGACGAAGCCGCAACCACGGCGCTTGCCGCGCTGCGAGCCGCGTTATCCGAGGCAACGTTGGGAGCAAGCCCCTGGCTCGAAGAGCGGGCCGGCGAGGTCCGGTGGTGGACCTTCGCCGGGGGACGCGTCAACGCCACGCTGCGTCATGCGCTCGAGACGGTCGGCGGGAGTTGGCGCGTCGTCCCGGGCAACCTCGGCGTGGATGTTCGCGCGCCCGGACTGACGGCAGGGACCGTCGCCGCCGCCATCGAACGACTTCGGGAGCACGAGCTCTGGACGGACTCGGAGTTCTGGCGCGATGTTGTTGGTCAGATGCCGAACTATCGTCTGACGAAGTTCCAGCCGTTTTTGCCTCCCACGGCAGTGCGGGAGGTGATCGAGCAGTCTCTGCTCGACGCGGCGGGGGCGCATCGTTGGCTGCGTGCGCATCTCATGTCGATGGCGGAAGGAGAGATTCGTCGCCCGTGAGCGACTCCAGTTCAGGGAACCCGGTCACGACGATCCGCCCGTCAGCATCGATCCAAACCTCGGCCTCCGGCGCATCCCGCATGTCGTCTGCACAGTACCGCTCGGAGAGGAAGTGCACGCGCTGGTTCGACGATCCGAGCCATGACTGGTCCTGCGCCGGCAACGCCTCACGATAGCGCCCGGCAACCAGTACGTCGGTCTGCGCCAGGAGATCCCGGTGCTCGGGTCGGTCGAGTTCGCGGAGGTCGTAGCCCGTGAACACGAAGACGGAGAGGCCATCTGCGCGCACGGACCGCGCCAATTCGGCGAGCACACGGGCCTGCGCGAAGGGTTCCCCACCAGTAAAGGTCACGCCCTCGATTCCTACCGTCGCCCGGATGTCGGCCAGCAGGCTCTCGACCGATCGCAGCTCCCGACGTTCGAAGGCCCACGTGTCGGGGTTCCAGCAACCTGTGCAGGCCAGCGGACAGCCTTGGACCCAGATGGTGAATCGTTCACCGGGGCCGTTCGCCGCGCTGCGGGCGATCGTCCTCGCCAGGTTGAGTCGCATGTTCAGTAGGTCCGCTTCACCAAGACCAGCCGAATGGCGTCGCCCTGGCGCGACTCCTGGACCCGGTAGCCCATCTTCTTCGCCCGCGCCAAGACCGCTTCGCGTTGTGCTGCCACGAGACGCTGACGCTCCTCCTCGAGGCGCCGTCGCTCCTCCGCGGCAGCCCGCTCCTGCTTCGCAGCCCAGTGGGCTTCGTAGCGCGAGTTCAGCCGCTGCAGCCAGGAAGTCCCATAGCGCGATTGGTCGAAGTCCGAGATCAGGGCTTTGTAGCCAGTCGGTGTGGCGAGAAAGCCGATGTCGTTCGACGATTGGCCGACATGCTGCCGCCGGATGACGACCTCCGCGACCATGCCGCGCTGCGCGCCGTCGTACCCGATGAGCTGCACCGGGGTCGAGT